>NZ_CP011102.1:0-315000 GCF_003534205.1 Listeria weihenstephanensis | reverse complement strand
GTGGTCTGGGCTGTTTCCCTTTCGACTACGGATCTTATCACTCGCAGTCTGACTCCCGAGTATAAGTACATGGCATTCGGAGTTTATCTGAATTCGGTAACCCGAGAAGGGCCCCTAGTCCAAACAGTGCTCTACCTCCACGACTCTTTACCTCGAGGCTAGCCCTAAAGCTATTTCGGAGAGAACCAGCTATCTCCAGGTTCGATTGGAATTTCTCCGCTACCCACACCTCATCCCCGCACTTTTCAACGTGCGTGGGTTCGGACCTCCAGTGAGTATTACCTCACCTTCATCCTGGACATGGGTAGATCACCTGGTTTCGGGTCTACGACCTGTTACTCATGCGCCCTATTCAGACTCGCTTTCGCTACGGCTCCGCTTTTTCCGCTTAACCTTGCAACAAATCGTAACTCGCCGGTTCATTCTACAAAAGGCACGCTATCACCCATTAACGGGCTCTAACTACTTGTAGGCACACGGTTTCAGGAACTGTTTCACTCCCCTTCCGGGGTGCTTTTCACCTTTCCCTCACGGTACTGGTTCACTATCGGTCACTAGGGAGTATTTAGCCTTGGGAGATGGTCCTCCCGGATTCCGACGGAATTTCACGTGTTCCGCCGTACTCAGGATCCACTCTGGAGGGAAAATGATTTCAATTACAGGGCTGTTACCTTCTTTGGCGGGCCTTTCCAGACCACTTCGTTTACCACTTTCTTTTGTAACTCCGTATAGAGTGTCCTACAACCCCAAGAAGCAAGCTTCTTGGTTTGGGCTCTTTCCGTTTCGCTCGCCGCTACTCAGGAAATCGATTTTTCTTTCTCTTCCTCCAGGTACTTAGATGTTTCAGTTCCCTGGGTCTGCCTTCCTTACGCTATGTATTCACGTAAGGATACTATCCGACTAAAGATAGTGGGTTCCCCCATTCGGAAATCTCTGGATCAACGCTTACGTACAGCTCCCCAAAGCATATCGGTGTTAGTCCCGTCCTTCTTCGGCTCCTAGTGCCAAGGCATCCACCGTGCGCCCTTTCTAACTTAACCATGTGGGTCGTTGTTCTTTCGAACTCGCCACGGGTATGTTCCTAACGTCTACGAGCCAGCGATGGCCGTATCGGTTAGTTGAAAGGTTACTTTCAGTTGATTCTCGGTTCTTACTTGGTTGGTACAAGTCAAAGACTTATACCGCACTTTACTAACTTTCTTATCTAGTTTTCAAAGAACAACTTTCTTCTTTAGAGAGAATTGACCTCTCAAAACTGAACAAAACAGAAGATAAAACAAAAGCAGGTTTCCTTTTCCTTAGAAAGGAGGTGATCCAGCCGCACCTTCCGATACGGCTACCTTGTTACGACTTCACCCCAATTATCTGTCCCACCTTCGGCGGCTGGCTCCATAAAGGTTACCCTACCGACTTCGGGTGTTACAAACTCTCGTGGTGTGACGGGCGGTGTGTACAAGGCCCGGGAACGTATTCACCGTGGCATGCTGATCCACGATTACTAGTGATTCCGGCTTCATGTAGGCGAGTTGCAGCCTACAATCCGAACTGAGAATAATTTTATGGGATTAGCTCGACCTCGCGGTTTGGCAACCCTTTGTATTATCCATTGTAGCACGTGTGTAGCCCAGGTCATAAGGGGCATGATGATTTGACGTCATCCCCACCTTCCTCCGGCTTGCACCGGCAGTCACTTTAGAGTGCCCAACTAAATGCTGGCAACTAAAATTAAGGGTTGCGCTCGTTGCGGGACTTAACCCAACATCTCACGACACGAGCTGACGACAACCATGCACCACCTGTCACTTTGTCCCCGAAGGGAAAGTTCTGTCTCCAGAATGGTCAAAGGATGTCAAGACCTGGTAAGGTTCTTCGCGTTGCTTCGAATTAAACCACATGCTCCACCACTTGTGCGGGCCCCCGTCAATTCCTTTGAGTTTCAACCTTGCGGTCGTACTCCCCAGGCGGAGTGCTTAATGCGTTAGCTGCAGCACTAAGGGGCGGAAACCCCCTAACACTTAGCACTCATCGTTTACGGCGTGGACTACCAGGGTATCTAATCCTGTTTGCTCCCCACGCTTTCGAGCCTCAGCGTCAATTACAGGCCAGTAAGCCGCCTTCGCCACTGGTGTTCCTCCACATATCTACGCATTTCACCGCTACACGTGGAATTCCACTTACCTCTCCTGCATTCAAGTCTCTCAGTTTCCAATGACCCTCCCCGGTTGAGCCGGGGGCTTTCACATCAGACTTAAGAAACCGCCTGCGCTCGCTTTACGCCCAATAAATCCGGACAACGCTTGCCACCTACGTATTACCGCGGCTGCTGGCACGTAGTTAGCCGTGGCTTTCTGGTTAGATACCGTCAAGGGACAAGCAGTTACTCTTATCCTTGTTCTTCTCTAACAACAGTGCTTTACGATCCGAAAACCTTCTTCACACACGCGGCGTTGCTCCGTCAGACTTTCGTCCATTGCGGAAGATTCCCTACTGCTGCCTCCCGTAGGAGTCTGGGCCGTGTCTCAGTCCCAGTGTGGCCGATCACCCTCTCAGGTCGGCTATGCATCGTTGCCTTGGTAGGCCATTACCCTACCAACTAGCTAATGCACCGCGGGCCCATCTGTAAGCGATAGCCGAAACCATCTTTCAAACAGGCGTCATGCGACGCTTGTTATCATTCGGTATTAGCCCCGGTTTCCCGGAGTTATCCCCAACTTACAGGCAGGTTGCCCACGTGTTACTCACCCGTCCGCCACTAACGTCGGAAAGAGCAAGCTCTTTCTTCGGTTCGTTCGACTTGCATGTATTAGGCACGCCGCCAGCGTTCGTCCTGAGCCAGGATCAAACTCTCTTTAAAATTAAAGATGAATCTGAATACTTATTCAACACCGTGAATAAGATCCTTGCGTCAAATTGACTTCGCTAGCAAATTACTTTACTAGTATTACTTTTGGAAATAGCTTTCTATTTCCGCCCTGCGATTCTTACCTAGAAACATTGCTGTCTCTATTGGTTTTATCTTTGTTTCTGTTCAGTTTTCAAAGGTCATACCGAAGCGCTAAACTCATTTAGCAGCAACTCTTATATCTTACACTTCCTAGCGGAGTTTGTCAAGAACTTTTTTCAAAAAAATATTTTTGACTCTCAGTTGCGTTTATCTGTTTGCTGGAACGATTACTAATATATCACGTTTTCGAGACCTTGGCAAGTATATTTGTCAAAAAAAGTTCACATTTTAAAAAAAGTTTTTCAAATTAGGTTTTTATAGGTAAAAATCGTGTTTTTGAATGCTTCCAAAAACACGATTTCAACGATTAATCTCTCGGTTTCATTGTCGGGAACAGTAGGACATCTCTAATCGATGGTGCGTTGGTTAGAAGCATTACCAATCTATCCATTCCTATACCTAGTCCTCCTGTTGGTGGCAATCCATATTCTAACGCTTCTAGGAACTCTTCGTCCATGCTATGAGCCTCATCGTTACCGTGTTCGCGTTCTGAGACTTGTGCCTCGAAGCGTTGACGTTGATCGATTGGGTCATTTAATTCCGAGAAGGCATTGCCGTGCTCGCGACCTACTATAAATACTTCAAAGCGGTCTGTGAAACGAGAGTCTTCTTTATTTGTTTTAGCTAACGGTGATATTTCTATCGGGTGACCGTATATGAAGGTAGGCTGAATAAGCTTTTCTTCAACGAATACTTCGAAAAATTCATTAAGAATGTGACCATATGTCATATGCTCTGTTATTGGAACATTGTGTTCTTTTGCTAAAATACGCGCGTCTTCTGTTGTTTCGACGTTCCAGAAGTCAACTCCTGTATATTGTTTTACGGCATCTACCATATGTAGACGGGTCCAATTAGGTGTTAGATCTATTTGTTCTTCACCATATGTGATAACGGTTGTACCATGTAATTGTTGGCACACTGTTGAAATCAAACCTTCTACTAAGTCCATGATATCTTCAAAATTCTCAAAGGATGCATATGTTTCTAGCATTGTGAATTCTGGGTTATGGCGTGTGGATACTCCTTCGTTACGGAATACTCGGCCAATTTCATACACTTTATCCATTCCACCTACAATTAGGCGTTTCAGGTGTAGTTCTAGCGCTATACGAAGGTATAATTGCATGTCTAATGCATTATGATGCGTTATGAAAGGTTTAGCCGCCGCGCCTCCCGCAATAGTGTGTAGGACTGGAGTTTCTACTTCTAGGTATCCAATATTATCTAAATAGTTACGCGTATATTTCATGATTTTACTGCGCATCACGAAGCGTTGTTGGCTTTCATTGTTTGTGATTAGATCCAGGTAACGTTGACGGTATCGTTGTTCTACATCTTTTAAGCCGTGAAATTTATCAGGTAGCGGGCGCAAAGATTTGCTTAGCATTGTGAATTCTGTTGCTTTAACAGATAATTCGCCAGTATTAGTTAGGAAAATCGTTCCTTTAACGCCGACGATATCGCCTAAATCTGCTAATTTGAATATATCGTAGGCTTCTTCCCCAACTCCATCTTTACGAATATAAATTTGAACTTGGTGGAAACGATCTTGAATATGTGTAAAACCAACTTTTCCTTTTACACGCTTCGTCATAATACGCCCTGCAACAGATACTTCTATCGCGTCCTCTTCTAGTTCTTCTTTTGTTTTGCCTTCATATTGGGTTACAATTTCTTCTGGACTGATTGTACGGACGAACTTGGCACCAAACGGATCTACTCCTGCCGCTCGTAGTGTATCTAATTTTTCACGACGCACGATTAACTGGTCGTTTAATTCTTCATGGTTCTCATTGGACATATTTGACACTCCTATTCTTTTTCAAGTTATACAGATAGTTTCATTATACGCTCAATTGGGTTGGTTTTTCTAGTTTTATTTAAAAAAGTTGTCTCAAAATGCAATGAGACAACTCCGAATGATAGCATAAAACGATTTTCAGTTAGAATTACTCCTACTATATATGGACTTTATTGTTTAGTTAATGCCTTTTCTTCGTATTGATCGACAAAGCCTCTTAGAATTGCTTCCATTTCGGTATATTCTGTTGCTTGGTTAGCAGCAACTTTTGCTCGGGTGCTTCCACGTGCGCCTTTTAGATAGTAGGCTGCATGCTGTCGGAATTCACGGACGGCAATTTTTTCACCTTTTATTGCGATGAGACGGCGTAAGTGAAGTAAGGCGGTTTCGATTTTTGCGCGTGGCTCTGGTTCTGGGAGTAATTCGCCTGTCTCTAGGTAGTGAACTGTTCTGTAGATCATCCAGGGGTTACCTAATGCTGCGCGGCCAATCATAACGCCGTCTGCTCCAGTTTGTTCAAGGATTGCTTTGGCATCTTCGGGTGTTTGAACGTCGCCATTTGCCATGAATGGGATTGAAATGTTCTTTTTGACTTCGGCTAGGACGTTCCAATCTGCTTCCCCTTCGTACATTTGCTGGCGGGTACGACCGTGCATTGCGATGGCGCTTGCTCCTGCGCGTTCGGCTGCCTGGGCATTTTCAACGGCGAATACGTGCTCATCATCCCAACCGATGCGCATTTTTACGGTTACCGGCTTATCAACAGCATCAACCACCGCCGCAACCATGTCGTATACTTTATCGGGATTTAGAAGCCATTTGGCCCCTGCTTCACATTTTATAATTTTGTTTACAGGGCAGCCCATGTTGATGTCGATGATGTCAGCGGTCGTGTTTTCTGAAACGAATTTCGCAGCTTCGACCAATATGTCTTTTTCCCCGCCAAAAATTTGCAAGCTTAGCGGTTTTTCTTTTTCATCGATGTAGAGCATGTCGAGTGTTTTAGCGTTACGTTGAGCGATCCCTTTATCGCTTATCATCTCGCAACATACAAGTCCTGCGCCGAATTCTTTGACCGTTAGTCGGAACGCGGAATTCGAGATTCCCGCCATCGGTGCAACGACGACTCTATTTTTAATGGGGACATCGCCAATTTTCCACATATAATGTTCCTTCTTTCTTGAAATAGAATAACCGCTGGGATACGCGATCCATGGTGTCAGCGGTTTGATTTCTCCTTTTAAAACAATATTTTCATGGTAACATATCTACTCAAAAGTACAAGTGCCGATTTTACCAGATTAATTCGATGTCTGTCTTGTTAATTCCTTGATCCGCTAAAACATCTTCTCGCAAAAGTGGTTCTGCGATGGTTGACGCGATTTCTTGAAGCGGAATCATTACAAATGCTCGCTCAGTCATTCGCGGATGTGGCAGTTCCAATGTTTCGGTTTGTTGAATAATATCATCATATAGAAGTAAGTCGATATCGATCAGGCGTGGTCCCCAGCGAATAAGCCGTACTCGTCCCAATTCGGATTCTATCGCTAAGCCTTTTTGCAGTAGTGTTTCTTGGTCTAATGTCGTTTGAATAGCTACCGCAATATTTAGAAACGCTTCTTGATCTTCGAAGCCTACCGGATCGGTTTCATATACACTCGACACTTTATCGATAGTTATGGTTGACTTCGCGTTTAGTGCTTTCAGTGCGTTTTCTAGATTTTCTTGGCGATTTCCAATATTAGTTCCTATTGATAAATATGCGTTATGCACCTTTGACACTCCTTGCGCGTGTGATTTCTACTGCCACCGAGTGATAATGGCCTGGGATTGGCGGATTTGGCTTAATGACTTTTACTGTTGTTTCGTTTAATAGAGGATACTCGGCTAAAATTGTTGTCGCGATTGTTTCTGCGAGTGCCTCGATAAGTTTAAATCGCTTATTTTCCGCAATCTCTTTTACTGTTTCGTAGACGTCTGCATAACTTACTGTATCGTCTACCTCATCACTCTTTCCCGCTTTTTCTGTTGATAAACCTAGCGTCAGTGAGATGATGAAGGTTTGACCAAGTGTATTTTCTTCAGGCATCACGCCATGATAACCATAGAAAGCTAATTCGTTTAAATAAATTTTATCCACTTTAAAAATTCCCCCTTAATTTTGCGGTGCTGAGATATTACCAAGAATCGCGTCTGTCATCGTAATCATGCGAGCGATCGACTTCACATCATGTACTCGGAAAATCGTACAGCCTTTCACTTGTCCATAAACTACTGTCGCGCCTGTTCCTTCCACGCGTTCTTCTACTGGTAAATCTAGCACTAAGCCTATTGTTGATTTCCGGCTTGTCCCCAAAAGAACTTCGTGACCAAAGGCTACTAATTCATCAATACGACGTAAAACTTCAAGATTCTGCGCTGGTGTTTTAACAAAACCAAAACCAGGATCAATAAGAATATGGTGATCAGGAACACCTGCTTGTTTGGCAATCTCAATACTTTCTTGTAGATCTTGTTTTACATTTTCGAAAAAGTCGTCATATTTACGATCAGTCCTGTTATGCATCAAAACAATCGGCGTCGTGAATGCTGCTGCTATCTTAGCAATCTCTGGATCTCTTTTCGCGCCCCATTGATCGTTAATCATATCAGCGCCCGCTTCAATTGCAGCAAGAGCCACCTCTGATTTCCAAGTATCGATTGAAATCCATACATCAGGCAGGACCTCTCGAACAGCTTGGATCGCAGGAACAACACGCGCAATTTCTTCATCCGCAGGTATTTCACGATAACCAGGCCTTGTCGATTCGCCCCCAATATCAATAATTGCAGCGCCATCCTCGACCATTCGAATGGCTTGATCCTTTATTTCTTGCTCCGTTATGTATTTACCACCATCTGAAAACGAATCTGGCGTAACATTTAATATCCCCATAACCATTGTAGGATGGGAAGTCTGCCATAATTTGCTCAATAAAATCACCCCTTTTTTATAATAGTATAGCACGGATTCACACATTCCGAGGTTCAGATTGCCTTTAGAGCGCAACAAAAAACCAGCGCGGAAAAGGGAGTAACCGCGCTGGTCAAAAAGGGAGTGTTAAGTTTTCATTTTAAAAAGGGAAAAAATGAAACTTAGTTTTGCTTGTTGTTAGCTTATAAACATATAATACCCGACAAAAGCAAAATTTTAGTGAGGGGTAGGTTAGAAATTGATGAGAAATGACGAAAAGCGGAGGAAGCCCGTTTAGACCCGAAAAAATTTGTTAGGGGGCGCAGATAAATCCCTCTTTTGGATTTTTCGGAGGCACCGAAAATTTCGAGGGGCTGGCTTCCGAAGCTAGATCACACGAAAAGCGGAAACAGCCCGTTAGCTCCGAAAAAAACTGGAGCGGCCGTAGTAAAAAGCCGCTCTTGCTTTTTATGGAGGGCGTGAATTTTTCGAGGAGTTGGCCGTTGAAGCTAGCCACGAAGGCGAAGGCGCTGATCATCAACTGCCACTCGCCATCGCGACCACTACTCCTCTAAACGCCACAACTTCAATGAAAAACTAAGCCTCATTTCCAAACACAGCGGATACAATTACCACCATTCACTCCACAATCTCCGAATCACTCGACGCCACACCATCACTATTCACCGAAACCACAACAAACTTCTTCCCATCTCCTGCTTTAGCCACAACACTCTTCCGCTCTGTTGTCGCTACACTTGCTATCTTCACTTTTTTCTTACCTTCTACCTGATAAACTCGATACCCAATGACATCCGGCGCTCGATTAGCATGCCACGTAATTGTATCACCTATGCGTTTCACATTCGTTGGAGGTTTCGGTATTTCTTTTTTCATCGCGCTGTCGTTTACTAGTTTAGCCGTCACCACTAACCGATCAATGTGTGTGCGCCGTTCGGTGTCAAATGTTCCTGTGCATGTGATGAGATTCAGCAACCGGTCTGTCGATGAACCAAATATCTGATCAATCGGCGCCTTTTCAGCTAGATAACTTTTTTTAGTTTGAACGGCAAATGTTAATTTTCGGCCTGCTTTATCTGTTAGCAAAATTTTATCGCCTGCTTGTAGTTCTTTCAGATAGAAAAATACAGCTGGTCCTTGCTTGCTATCTACATGCCCTGCAATGACCGCTTTTCCTTGACCGCCTGGTTTGTAGCCTGGATCATACCAACCCGTTTGAACAGTATTATCCGGAACTTCCATCTGGCCATCCGCTGTTTTTCCAACTTGTATCACTGCTGTATCTACTTGAATCGCTGGTATTTCGAGCCGCAGTGGAATGATGCCTGTTTGTTTTTTCTGTTTCGCGGTTCGGATCTCATCAATTTCCCGTTGTTGTTTTGCATAGATTGGAAACTCGGCGATTCGACTTGTAATTTTCCCTTTCGCGGGTTGTTCGTCGTGTTTTACTTGGATCGTAGGCTCTTCTTCCATTGCAAATGGGTGTAGCGCGAATGCCAAAATTATAATCGCTACAATCGCAGTGATACTCGTTAGAAAAATTTTCATTGGTTTCACCTCATTTTATTGGCGGTGTTGTTTCTTTTGTTGACGAAAAATGATGAATCCTGCTCCGGCAAGAATAATAGCGCTGAGACTGATCCAAATAGCGAGGTTATTATTAGTTTGTTCGCCACCGCCCATTCCTGTATTAGGCATGCTTGTTGGCATTGTGTCGCTGAATTTGTCTGGAAATTGGGTAACGATTGCGCCACCAAGATTTTCACCAATGCCTGACATCAATTTATAACCTTCACGATAAGATGCATATGAACCAGCGTAATCACCAGAAACGTATTTATCAAATGTGTCTGTTACGGTTGTTTCGTGTTGGGTTACTGCTGCGATGGCATCTTTGGCTGGAAGGTTACCATCCGTTGCTGTTGCAAGGAAATTACCGAAATCATTGGCAAATGTGTTGGTGAGTCTTGTTTTATCTTTTTGCTCGTTATCTGTATTTTTTGCTGCGGTTGCTGCGGCTAGATCAGCTTGGGCATTGATATGGTTTGTAGTCCAGATCTTTTCAAATTGATTGCCTGCATCTGCGCCGTAAATCGATGTGAATGCGCCTTTAAATGCTGCCGTGTTCTGATCTTGCGCCCAGTTTACGTAATCGTAGTCCGGATCGCCGTCATAGCCTTTTTCCATGCTTAAAGTTGCTAGCGCGAAATGTTCACTTCCAAGCATCGTCAGCGCTGAACGTAGGTCTGCTGCGGCTGAATCTGGTTTTGTGTTATCGAATTTATCTGGATTTTGCGCTACAATTGCTCCTGAAATCGCTTTTCCAGCGCCAAAAATTTGTTCAAAGCCCGCTAAATATGTTTTATAGGCACCTTCGTAATCTTTTGCGACGTATTGGTCGAATACTTGTTGAACGTCTGCCTCATGTTCGGCAAGCGCTTGTTTGGCGCCTGCTTCTGGTAATTTACCGCCTGTTGCTGTCGATAGGAAAGCTGCCATATCATTTACGAATTTATCTACTTCTTTTGTTGCTGCGTCTTGTGCGGCTTTATCGCCATCTTTTACTGCTTGTGCGTAATCGTCTGTTGCTGCGTTATGTGGTGCGAAAATCGCTTCGAACTGTTTGCCGCCTTCTTCACCGTATACAGATGCAATGGCTGGTTCCATGTCTTTTGCGTTTTGATCTAATGCTTTGGCCGCTTCTGGTGCCGCTTTATTGCCATCGTATGTTTTAATCATCGTGTCCACTGCTAATGCGTAGTGTTCCGATAGTAAGTAATCGAATGTTGCTCTCAAATCAGATGCAGGTGTTTTGACTGTTGGTGCTGTTTCTGCCGCATATGCCCCCGTTGCTGGTGAAACTATTAATGCCAAACCTAATACTGGCGCTAACCATTTTTTCATTTTCATTTTTCCCACTCCTTTTGATTTGTTTTACATATAGCTTACGAATCAGATTTGGAAATGGATCACTTTTTTTAAAATTATTTTATTTTCTGATCCAAAGCGGTTTTTCGTTCGTTAGTTTCTATAGAAGGACTTTTTTCCAATGAATGTGCTATTCTAGTATTACCTTGGAGAAAAGGGGGATGAATATGCCTGAAAATGATGCTGCCCTTTATGAACGTATTGGGCAAGGCGATAAAGCGGCGCTGGAAGGACTCTATGATCAGTATCACAAATTAGTGTTTTCTTTTGCGTACCGAATGACGGGGAATAAAGAGTTGGCGGAGGAAGTCGTGCAGGAGGTTTTCATGAAAATTTGGGTGAAGCCAGGTTTGTATGATCCTTCGAAGGGGAAATTCGCATCGTGGTTGTTGACGGTGACGCGAAATCTTAGCATCGACCTCATGCGTAAACAGAAAGAAGTGCCTTATGAACTGCAGGAGGAGCGGGAAAAATTAGCGGATGATGAGCCGACTCCAGATGAAATATTGGAATGGAAGGAGAAAAAAGAGATTTTGAAGCAAGCTATCGGACACTTGAAGGAAAATCAGCAGGAAATGATTCACTTGTTTTATTTTAACGGCTATTCGCAGCAGAAAATTGCGGACCATTTTGGGATACCGCTCGGGACTGTGAAGGGAAGGCTGAGGCTAGCGCTACAGCATTTGCGGAGTGCGCTGGATGCTAATGGAGAGAGGAGGGATTTGGATGAGCGAGCGTGATTATAGTGCGCAGGTTTTGGATTATATTAATGGAGATTTGAGCGCGGCTGAACGAGCGGCTTTTGAGGTGGCGATGGAGCGATTGCCAGAGCTTAAGGCGGAAGTTCAGGAGCTTGAAGCTTTGATGGGTGACTTGCCTTACTTGTCTGAATCCGTCACTCCTCCTGAGGGCATGAAGGATCGGGTTTTAGGGAATGTTTTTGCGCAGGAGCGGGAGACAGTGGCAGACGAAACGCCGGACGTTGTGGAAATTGCGAATGTGGTGCCTAAGCGGAGACGGCGCTGGGTGATTCCGAGTTTGGTTGCGGCTCTGATTATTTCGCTCGCGGGGAATTTCTACGTTATTGCGACGCGTGATCAGGATACGAAACAGGCGACGGAGGACACGGATATTACGAAAACTTCGAAACCACTGCAAGCTTCGGACAATGTGACGGCCAGCGCGACGGCTTCATTGATTCAAAAGGGATCGCAGAATACGTTGGTAATACAGGCTCAGGATTTAAGTCGCTTGAGCGGAGCCGAATGTTATCAAGTTTGGTTGTTACTTGATGGGAAGCCGACGCGAGCTGGTACTTTTATAGCAAATGATGACGGCCATGGTGGTGTGATTCATTCCATTCCCGCGGACGCGAAGTTTGATACGGTGGCGATCACGATTGAACCTGATAATGATAGCAAAACTCCGAAAGGACCAATTATTTTGAGTACGAGTTTATAGTTAGATAAAAAGACGCTGCGGCGTCTTTTTTGTTTGGCTAATTATGATTCACTGTCCAAGACCCTTTGATGGATTACATGCTCGCTTTGCTCTCATGCATATTGTGGCTCTTCTTTGCGGTGCGGTGCTTTATTTGTTCTAGCAGTTTTTCGGGACTCGGCGTCCAAGACCCTTTGACGGATTACATGCTCGCTTTGCTCTCATGCATATTGTGGCTCTTCTTTGCGGTGCGGTGCTTTATTTGTTCTAGCAGTTTTTCGAGACTCGGCGTCTAAGACCCTCTGATGGATTACATGCTCGCTTTGCTCTCATGCATATTGTGGCTCTAATTCAGCATAGTACGCTTCATAAGAGCCACAACAAAAAACCAACGCGTTGGTGGCACGTTGGTTCCTTCTTTCCATCACGAGGAAGTAACGGAAATCGACTTATTTGTTGTGGTCTTACAAGATATATAATACAGGCCATCCGCGAAAATCAGATGTGTTTTTTGTTAGAAGTCAATGAGATTATTCGAAATTGTAAAGTGCTGTGCTCAGGTAACGTTCTCCATTACTCGCCACAATTGCCAAGACTTTTTTGCCTGTGCCTAGTTCTTTAGCTAAGTTAAGCGCTGCAAATATCGTTGCTCCTGAGGAAATACCCACTAGTATTCCTTCTTTTTTAGCAACTTCACGTGCTGTTTCTAATGCATCTTCACTCGAAACTTTGAGGATTCCGTCATATACTTTTGTATCTAGTGTATCTGGAATAAAGCCTGCGCCGATTCCTTGGATTTTATGTGGGGATGGTGTGTCTCCTGATAATACCGCTGATTCCTCAGGTTCTAACGCGTAAATTTTGATGTCTGGATAATTTTTCTTAAGGACATGTCCAGCTCCTGTTACAGTTCCGCCAGTCCCAACGCCTGCGACAAATGCGTCTAGGCCATCTTTACCGAACGCTTCGACAATTTCAGGTCCTGTTGTGCGTTCGTGAATCGCTGGATTAGCGGGGTTGTGGAATTGTTGGGGAACGAAATAGCCATGTTCTTTCGCAAGTTCGTCCGCTTTAGCAATCGCGCCTTTCATACCATCTGGACCTGGCGTCAACACTAATTCTGCGCCGTATGCTTGTAAAAGTTTGCGACGTTCCAAGCTCATCGTTTCTGGCATTACGAAAATAGCGCGGTATCCTTTAGCTGCCGCTACCATCGCAAGGCCGATACCCGTATTTCCACTCGTAGGTTCAATGATTGTATCGCCTTGTTTCAGCGCACCGGATTGTTCCGCGTCTTCGATCATCGCATTGGCAATACGATCTTTGACACTACCACCTGGATTTTGGAATTCTAACTTCACATATACGTCAGCACTGCCAGCCTCTGGTAATCTGTTTAATTTCACGATTGGTGTATTTCCGATTAAGTCTGTAATTGAGTTTGCAATTTTCATTTTCTCAACACTCCTTCATAGTTCTTTCTTCTACTGTAATCAATCCCGACCACTTTTGTCAAATTTAAAAGGTACCCCATAGTTCAGGATACCTTCTACATGCTTATTTTGCTTCTTCGTAGAATACTTCTAATTCAGATTCGTCGAAGTGATATTTATTTCGGCAAAAATGACATTCTGCCTCTGCGCCATGATCTTCTTCAATCATTTGGCGAATTTCTGATTTTCCAAGAGATACAATTGCTGAGCCGAAGCGTTCTTTTGAACAGTTACATTCGAACGTTACTGGCATTTTTTCAAGAATTTGGAGTTTATCTTCCCCGCCTGCTAATCTCGCTAAAATTTGTTCTGGAGTTTCACCAGCTTCGATCAAGCGCGAAATTGTTGGGCATTCTTTTAAGTTTTTTTCAATTTCATCAATGATCGCGTCGTCTGCCCCTGGTAGTAATTGCAACATGAAGCCACCTGCTGCTGCGATTGTGTCATCTGGATTGACAAGTACACCTACGCCTAGAGATGAATTGATTTGTTCGGATTTAGCCAAGTAGTATGTGTAATCCTCGCCAACTTCGCCTGAAACAATCGGAACTTGTCCTGTGAAATTGGTACGCATGCCGATATCTTTCACTACTGCAAGCGAGCCTTCCGTTCCGACACCACGACGAACATCGAGTTTGCCAAATTCGTTCAACTCACTAAAATGCACGTGAGGATTGGTAACATAACCGCGAATTTGCCCTTGCGTATTGCTATCCGTGATAATTGGGCCGATTGGACCGTTTCCTTCAATTTTGACCGTCACTTTTTGATCTTCTTTTTGCATCGCACCTAAGAAAAGTGTCGCTGTCATAGATCTGCCAAGCGCGGCGGACGAGATGGACCATGTATCGTGTCTACGTTGTGCTTCACCAATTGCTTCTGTTGTTATCGCAGCGTATGCACGGACATTCCCGCCGTACGCTAATGCTTTTACTAAATAATCGCTCATTAAAATTAACTCCTTTGTTGTTTATTGATTTCGTTCATATAAGATTCGCAACCCTTTTAACGTTAAAAATGGATCTACGATATCCGTTATTTCTGATTTACCGCTGATGAGCCTTGCGAGACCGCCTGTTGTTACGATCATCGGCTCATTATCCGTCTGTTCCTTCATCGCTTTGACAATACCTTCAAATTGGCCGATAAAGCCGTAATAAATACCTGCTTGCATTGATGCGACGGTACTTTTGCCAATGACTTTAGGGGCCTCTGTGATGTCAACACGCGGTAATTTAGCAGCGCGATTGTAGAGGGCTTCGGTTGAAATCATGATCCCAGGTGCAATTGCGCCACCGTGATAGCTTGATTTCTCATCGATATAGCAAAACGTAGTCGCCGTTCCAAAATCCACGATAATCGCAGGCACGCCGTATTCTTCAATAACAGCCACAGCGTTAACAATCCGATCCGCACCGACTTCGCGCGGGTTATCCACTTGCAGATTCAACCCAGTTTTAATGCCAGGCCCAACTACGAGAGGCGTAATTTCAAAATATTTAAAGCACATCGCTTCAAGAGAATGCATAATCGGCGGTACGACAGAAGAAATAATTATACCATCGATCGCCTTCACAGAAATACCACCATATTGAAAAAAGTCTAGAACCATCATACCTAGTTCATCAGATGTCCGGTGACGATCCGTAGTCATCCGCCAATGCTTCCGCAGTTCCTTACCTTCATAGACACCAATTGTGATGTTCGTATTCCCAACATCGATAACCAAAATCATACCCGTCACCATCCTTTTTTTGTGAATTTTCTAGAGTATCATAACACGGATTCAAGGAAAAGCCGAGTAATTTGTCTTATTTTGACCAATAGGACGAAAAGCTGAAGAAGCCCGTTAGACCCGAAAAAATTTGTTAGGGGCCGCAGTGAAAACCCGCTCTTGGTTTTTGCGGAGGGCACGAAAATTTCGAGGGTCTGGCTTCTGAAGCTGGATCTGGAAACGTGATAACAAGTAATAAACAAAGCGTTCCCGCAAATATGACAAAAAACATGAACGAACCGCCGACAACGAACAGAGTCTCCACACGCACTATTTATGATTCGTCATAAATATATTGAGAAGAATAGTGTACTTTCTCTAACGGACTATATCGATATCACCATTTAGAATTCCCAGCATCAAAAACCTGGGAGTTCCAATACTAATTCTTTAGGGCTTCCATATTTGGCGTTCATAAGACCCACTGGCGGTTTACATGCTCGCTTTACTCTCATGCATATTGAGGCTCTTCTTGGAATTGCGCTACTTTATTTGTGCTAACAGTTTTTCAGCGCTCGGTGTCAAAGAGCCACTGATGGATTACCTGTTCACTGCGTTCACATGCATATTGAGGCTCTCCTTGGAATTGCGCTACTTTGTTTGTGCTAACAGTTTTTCAGCGCTCGGTGTCAAAGAGCCACTGATGGATTACCTGTTCACTGCGTTCACATGCATATTGAGGCTCTAACTCAGCACACGACGCTTCGTAAGAGCCACAACAACAACAAACCAGCACACAACTCACATGTACTGGTCCAGTCTCTTACTTATTCACCTTTTTTATCATCGTTAGGTGTCTTCTCAGCGTCAGGAGCTTCTTCAGTCACAACCTCTTTTGGTTCTTCTGATTTCACTTCTTTCTCTGCTTTTTCTGCTTTTTCGTCTTTATCTGCGTAATCCCAAATCTTGTCTTCTTTGCGTTCTTCCGCTTCTTCAGCAAGTTCGCGTTTCTCTTCTTCAAAAGATTTTGGTTTAATTTCCTCTTTTTCTGAAGGGTACTCTGACATTTGTTCGTCAGCGTCCATTTCGGATGGTAAAACACCATCGTCATATAGTGAACGGATTTGGCGTGCATCTAACGTTTCTATCTCAAGCAACGTTTCAGCGATAAGCTTATGTTGCTCTCTGTGTTCTTCAATAATTGTTTTCGCACGATCATAACAGAAACGGATTAAGCTTTGAACTTCGGTATCAATTTCGTAGGCAATCTTATCGGAATAGTTTTTGCTATTTCCGAAATCGCGACCCATGAATACTTGATCTCCTCCGCCTGATGAGAATTGAAGTGGACCGATCTTGTCGCTCATACCCCATTCTGTTACCATACGGCGCGCGATTTGTGTCGCACGTTCGAAGTCATTACTTGCGCCTGTTGTTACTTCTCCAAATTCGATTTCTTCGGCTACACGTCCACCTAGTAGACCTGTGATACGGTCCATTAACTCGGCTTTCGTCATTAGGAAGCGATCTTCTTTTGGTAGCATAACGGCATAACCGCCTGCTTGTCCACGTGGAACAATCGTTACTTTGTGGACTACTTCGGCTTCATCAAGTACCATTCCGACGATTACGTGACCACTTTCATGATACGCAACGGTACGGCGTTCTTTTACAGAAATAACACGGTTTTTCTTGGCTGGGCCTGCGATAACGCGATCGCTTGCTTCGTCCAAATCTTTCATGTCAATTTGTTTTTTATCGGAACGCGCGGCAACAAGTGCTGCTTCGTTCAGTAAGTTTTCTAAATCGGCACCAGAGAATCCTGGCGTACGTTGGGCAATTGCTTTTAAATCAACACTCTTCGCAAGTGGTTTGTTACGAGCGTGGACTTGTAATACTGCTTCACGGCCTTTAACATCAGGACGATCAACCATGATTTGACGGTCAAAACGACCTGGACGTAGTAACGCTGGGTCAAGTACGTCGGCACGGTTAGTTGCAGCGATGATAATGATTCCTTCGTTACCGCCGAAACCATCCATTTCTACAAGTAATTGGTTCAATGTTTGCTCGCGTTCGTCATGTCCGCCGCCCATTCCTGCGCCACGTTGACGACCTACTGCATCAATTTCATCGATAAAGATAATACATGGAGCATTTTTCTTCGCATTTTCGAAAAGATCGCGGACACGGCTTGCACCGACACCAACGAACATCTCCACGAAGTCCGAACCACTGATTGAGAAGAACGGTACGCCTGCTTCACCGGCTACTGCACGGGCAAGTAATGTTTTACCTGTACCTGGAGGACCTACAAGCAGGACTCCTTTAGGAATACGTGCGCCAAGTTCGGCAAATTTGCGTGGATCTTTCAGGAAATCTACAACTTCCACTAATTCTTGTTTCTCTTCATCTGCGCCAGCTACGTCAGTGAAACGAACTTTATTCTTGTCGTCATTATAAAGTTTAGCTTTACTTTTACCAAAGTTCATAACTCGACCGCCACCGCCGCCACCTTGAGCTTGACTCATTAGGAAGAAGAACAGGATAAAGATAATAACGAAAGGAATGATAGAAGTGAAGAATGTAATCCAGCCACTATTTTGCTTGGCTGGGACGACAGTTGTTTTCACATCATTCTCATTAGCTAACGTATTCAATTGTGACATTAATTCATCATTGGCAATCGCATACGTCGTGAATTTCGTTGTTGATTGATCTTTCCCAACTTTGCTATCTGTTTTGACAGCTTTCTTGAGTTCTCCATCGATCACATAGACGCTACGATCTGGCTGAACAGAGTATGATTTGATATCACCGTCACCCATTTTCGTGATGAACTCATCATAGCTGATTTCTTTCGCAGTTTCACCGTTATTGTTAAACGTGGCTACGATTCCTATGATGACAAGGAAAATGATAACGTAAAATATGGCGTTTCTAAAAAAGCGATTCATTCCTTACCTCCTCCCACGTAAGAGCATGGATTAAGTTTTACAGTTGCTATAAATCAGGTTGATGTTGCTCTCCCTTTTTTCGCTGTAAAAGCAGATCCGGCTTATGTTTCTCCTACGAAGACTTTCTATTGAAAAGCATTGTTATTATTAATTCTCAAATAGGCATATTGAGCTAAAAACTAAGACTAATGATAGCATACCGATCTGCAATTTCCCAATGATTTGCATGGTGTTTGATTGGTTTTTTATTTGTAGGGGAATTTTAGCAAAGATAAGTTACCATCGTGCCTTGTATTCTATATGTTAACAAATTTAATTCATTTTGTGAACTAACTTAGTCTGCATATATTTCTGGTTTTAGAACACCGATGTATGGAAGGTTGCGATATTTTTCTGCGAAGTCAAGGCCATAGCCAACAACGAACTCATTTGGCACGACAAAACCGACATAATCCGCATCAATATTTACGTTGCGGCCTTCTGGTTTATCAAGCAAGGTTACTAGTTTTACCGATTTTGCTTTACGGTATTTTAGTAGATCTACTAAATAGCTAAGTGTGCGCCCGCTATCGATAATATCTTCTAAAATAATAACGTCGCGACCTTCAACGGAAGTGTTCAGATCCTTGATGATTTTTACTTCACCCGTCGAAACCATGCCGTTTCCGTAACTCGATACATCCATGAAATCCATTTCTAGATATGTATCTACTCGTTTTAGTAAGTCGGTCATGAAAGGCGTGGCACCTTTTAGAACACCGATGACTAGTGGGAAACGGCCGTCGTATTCTACCGTTAACTCCTTGCCTAGTTCAGCAATTTTCTCTTGGATTTCCTCTTCACTAATCAACACTTTCTGAATATCGTTATGCATACTTTTGTTTCCTCCTATATTACGATGATATCTTATTATATATTGTTTTGTTTCACGGCTAGGCTTTGTTTGATGTACAGACGCCTGAACGCCTGGTATCCATAAAATTTCACCTGAATAATCTGTGACTATCGGCCATGTATCTCGTTTATGTTTTGGAATTTTGGCATCGATAAAAATGGATTTAAGCTTGCGCGTCCCGCCAGTTGTCTTCATTCTGTCGCCGTTCATTCGACCCCTAATGATGAGAGGCAGCTCGATATTTTCCTGATTCACAATAATTCCGTCAAGCCCTGCTGTTTGAACAACGGAACTTTTCGTCTTAATACGAATCTGGGCACCATCGCTCAGCGTCACACGATCCCCATCGTACAACTGATGATAAAAATCCTGGACCTTCTTGCTAACTTCCTCATAGAAAAACTCCAACTGCTCATAGGAGCGCCGTACGATCAAGTTGTTTGGCAAGTGAATCATACCCGACGGATTTGACTCACGATTTAGATGTAAAATTTGATCGACGTGCCCGGCTGAAATCAAGGACATATTGTTTTTGTACAGATATTTTAATAGTAAATGAATTGTGCGGCGTTGTAAAGGTTGGGGCAATAACTTCCACTCTATCAATGAAAGTTTTACGTCTGTTTCGCTATATTGCGTCATTGTCGGTAATGCCTCTTCTGCCAGCTCATTCAAATACATAAAATCCTCTGACGTTTCTTCTGAAAAGCGCCTAAACTGCTCATCGACATGTGGGTTTTCTTGCTTCAAAAACGGCAAAAGCGCTTTGCGGTAGCGATTTCGTGTGTAGGTATCTTCCTGATTGGTTGCGTCCTCAAGGTAAGGAACTTCCTGCTCCTCGCATAGCGTCACGATTTCACTTTTGGTCAACGGCAGAAATGGACGAACCAGTACTCCGCTTGCAAAATCACGCTTCGGCTGCATGCCAAGCCAACCTAGGTCTGAACTCCCGCGAACGAGACGCATCAAAATGGTTTCCATCTGATCATCCGCGTGATGCGCGAGCACCAATTTTCGGCAGTGATGTTTGCGCATTAAGCCGCGAAAGAAAGTATAGCGATATTTGCGCGCCGTTTCTTCAATGCCCGCTTTTTCTTGCTCGGCTAATTTCCTGATATCAAACTGCGTCGTCTCAAAACGAATGCCATACGTTTGGCACACGTCTGCAACTAGCTGTTCCTCATCCACCGATTCTTTGCGTAAACCGTGATTCACATGCGCAACAACGATCTGTTCTTTTGGAATAATGGCTGTTTGGATTAGGAAATGAAGCAGTGCCATCGAGTCAGCACCACCAGAAACTGCAATAAGAACATGATCATTTGGCGCTATCAATTGATGCTTATTTATAAATGTCATTACTTTTTCGCGAGTGTTCATTCGTTTCTTAACCTCTTTCCCGCATAAAAATCAGGCAAAAAAAGGAGTTGTACCTAAGCCAAGTAAAACAGACTTTAGTTGACTTTGAACAGCTCCCTATAGATTATTATTTAATGTTAGCTACGTTTCGCGCCACGGCCGCCACGTTTGGATTCCGTTTGACGTTTTAATGTCGTTAAGCGGTCTTCGCTATCTTTTAAGAATTTAGACATTTTATCTTCAAAATTCTCTGGACGTACAGGTTCTGCAGCTTTTTTGTTATATTTCGGTTTGCGAGGTCCGCTGCTATAGCTTCTCTCTGGTCTTTCTGGACGTTCCGGTTGATCTACTGCTTTACGAATAGATAGACCAATTTTGCCGTCATCGCCGACATTCATGACCTTAACAGTAATCTCATCGCCTACTGTCAAAATATCATTAATATCCTTCACATAGTTATCTGCAACCTCACTAATGTGAACAAGACCTGTCTTGCCACCTTCTAATTCAACAAACGCCCCAAAATTAGTAATCCCAGTAATCTTCCCTTGTAACTTGTTGCCTACTTCAATCGACATAAAAAAATGCTTCCTCCTTAGATTTTCACTCTACCTTTAATTATAGCTAATATAAAAAGAGTGTCAATTACACGAAACTTTTTTCGCAAATTAATTGGACGACTCTTTCTTCTTATCGTTTTCGTCAGGAATATTGAAGATTATTTCCCCCTTTTCAGAAAGGAAATACTCACTCCTAGCCAGCTTTGCGATGTAGTCATCATCATGTAATTTGTTAATCGTGCTCTTTAGTTCTTTCTGATCTTGCGCTACTGCGAGTGATTTCTTGTTCAATTCTACCTTTTCTTTTTCTTTCGCATGTAGTAAGCTCACTTGTTGCGAGTAAGCATATACTAGTCCACCACTGATAACGACGATAACTGCAGCGAGCATTAATAACCTCCGAAATAGCGCGACTCTTCTGCGTGATCGTTGTTTTTTCATGATGGTTTCGTCTTGTACATAGCGATTATTCATCCTTGTAACATTACGTTGGTCTTTTCTCACACATCATCCCCCCTATTTCTTCATTATTAATTAGCCACCACACTTATTTTAGAATGCCTTTGTGATGCTTCTTGAAAAAAATTGGTTCTTGTTTAAAATGATAACAATATTTCAGGCTTTTGTCCATTGGTATCCGTTATTTTGACGATCTTTTTTACGCTTTTCTGTTCTATATAGTTGCGTGTTTGATTTTTTTATGATTTATTTGTTTTTTTGTGCCTTGGCAATTTGTGTTATTAGCATTGTCGTACCAGCAATCATGACTACTAAAATAGCGAATATGGCTTGTGAATTCCCCTCAAAAAAAGCTCGCAATGATACATCTACATATCACTACGAGCCTTTGTTATTATTTTTTCACGGTTTTGTGGACAGTCTTTTTGAATTCGAATTTCTCCATCCAACCTTTTTTACGTTTCAGGTTGAGGTAACCGATGACAGCAAATGTTAGCGCTCCGAGGAAATCGACGAATAGATCTTCCATCGTGTCGGATACTGCTGCTGTTCCGGCTAGTTTCGTACCGTCTTCAAGCATTGTTTTCTGCATGTTCATACCAAATAAGTTGTCCGCGGTGAACTCATAAAATTCCCACACAACGCCAAGGGTTACAGCGAAACATAAGGCAAAAAGCGCCACAAAAGCGGGACTTAAATTCATTGTTACGCGCTCGTCTTCGTTTAAGAACGACACGATCGAGAAACCGAGGGCTCCGAGCATTGCACCACTAAATGTGTGCAAAATCGTATCCCAATTCGGAATGAGATAGTAAAAACTGCGAACTTCTCCCAAATAGATCGCACAATATAGGAATATGATAAAAATCAAATACATATTTCCTGGGATCTCAAACTTGAATCTTCTACCAACGATCGCAGGCAAGAACATAGCGACTAGCCCAAGAACACACTGACTGACCATTAGCGCATAGTCACTGCGGGTTGGATCGCCTTCTGGTACACCGGTTGATGGTGTTGTAAATAAATTATAGATGGAAAAGACTAATGATATTAATAGTGAGGCAAATATAAAAATGGCGATAATCTCGGTCCACTTCCACTTTTTCGTTTTCTTCATAAGCATTACACTCCCTTTTTACGTTCATTTACCCATTATAGTTACTTTTCACTGAAAAAGGAAGTTTTAACCGTCACTATTTATAAATCAATTAGGTTCTTTTTGATGGCGTACTTGACGATCTCGGCGCGGGTGCTTAGATCCAGTTTGTTCATGATGTTTGATTTATGGGTTTCCACGGTTTTTACGGAGATGCAAAGCTTGTTTGCAATTTCTTTGTTGCCATACCCCAGCGCGATCAATGGAAGTACTTCTTGTTCGCGATTGGAAAGTTGGACGTAAGAGGTATTTATTTTTTCACCGTTATTTTGTTGTAAAAATTGCCGAACGAGTGCTGTTGTGACTTTTGGATAGATGTACATTTCGCCTTCTTGCAGGGTGCGGATGGCTTCTAGTAGTTCGTCGTCTTTGGCATTTTTTAAGATGTAGCCAGATGCGCCTAATTTTAATGCTCGGAATAAATATTCTTCATCGTCATGCATGGTTAAGATTAGAACTTTTGTGTCTGGGAAGTTATCTTTGATTCGCTTTGTCGTGACTAGGCCGTTCTCACCAGGTGGCATACTTAGGTCCATTAATACCACGTCTGGCGTGTGGCGCTCGGTTTCAAGGTATGCCTCTAAACCGTCTGCAGCATCGCCGACCACCGTCATGTCTTCTTGGGAATTAATAACGAACGCCAGCCCGCTCCGAACAACTGCGTGATCATCTACAACAAGTACTCTAATCATGTTGACTCGCCTCCAATGGTATTCTGACTAGTATTTTTGTGCCTTGGTCGGGTTCTGAACGTAATTCGAATTCGCCGTGCAATAAGTCTACACGTTCCTTCATGTTTAGCAATCCCAAGCCGCTTCCTTGTGCTGTAAAATGATCTGGTGAAAAGCCGATGCCTTGGTCGTTGATTTCTAGTACGATCGTCTGTTTTGTCTTGAAAAGGTAAACTTCTATTTCATCCACGTCAGCATATTTAGCGGCGTTCGTTAAGGCTTCTTGGGTTACGCGATATAGCATTGTTTCAACGCTTGCTGGAAAACGGGTTCCGTAAAGTTCGGAGACGAAGACAACATGGACGCCAAATAATTGCTCGTAGCGTTTAAAATAAGCTTTTAAGGCTGCAAAAATGCCGAGGTCATCCAAAGAAGATGGACGTAATTCTACCGCCATGTTTCGAATATCTTCGAGCGTCGTCGAGAGCATCGAGTCCATTTCCAAAATGCTCGTTTCGTAGTCTTCTTTTTTTGTCATGTATTTGATTTTGCGAAGTTCGATTAATGTGCTGTATAAGCCTTGCGCCAAGCCATCGTGAAGCTCGCGGGACAGGCGTTTACGTTCACTTTCTTGTGCATTGATTACATATTCCGTCATCGTTTTTTGCTTTAAAATTTGCTCCGTATGTTGCTGTTGGGTTAGATTTCTTAAAAGTAATAAACTGATATCGGCGTCTTCGTCAATGAGCGTATAACTAGCGCTGAATGGGATATTCACACCGCTATTCAAGTTCAGAAAAATTTGGAACGCGGAGTTATCGATCCGTTTACGCAAAGAACATCCGAGACATGTCTGCTCTTCGAAAATAGATGTATAGCCATTGCAGTACGTGCAAAAATCATCGAGATTCACGTTATATTCGCCCAACAATTGTTTAGCAGCTGGGTTGGATGCGATGATCTCACTTTTATTCCGTAGCAAAAAGATAGCATCGCTCATTTGATCGTAAACTTTCATCAATAATTCGGCAGACATTTCCATTTTGTATCATTCCTTTATGTTCTGTAGACTTTGTTGCATTTTATCAGCAGTGATTCGAAAAGCATCAATGGTTGTTTCTTTTATTTGCGTCACTTTACGATACCCGCCGAGCATAACACCTATGACCGAGCCGTCTGACATGATTGGCACGGCGATGATACTGGCCAGATTTTCGGTTAGCGCGATTGGATATTCTTGTAGTGGCGCGAGTCGATCGTTTTTCAGATCTTCGGCAATGATTGGCCGTGCGGTCCGCCAAACAATTCCAGCGATACCTTTTCCGACTTGGAGGACGATTTTCTGATAGCGATTATTACGATTCCCCGCCACGTATTTCCAGCGTATTTCTTTTTGTGCTTCTCCAGCTACAGCCGTTGCAATACCAACGAAATCAAGCCCCAACTGCAGTCGTATATCGATTAGTTCACTTGCTATATCTTGTTCTTTCATCAAATGTCATTCCTCCTTGGCTACACCTCTAGAATAACATGTGGATCGAAATTTCGGAATATGTGAAAAGTTTCATTTATGCCCAATCGTGCCAATTCTTCTTGCAAAATTGAAGCTGGGATATCGTCATGCAACATGATGCCATCCCATTTTTGCTCGGATAAGACACGCTTAGTAATGTCGTCGAACCGCGAATCTTGAGCGCTGAGTGCTGGGAGGGCGTAAATGTCCACGCCAAGTTCCGTGTATTCGCATAGTTGATCGAAGGTTAGGCCGGTTTTGGACGCTAACACGAAGCGTTTGCCGAACAATGGTGTTTGTTCAAACCAAGCAGGTCCTGTGCGTTCTGTGACAACGTTTCCGATGATGATCATGGCTGGATTGCTTAGTGTTGTTTTGGCTAGTTCGGCTTCGATGGTTGCGATGGTTCCGATTTGTACTTTTTGGCGGCCGAGTGTGCCCCATTCGATGATTGCAATCGGGAGCTTGGATAGGTCTGGTTGGCTTGTGATTTTTTCGCAGATGTGTGGGAGGTTTTCGATTCCCATGTAAAACGCGAGTGTGCCTCCTTGGGCTAGTGTTGTCATGTCCAGTTCGGTAAGCGCGTTATTTTTTTGATGCCCCGTTGCGAAGGTCACGTGCGCGTTGTGATCGCGATGTGTTAAGGGAATTCCTGCGTAAATGGACGCGGCTGAGCTCGATGTGATGCCTGGGATGACTTGATAGGTGAGCCCAGCATTTGATATCGCGGTCATTTCTTCGCCAACGCGTCCAAAGATAGCTGGATCGCCACCTTTAAGACGGACTACTTTTTTGCCTTGAGCGGCGTTCGCGATGATAGCTGCGTTGATCTGTTCTTGGCGCATGGTGTGATGGTGTGGAAGCTTGCCGCAGTATAGGAATTCAGCGTCTTTTTTGGCTAGATAGAGCAGTATCGGGTTGACGAGACGGTCGTAAATGATGATATCTGCGGTTTCCAGATGGCGCCGACCTTTGATCGTTAGGAGTCCTGGATCGCCTGGGCCTGCGCCGATGAGATACACATTTGTCATAGTGCTGTGACCAAGTAAATTTTGCCGTTTTCGATTACAGTTTCATACGTTTTGACGCAGCCTTCGTCGGGAGCTGCGACTACTCCTGTTTCTAGAGAGATTTTATAGTCGTGAAGTGGACAGAAAACGTTGGTTCCTGACACGGTGCCTTCTGCTAGTGGACCGTTTTTATGCGGGCAGCGGTTTTCGATCGCTTTTACGCTGTCGTCTGTTAGCCGGAATAGCGCTATCGTCGTGCCATCCATGATAATTTCGCGGCCGATGAGCGGTGTCAAATTTTCTAAGTCTGCTATATATTTTTTCTCCATTCCGGGTCACACTCTTTCTACGTGGTATAGTTTTTGTTTTTCTTCGTCTTCTAAAACTTGTTTCCATGGGTCGTCGCGGCCTGCAAGTGCTTCGGCGAGCGTGTCTTTTAATTTTGCTTGTTCGGTTGGGTCCAAAATGATTTCGCGGACGTGTTCCATGCCCATCCGTTCGAGCCATGGCGCGGTTCGTTCCATGTAGACGCCTGTTTCGCGGTAATATTGAACGAAGGCGCTACAAATGTCGAGTACTTCTTGTTCGGTTGCGACGGTGGTTAGGAGCTGTGCTTCTTTGACTTCTGTTCCGCCGTTTCCACCGATGTAGATTTGATAGCCGTTTTCGACGCAGATGATGCCGTAATCTTTCACGCCGGATTCGACGCAACTTCTTGGACAACCGGAAACGCCCATTTTAAATTTATGCGGTGTATCGACAAATTCGAATTGGCGTTCTAAGGCTTCGCCAAGTGCGAGTGCGTCTTGGGTTCCAAAACGGCAGAATTTCGAGCCGACGCAGGATTTAACGGTACGCAATGTTTTTCCGTATGCAAAACCGGAGCGCATGTCGAGTTCTTCCCAGATTTTCGGGAGGTCTTCTTTTTTGACGCCGTATAGGCCGATGCGTTGTCCGCCTGTTAATTTTAGCAGTGGAACGTTATATTTTTCGGCAACTTTGGCGATTTTGATGAGTTGTTGTGGGTCTGTTTGGCCTGCGTACATGCGCGGAATGACCGAATAGGTGCCGTCATTTTGGATGTTAGCATGTAGTCTTTCGTTGACGTAGCGGCTTTCTGGTTCGTCGGCGTGTGTTTGCGGCCAGATCATATTGAGATAGTAATTGAGTGCTGGGCGGCATTTCGAGCAGCCTTCTGGGTTGCGGAACGCTAGGACGTGACGGACTTCTTTTGCGGTTTGTAGTTGTTTCGCGCGGATTTGGATGATGAGTTGATCGCGCGTTAGGTCGGTACATCCGCAAATTCCTGCTGGTGCAGCGCTTACGAAGTCATCGCCAAGTGTGTGTTCAAGAATATCCCCGATAATTGGTTTACATTTCCCACAAGATCCGCCGGCTTTGGTGTGCGCAGTAACTTCGCCGATTGTGGTCAGACCTTTGTCAGTGATGGCGCGCGTGATATCGCCTTTTGTGACGCCATTACAGCCACATACGGATTCGTCGTCTGGCATTTCTGCGACGCTCACGTTTTCTGATTCGCCTGATTTATGGAGCAGTGAAACGAGCGTGAAGTCGGTTAGTTCTTCTTCTTTTTTGAGTAGATTATAAAGACGGTTGCCTTCTGTTGTATCACCGTAAAGCACGACGCCGACTAGTTTTTCATCGCGCATAAAGATTTTTTTATATTTGTTTTCGATGCTATTGAAAATGGTGACGCCTTTGATGTCTGCTGTTTCTTTGATATCGCCAGCTGAGAAAAGGTCGCAACCAGAAACTTTAAGTTGGGTGAACATTTTACTGCCACGGTAGCCTTTGTTTTCAATGCCGCAAAGATGATCGGCGAGTACTTTTCCTTGTTCGTAAAGTGGGGCTACAAGACCATACGCGATACCATTATGTTCCGCGCATTCTCCAACGGCAAAAATATCTGGATCGGCGGTGTTCAGGAAGTCGTCAACTACGATGCCGCGCCCTGTCGGTAGATTGGCATGTTGGGCTAGTTCAATTTCTGGTTTGATACCAATTGCCATGACTACGAGGTCCGTCTCGATTTGTGTGCCATCTTTAAATGCCAAACCTGTGACGCGCGATTTCCCAATGATTTTCGCGGTCGCTTTTTGCATGAGAAATTTCATGCCTTGTTTTTCTAGATCTGCTTTTAAAAGTTCACCTGCTTTGGCGTCGAGTTGGGTTTCCATCAGCCAGTCTGCGAGATGGATAACGGTGACATCCATACCTTGATCAAGAAGGCCACGTGCTGCTTCTAAGCCAAGTAGACCACCGCCAATGACGGTAGCTCGTTCATATTTTTTAGAGGTTTCTATCATTTTTTCAGTGTCGGCGATTGTTCGGAATCCGAGAACACCTTCTAAATCGGCGCCTGGAATTGGGAGGATAAATGCTCTTGATCCAGTCGCTAAAATAAGTTTATCGTAGCTAATATTTCGTTTTGTTGTGGTGACTGTATTTGTGTGGCGATCGATTAATATCGCTTTTTCGTCTGTATGTAGCGTGATGTTATTGGATGCGTACCATGTTTCGTCGTTCAGGATAATTTCGGATGGCGTCATTTTGTTCTGTAGAATATTAGATAGCATGATGCGATTGTAGTTTGGATGTGGCTCGTCGCCGATGATTGTAATGTCGTATTTTTCTGGGTCGCGGTCTAGTATTTCTTCGATCGTTCGTACGCCAGCCATTCCGTTGCCGATCATGAGTAGTTTTTGTTTGGGCATGTTTTTTCCTCCTGTTTTTTGTGAATTAATGCACAAATGATTGCGAATTTAGATGTCTTAATTATACAGGAGTTCGGTAAGATACCATATTAGGGAAAACACTGAAAAAGCGCTTAAAAATCAGCGCTCCGTTCGATTATTCTGCGGATTTCCTTGGATCTAGTTGGGTTACTGCCGTGTGTGGAAATCGCGATCAGATGGTCTTCTTTTTGGACGGTTGCCATGTTGAAAAAGTCGGATCTGGATTTATCTGTGCAATCGTTGACTAGTTGGTGTGGTAATGCGTCATGCGTGATCTGCGCGTTTACTTTTGGATCGTTTGTGCAGCAGAAAATGAGGAGCGCGTCTTTTATGTGCGATGCTTCGTAATTTCCAGTGATTCGCTGGACGGGCATTTGTTGTAGTTCTTCGGTAAACGTTGGTGCTATAACTGTTATCGTAGCGCCAGTTGGAAGCAAATTATGTGCTTTTTTGGTTGCGATTTTGCCGCCGCCGATGATCGCGACTTTTTTGTTTGTGAGTTGGAGGAGGACTGGATAGCCAACGTTTGTCATGGACTCACTTCCTCGATTTTGCGGAGGACTGCGTTTGCGAGCTCTGGATCTAGATTGAGACAGTCTGTTTCGCGCCACGCCTCGCTTACTTCGGTGATTCCTGCGCGGATTTTATCGACGAGCTGGCCCTTGAAAAGGAAATATGGCATCCAGTAAATGTTTTGGTTTGTAGCGGCCAGTTCCGTGGCGACTTGTTTGTAATTCGGCTCGCCGTGAAGCATGCCTAGCGAAACATTATTGCCGAGTTGCGCGACAACCGATTCCATCTGCTTTCGTGGTTCAGCGTAGGAGGCACTTCCATGAGCGATAACGAGGATTTTCGCGTCTGGGCCTGGATCGGCGGCGCGGATTCGTGATGCTGCGACGGCGATTGTTTCTGGTTCAGCACCAAATGTGTCGGCGATTCGGAAAGCCACGTCTGGATGCTTTGCGCGCAGATTTGCAACGTGTTCTGGAATGTCTTTTGTAGCGTGCATCGCTGGGAATAGGAGCATTGGCACGACTGTAATCTCCGTTGCTCCTGCTCTGATCATCGCTCCCCCAACGAGCACCATGGTTTCGTCTTCTTTTTCTAGAAAAGCGATTTTTTGGCATGATTCTAGTCTTTTCTGCATGATTTTTTCTACAAAAACTCGGAATTCGCGGTTTTTTTCGGGTAGGCGGCTTCCGTGAGCAACGTACATGATGGCTTTCATTGGTTTTCCTCCTCAAAATGTGAAAAAAGAGCTTGAAACCATCGTGCGTCTCAAACTCGATTCCCTATTTATTCTTCGTCTTTGCGTTCTTCTTTTAAAATCGTGTACATTTCTGTCGCGACTTCTTTGCGTGCGTTTTCTTCTAAGCGATCAATTTGAGCAGTGACTGTTTTTTGTCCAAATTTGATGACAAGTTCGTCGCCTGCTTTGACGTTCGTTCCTGGTTTTGCAACGGTGCCATTAACGGAAATGCGGCCTTTTTCGGCAACTTCTTTCGCTACGGTACGCCGTTTAATTAATCGTGATACTTTTAAAAACTTATCTAAACGCATTGAATCTGCCATAAGTGCATCCATCCTTTGTCAGTGAAATTTATCTTTATCTTCGCATGATTGGTAAGGAATTGCAACTATCTTTTATGAATTTTGTTGGCGAGCCATAGCAGTTTCGAGCCAAATGGCATGAATACTAGATCGCGTGTTGTGAGTAACTTGAATTTGATGAGGCAATAGAAAAAGATGACGCCTCCGATGAGCGCTCCGAGTAAGGCTTGGATTGCGCTGCCGATGCGGCTTGTGAATGGCCAGAATGCTTCCCAGAAAACGGGGAGGACGATCATCGCTGCAAAAGCTAGTAATGCCCAGCCGATCATGTTTTTACGGATGAACGGGATTGGGAGTTGGCGCTTTAGCAGTATGTAGCAGATGATAAGTGTCGCGCCGAGCCCAATGACGGTTGACCATGATGCGCCGTATGTGGCAAATCGCGGAACGAGCATGGCGTTTGTTGCGAGTTTGACGGCAAGTCCGACGCAAACGGCGACGGCGGGCCCGGCCATATTTCCGAATCCTTGCAAAATGCTACTCATGGTGACGATTAGCGAGCTTAGAAACAGCGATAAAATGAATACTTGTAAAACGCCAGTTCCAGAGGCTGTTTCAAAGAGCATCTGATTTGTCGGACGCATAATCGCGATTAGGCCGAGTGTGGCGGCACCTGAAAGCAGGATTGTTAGCTTGATGATTAAGAGTACGGAACGGCGTAATTCTTTCGTTTCGCCACGCGCTTTTGCCGCTGTGATCATTGGTACGATTGCTAATGCGAGCCCCATACATAATACTAAACCTAGTTGTAGCAACGGCTGACCGCGATCGTAAATTCCTTTTAGTGACTTCGCTGTTGCTGCGTCGATTCCAGATGAACGCATAAGACGGTAAACTTGGAAGGAATCGAGGAGCTGAAATAAGATTAACATCGCACTAGTCGTACAAACCGCGATACTCTGTGCCAGAAATTGCTTCACAAACGCAGGACTGGCCCATTTTTTAGTAAACTTAATTTTCTCAGGTTTGTTACGTACGTAGAAATATAGCAAAGTTCCGAACGCGCCTAAGCCACCAACCACTGCTCCGCTCATCGCTACGGCACCAGTCATGTAGAGGTTCCATCCAAGTGCTACGGCTCCTGTCGCGCCACCGATAATAATAACAACGCGCACGAGCTGCTCAATTGTCTGGGATATCGCGGTTGGCATCATTTGTTCATGCCCTTGGAAAAAGCCGCGTAAACTTGCTAAAAACGGCATGAGTAGAAAGGCAAAGCTAATGACGCGAATCAATACGCTCAGATGAACGTCTCCCATGACGCGGGCAATAAACTCGGCACCGAAGAAAATCGCGATAAAAAACACGAGTCCAACACCAATCATAACTTGTAACGCTGATTGAAAAATTGTTTCTCGTTTTTCGGGATCATTTTCTTCCGCTATCATCCGCGAGACAATAATCGGAAACCCAGCAAGCGCCAGCGTCATCGCAATCCCATAAATCGGATACACTTGTTGAAAAATATAAAAACCGATATCCCCAACCATGTTCTGGAAAGGGATTCGGTAAACAGCGCTTAGTATTTTAGAAAGCAGTGACGCAAGTGTTAACCAAACAGCGCCCTTCATTAAGTTCTGCATTGTTTTTTGAGCCATTTGTACGTCACCGCCTCTATCAATAAATTTCGTATCACATTACTCTGTTTTTAATTCTGCTATTTCTTTTTTCGCTTCCGACAGTTTATCCGTCAACGTTTTTAGCTCGAATAGCCATTCTTGAAGTGGTTTCGCGCCCACATTAACCGTGATTCTCAGCTGCTGACCGTCCATACCCACGCCAATCTGACGACCATATTCACCGATGACTTGCATCACCATATCACCGCGCATATTTTGCGTGCCCTCTTCTGAGAATTGAATCGTAACTTTCGTCGCCTCTTGCTTGATCGACTCAATCCCAACCCGCATCGCATATACTTTCAGCTCGGTAATCGTGAATAGATATTCGACTTGCTCGGGATATTCGCCGAAGCGATCCGTCATATCTGAACGCAATTCTTCTAGATCCTCCATATCAAGAACCGTTCGGAAACGCTTGTACATCTCAATTTTTTGGCGACCATCTTGAATATAATGCTCTGGAATATAGGCATCCACCGTAATATCGATTTCAACAGGAACAATTTTCTCATGTTCATCCTTAGGTTGACGCGCTGCAATAGCTTCTTGCAACATTTGCGAGTATAAATCAAAACCAACCGAGTCAATAAAGCCATGCTGTTGAGATCCTAAAATGTTACCTGCTCCACGAATCGACAAATCGCGCATCGCAATTTTGAATCCGGAACCAAGCTCCGTAAATTCTTTAATGGCCTGCAACCTTTTCTCAGCCTCTTCCCGCAAAATTTTATCCTTCTGGTACATGAAATACGCATAGGCAATCCGGTTCCAACGACCGACACGACCACGTAATTGATACAGTTGGGAAAGTCCCATATGATCTGCGTTTTGAACAAATAATGTATTTACATTCGGGATATCCACACCCGTTTCGATGATCGTCGTTGTGACCAATACATCATATTCGCCCTCAAGGAAACTCAAAATGACAGACTCAAGCTCCGTTTCCGACATCTGACCATGCGCTACAGCAACACGTGCATCGGGAACCAACATCTTGATCTCATCTGCTTTTTGAAGAATCGAATCCACACGATTATGCAGGAAGAAAACTTGACCGTCACGCGCGAGCTCTCGTTCAATCGCCTCACGTATCAGCACATTATTCTGCTCCACAACGTATGTCTGAACTGGGAATCTGTTGGCCGGCGGTGTCTCAATAACAGACAAATCACGAACACCGAGCATCGACATGTGTAGCGTCCGCGGAATTGGCGTCGCAGTAAGCGTCAACACATCTACTTTCGTCTTTATATGCTTGATTTTTTCCTTATGCGTCACGCCGAATCGCTGTTCTTCATCAATAACTAGGAACCCTAAATCATGATATTCCACGTCTTTTGAAAGCAGGCGATGCGTTCCAACTACTATATCCACGTGTCCAGACTTCAAACCTTTTAGCGTCTCATTTTGTTGTTTGCGCGTTCGGAATCGGCTTAGCAACCCAACCTCGATGGGGAAACCTTGGAATCGTTCTTTCATTGTTTCATAATGTTGCTGCGCCAGAATCGTTGTCGGCACTAAGAATGCCACTTGCTTCCCGTCCATCATCGCCTTAAACGCCGCACGTAGCGCGACTTCCGTTTTCCCGTAACCAACGTCCCCGACAAGCAAGCGATCCATCGGCCGTTCGCGTTCCATATCTTTCTTAATTTCCATGATCGAACGCAGCTGATCCTCCGTCGCTTGATATGGAAAAGCATCCTCAAATTCACGCATCATTTCGCCGTCAGGACTATAGCCATAACCGCGCTCCGCCTCACGTTCCGCGTACAACTTAATCAAATCATCCGCAATATCTTGCACAGAAGCCTGAACCCGCGTTTTCACACGTTTCCACTCCGCGCCACCAAGCTTATTCAACTTCGGCGCCTTACCTTCCGAACCAACATATTTTTGCACGAGCTCCAGCTGCTCTACAGGGATAAATAATTTGTCCTCACCTTGATACATAAGCAGCAAATAATCTTTATGCACGCCTTTAATATCGAGCGTCTCCATCCCTACATAGCGCGCAATCCCGTGATTCACGTGAACGACATAATCGCCAACCTTCAGCTCCGAATAACTCTGAATACGCTCCGCATTCGACAACTTTTGGCGTTTCTTCGGCTTCTGCTGTTTCTTATTAAAAAGCTCTGTCTCACTGATAAAAACAACTTTTGCAAGCGGTAATTCGAATCCATTCTGAAGACTTCCCAACACAAATTGCGTCTGGCCAAACTTCGGAACCTCTGACTCATCTTTTAAAATAACGCTTTCCATCTCGTAATCTTCAAGTGTTTGCTTCATTTTCTTCGCACGTTCCATCGACGGCGCCAAAATTACGACTGCATAGTTATTTTTCGCCCAGCTATCCATCTCTGTCTTCAAAACACTCATCTGACCATGGAATTGTTGCATTTGTTTATAAACAATATTCGTCATCTTCGCAATCCGCACACTGTTCGGCGTTTTTTGGAATAACGATAAATAAACACGCGACAACCGATCCGTCTCCAAAAGCGCTCGGAAATTATGACTCATCTTCGTATCACGAACCGTCTCCAAACGTTCTAGCGTCTCCGTTTGCCACTCTGCTTCTTCTTTTTCTAGTCGCTCATCCGTTTCTTGAATCCGCGCAAACTCATCAAATAACAAAATCGAATTTTGCGGGACATAATCAAGCAATGAGGCTGGATCAGGATAGCATAATCCGATGTACTTGAAAAACATGTCTGGTTTTTGCCCGTCACGAAGCAATTCCAAATCCTCTTCCAAGTTCTCCACGAGTTGTTGTTTTTCCTTCTCGCCCGCCATCTGCTTCAGCGTCGCCGCCAATTTCTTCTCCACCCGCTTCACCAAATCAGGGAAAAATGCCGGTTCCAGCAAAATCTCCGTCGCAGGAACCAATCTAAACTCTTCCACCGACTGGATCGAACGCTGCGAATCCACATCAAAAAAGCGTAACGATTCCACTTCCGTATCAAATAATTCCATCCGAATCGGGTGTTCCTCCGTAATCGGATAAATATCGATGATCCCACCACGCACACTGAATTCACCGGGCGTATTAACCATGTCACTTCTCGAATATCCCATCGTTACAAGCTGGCTCTGCAACGCTTCTGGATCAATTTCCGAGCCTTGAACAAGCGAAATATTATACTTTTCCCAAATCGAAACCGGCGGCAAAATTTTGCGCATCCCAGACACTGGCACAATCACGATTCCCGGTTTTCTAGACAGCAAAAATTGTAGTACCTCCACACGTTGCCCCCGAAGTTCTGGGCTTGAGATACTAAGTTCCGACGAAATCAACTCATCGGCTGGATATAAGTAAAGACGATCCGCGTCAACAAGTGTCGATAAATCATCATATAATTTCTGAGCATGATATAAATTATGTGTCACAAAAATAACTGGCCGCTGCGTCCCGCCCTCAATAACACTGGCAAATAACGCTCGACTCGAACCCGAAAGCCCCGTTACTAATTGTGATTTCCCCTTCTCTTCTAATTCCTTAATAACGCCACGAATATCTTTTTGTTCATAGACAAGCTGTTGCAATCCTTTCACACTAAAAGGCCTCCTTTTTTCTGAATTTTCCATCTAAATTACACGCCGAAAAAGTCCGGCGATTATCTCCTAATTAAATTGGTTCATAACCTCAGTAAAACTCTTATTTGACCAAGCTTCGACGGCATCCGCACTCTTCTGAATTGCCTCGATAATATCTGCCTGTTCCGATTTCGGAAAATCGCCGAGCACATAATTAATAATATCCCCGTTCACAGGACGATCCACGCCTACACGAATCCGATTAAATTCCTGCGTTTTCAGGTGTTGAATCAATGACTTCATCCCATTATGCCCACCAGCGCTGCCTTTTTGTCTCAATCTAATTTTCCCAGTTGGCAAGTCCAGATCATCATAAACAATCAGCACATCCTCCACAGGAATATCGTAGTAATCCATCAACGGACGCACACATTCCCCCGAAAGATTCATAAAAGTTAACGGTTTCACGAGCAACATTTTCTCACCATTCACAACAATACTACTCGTCATGCCATTAAATTTCGACTTCTTCCAAGGCGTTTGGTATCTAAAACTAAGCTCATCAACGACCATAAAACCGACATTGTGCCTAGTGCGATCATATTTTTTACCCGGATTTCCGAGTCCAACAATCATTTTCATAACGTCTCTCCTCAACCAATTAAACCACTTCACTAATGAAATGGTTGTTTACGACTATGCGTTTCGTTTGATTATACCATGATTTGACGTTGTAAGAAAGTGATGTCTGCTGTTAAAAAAGACAATTTTTAGAGAATCGTATAAAAAATGATCGGAAAATTTGGCAGATATACAAAAAGCTCCCTTTCACACTAGGAGCTCTAAGATTTCTTTCTATCAACCATCAGAATACTGTATAAATATCCCCATGTCGAATATTTCTGCGCATTCATCCACACTCAAAAGTTTCTTCGACTTAATGATCTCTCCGTCTTTGAGCGTAATAGGTAAAGCCTTCGTACCGTCCTTCTTCAATAAGCCTATGACCGCCTCATTTTCGAGGAATGGTTCTAGCGAGTCTTCTAAATAAAACACGTCCAAAACGATTTGTTCCTCCATTACGAAATGGTAACTCTCTAGAAATTCCTTATCAAAAAGGGAGTGGAAGATCTCTAGCTCTATTTCATCCGACTGCTTTAAACTTTCCCGCGAATCCAAAAGAAAAGTAAACTCTATCATTCTACCGCCATTGAAGCCATCTCCACTTCCCACTCCTTCAAATTCTTAACCCGAGGAACCAATTCAACCGCTTGATTCAATTGCTTCACCGAGACCTCATCCGTTTCAAAAATTCCATAAGTCGCATGTTCACCATTTGGCGCAACGTAAAACATTTGAATTTCAGCTTTCCCCAGCATTTCAATATCCGCTAAATGCAACTCCGTATTCATAAAAGCAAGCGAACTCTTATCTCCAAAATCCGCAAATAATATCGGCAACTTCACCGCTCTCAATTGCGCCTTCAAGCTTTCCTGATCTGCGTCATTGATATAATCTTTCGTAACCAAAATCGCATCAAAATTTCTAGAAGACAGGCCATTCTCCTCAATTCTATGCATCTCAAAAAGCTTTGGATCCAGCGCATACGAACCAAGAACGCCAATATTTAGTTTTGTCGTTTCATCATCCGCTTTTGTCCTATCAGAAAAAAGAACTAAGCACCCCACAAAAATAATACCTACAACAGCGGTAATCCATTTTTTCATATGACATTCTCCCTCTTAAAACAAGAAAAATCGTTTTTGCGATGGCATCGAGTAATCTTCCGCTACAATCAAATCATTTTTAAGTACATTGGCGCCATTTCCTTTTAAGTATTCCACATATTCCGAGCCAATCTTCCTCACCAATCGCTCCTCAATTCCCTGATGCAACAACGGCCGCCTAACCGTATCATGCGCATCCGTTGCCAAAAAATGAACCAGCTGATTTTCAAGCAGTATCTCACTCGATTTTTTCGATTTTTTCCCGAACTTGCCGTCCAAACTCCCCCATGTCAACTGCGCCAAAGCACCGTGCGACACAAAATCATACAAACGCTCAGGATTATCCATAATCTCAAAATTTCGCTCAGGATGGGCAATCACCGGCACATATCCAGCCATCTGCAAATCATAAAATAATTGCTCCGTAAAAACAGGAATGCTCTGCGTTGGAAACTCAATCAGCACGTAACGACTCCCCGCAAGCGAGGCTAAATCGCCATTTTTCAAACCTTCAATAATTTCGCCGTGCAGTCTCACTTCCTGCCCAACATGCACCGTCAGCTCCATACCATTGTCTTTAATGGCTTCATTCAACTCCGCCACATGCTCCGCCACAGAAGGGCGTAGATTAAAATAATCACCTTTCAAATGATGCGGTGTTGCAATGATATCCGTGAAACCCTCTGCTATTGCTTGTTGTGCCATGGCAAGACTGCCCGTTTCTGTTTTCGGTCCGTCATCCAACTGATTCAAGATGTGGCAATGTATATCGATCATACGTCTCATTCCTTCTATTAGGTTATTTTTGTAGGCTCGAACTGTCGATTTCCGCGTATTGCCCGAAGAAATCTTGCAACATCACCTTCATTTTTTCCACTCCGCCCACGTCATCACTCTCTAAGTTTACTGGCATTACCGGCTCATGTAAACTCATACGTAACAAGAACCAGCCATTTCCCAGCGCGCCACTCGTGTTCACCCTTACGCCTTCCTTGTTTACAGGCTCCAATTCCAAATCGTCCGTTTTAGCAACAAACGCCTTAAAATCTTCTAAAACTTCCAGCCCATACCCCTTAAAATTGCTTGCCAAAATCGATAAACGGACCTCATCATTATCCGCAGGAACCTTCAAATCTCGCGTCAAATCCGCCAAATCTTTCCCGTCTTTACGCAGTTTCGCATAACGCATCAGGATTTTCGCGATTAAATAAGCGCCATCATCCAAGAAATAGTTCTCCTTCAAAGCCGCATGACCACTAACCTCGATCGCAATCTCACTAGGTGTTCCCGCTTCATTCAAGCGAATCGCCTCATTAATCACGTTTCGATAACCACGCTTAAATCGGTGCTGTTTTCCGCCAAGCCCTTCGATGAATTTTTCCAGATGCGTCGAAGTTGTTGAGTCCGTCACGATCGTCGTTCCTGGATATTCCTCCAAAACAATCGCCGAAATCACTGCAATCAGCGGATTTCGATTCAGACTCTCCCCGTCACGATCTACAATCGCAGCCCGATCCACATCCGTATCAAAAATAACACCCAAATCAGCCTTATTTGACATCACAGCGCCCCGCAAACTTGCCATTGCTTCATTGTTATCCGGATTCGGAATATGATTCGGAAATCTGCCATCAGGATCCAAGAACTGGCTTCCCGTAATGTCCGCGCCCAACTTCGCCAAAACTTCCGTCGCAAAAAATCCACCCGCGCCATTTCCCGCGTCCACAACAATATGACTCCCAGCAAGCGGTTTCTCAAAATCCGCCCGATCATCAATTCCATTTCGAATTTTGCTAACTAAATCTGCCGCATACACTTCCAATAACGGCTTATTTATGACCTTCCCAGTCGCACTCGCAACGTGAACCTTATCCACATTTGCCATTATAAAATCAATATCCTCGTGCTCCGCGCCACCATCACGCGTGAACAATTTCAATCCATTGTAGAAATAAGGAAGATGGCTCGCCGTAATCATAATCGCCGCATCACATTGGTAATCCTCATATTGCGTCGCCATAAACATCGCCGGCGTCGTTGCCAAACCAACATCAACAACATCGATCCCAGCTTCCGTCAAACCCGCCGTAAGCGCCGTCTTAATACGCGTCGCAGACAACCTGCTATCATGTCCAATCGCCACACTCGCATGCTCTTTCGCGCCCTTCACATCACGCAACCAAGCCGCGAAACCAATCGCAATTTTGCCAACCCGTTCATCCGTCAAGGTCACTTCCTGTTTATCCGTTTCAATCGCGATTCCTCTAATATCCGAGCCATTCTGCAAATCCTTCAAAGCCATAATCCCATTCCTCCAATTTCTATGTATATTCTTTCGTTCATTGTACCAAAAAACAAGCCCGATAGCGACGCATGTTCCTCCCCATTTTTGTTTTACAATTGTAGTTGCCGTTCAAGCCTCCGCTTCACTTCCCCAACAACACTCGCCGGTTCCAGCACCTGCATCATCGGACCAAATGACAAAATTTGAATCACAAGTTCCGTCAAATCCCCTCGCGTACAATAAATCACGAGCTCAAACACATTCTCGCGCTCCGTCCGAAACGCCTTTTTCTTATAATCCGCAAAATGAATCAGCGCCCGATCGACCGCATTCCGGTGGTCCACAACCAAACATGTCACCATCACCAGCTCCGCCTTATGCTCTGGCAATACCACATCCATCCGCGTCCCAACCCGCACGTCCACAACCTTCGCCAAATTCAGCGTAAACGGCTTCAAATCTCCCTTTCGAAAACAAAGCAACCGAAACTTATCATTCTTCTGCGAAAACTCCAATCGAAACGGCAAAAAAGTCCCCGTCATCCGTTCTCCGTCCCTCACCTGATACTCCAATTCCAGCTCCCGCTTCTCCTCCAATCCCTGCAAAACAAGTCCAAATCGCGCCCTGTATCCCGGTTCCAAATAAGCATCCCCATCCCGAAACTGGTCAAAACACCAAATCGTATCCACATCAAATAACACATCATATGCGCCCAGATCCCGCTCGAACCCTGCGATCTCATCATCCGTCAAAAACAACCCCATCCGCGGATCACGCAATACCGTCTTCAACCACCGCTTCTCCAAAATCCCCTGCACCGGCATCCAATCCCGTTTCAGAATCCCCGCATAAACTCCTGCATCCTGCTCCACCATCAAATGCCACTGATCCATCAACTGCGGTAACAAATGAAGCCCACTCTCATCGAACCCCCGCTCCCGCACAATCTCCGTCATTTCCTGCCGCGTCAATCCCCGTTTCTGCGCCAAAATCTCCTGAACAACGCGGTAATACGTTCCGTAAATCTCATTAAATATCTCCAACCGTCGTCCCCTCCTCAAAATAAAGCCGATACATATCCGCAATCTCCGCATAAAACTGCCGTTCCCAAGCCGGATCTCCCGAATCCAAACTCTCAATCCGCCCCACAAGCGTCCGTAAAAATGGTTTCATCCCATTCAAATCATACGTCGCAATCTCAAATACAAACCGCTTCGAAGTCAAACGCACCAACGTCCCATGTCGCCCTTCCATCCGAATCCGATCCAACATATACGCCTCGCGAATCTCATCAATCACAAGCGTCACGCGCAACTGATGCACCACTCGCCGATCAAATCCCGCGCTCCACATAAATTTTCGAACCTCATCAAAATGCTCCTTTTCCATCACGAAATCCGTCGCAACCTCCGCCATCTCCACCCGCTCAATCTGATCCAGCCGATGAAACGCAAAAAACTGTCCCGCCTTCGATTTTCCAACAACATAACGCCGTCCCGATTGCCCGCTCACGAGCACCTTCACCGGCATAAATCGCATCGCCCGCTCTCGCCCGAACCGCGTCAACATCACCCAGCGCTCCTCCCTCATCGCCAGCAATAAATCCAAGCACACCTGCTCCTCCAACGTATGCATCACAAAATAGTGCTTGTAACTAAACACCGCATCCATCGCGTCCTCCTGCTGCAACAAATAATGCCCCAACACACCAAGCGGCGCCATCTCCTTAAAAAATTGCACCGCTCGCAACGCCCGGCCCGACAACCTCACACTCGCCACCCGCGAAAAATAAATCTCCCGTCCACGCGTTTCCCGTCGCAACACAGCAAGCTCCACATACTCCGCCAATTTTTTCCGTAACGTCAGCGCCTCCACCATAAATCCGTCCTGAAAATACACCAAATAATCCGCATCAATCCGCGCCAGCACCTGGTTCACCGAATACGCCTCGCCTTCCTTGAAAATATCCATCAACACAAAATGCAGAAAAATATCATTCTTCGTAAAACTCTTCGCCTGCCAGACCGCAAACATCGGATTCTCCGTCACCTCATTCGGATCAATAAACAACCGCAACGCCTTCCCATTCCTCTGCTGCTCAACCTCCACATACTCCCGCAAATAACTCTCAATCCGGCGCCGCTCATTATCATAACTCCGACCACTTTTCGCCGTGAAATCCTCCCGTTGCTTAAACCCATACACATAAAATTCCCGCACATAATTCCTAATCACTGCGAAATTTTTAATCAACTCATTAAACGATTTTGCCATTTTGTCCCCCGTTCGCACCTTTTTTTATAAGATAAACCCGCGCAAATTCTCTATACTAAAACCATAAACCAGAAATGAGGAAATGACAATGTTTACTTACTACGAAAAAAATGAAACCAAGAAACCAATCAAAATATGGCTGTCAGACCAATCGGCAATCGAGGATGGATGCTTCGAGCAAGCAAAGCAAATCGCGAACCTTCCATTCGTCTACAAATGGCTCGCCCTCATGCCTGACACCCATCTCGGCGCAGGTATGCCAATCGGCGGTGTTCTGGCCACAGAAAACACGATCGTTCCGTACGCAGTTGGCATGGATATCGGATGCGGCATGTGTTACGTCCAAACCGATATCCACGAAAGCGAACTCACCAAGAATTTCATCCAAAGCGTCGTGAACGAAACACTATTCACCATTCCAGTAGGCAAAGCACGTCACCGCGAAGCCCAAAAATCCGCCGTCATCGACATGGCATTCGCACAAAAAGACCATTACGAACTCCTGCCAAACGCAGCGGAACTACTCGAAAACGCCTACTATCAAGTTGGCACACTCGGCGGCGGAAACCATTTCATCGAATTCCAAAAAGACGAAAACGGCTATCTCGGCATCATGCTCCACTCTGGAAGCCGCCATCTCGGCGCCCAAATTTGCCAACACTTTCAAAAACTCGCCGTAAAACTTAACAACCAATGGCTCAGCGAAACACCTGAAGGAAGCCGACTTGCCTTCCTACCAACCGATTCACAAGAAGGAAAGGCCTACATCGAATGGATGAATCTCGCGCTTGACTACGCATTCGAAAACCGCGAAGCCATGCTCCAAGCGACAATGGAAATTTTCACAAAACAGGCCAAGAAAAAGCTCAAAAAAACACCTGCGTTTACCGATAAAATCAACTGCCATCATAACTACGCCTCTCTCGAAAACCATTACGGCAAAAACGTCTGGGTTCATCGCAAAGGCGCAACACGAGCAAGAATTGGTGAACTCGGCATCATTCCAGGCGCGATGGGCGCAACAAGCTATCTTGTTCGTGGCCTTGGCAACCCAGAAAGCTTCCACTCCTCCTCGCACGGTGCTGGACGAAATTTCTCCAGAACCCGCGCTAAAAGCAATTTCCCGATGGAAGACGTGTTGCAAGATCTAAACGATCAAAACATCGCAATCGGCAAGAAAAATCTCCTAGACGTCGCCGAAGAAAGCCGTTTTGCCTATAAAAATATCGATGAAGTCATGCAAAACCAGACTGATCTCGTCGAAATAACCAAAACTCTACAAACACTCGGCGTCGTAAAAGGCTAAAGAAGAGGTTCATAGCATCAACGCCATGAACCTCTTTCACTTTTTAACTCACAATCCATAATTTTTCACTTCCAGATATTGCTTTTATCATGTGATACTGTATACTTACATATAAAGGGAGGAATACAAAAATGATAGAATTAGCTTTAATTTTCGTTTTTATTGGCTTGCTAACACTTTTCACTAAGAAGAAAAGCTTCAAAAAAGGGATGTCACTATTTTTAGCCGTTGGTATGGTCGCCATTATTTTAGCTGGATGTGGAACCAGTGACGAGCTCACCAAAGAGGAGCCAGCCAAGCAACAAGAGAAAACGCCTACATTAAAAGTCACTACCGCGGACACGTTTGAATCCGATGAAAATGGGACCGTTACGATCTCTGGGAAAACAGAACCTGACGCTGAATTAACACTCACAGTAGACGGCCAATCAGACCAAACGGCAACATCCGATGCAGACGGTAAGTTCTCATTCGCGATTAACGAAGTACCCGCCGATGGTAGCGCCGTACTTACAACGACCTGGAAAGGCCAAGACAAATCTCAAAACATTACATACCAAGCCAATCCCACTTATAAAACAAAACTAGCTAAAATCGAGCAGGACAAAAAAGACGCAGAAGCAAAAGTCGCTGCCGAACAGAAAAAAGAACAAGAACGACTCGCCGCAGTTGCAGCGGAGGAACAACGGGTGGAAGCTGCTCGTGTCGCGGAAGAAGCCCGCAAAGTAGAGGAAAAACGTGTAGCTGACGCAAAAGCGGCAGAAGATGCGAAAAATCGTGCCAACGCTCGCGCTGCTGCTGAAGCAAAAGAAGCCGAGCAAAAACGCCAAGCTTCCGAACAACAACCTCAAGGCGAAATGGTTTACATCACAGCAACTGGCAAACGATATCACTACACTCAAAGCTGTCGTGGCCTCAACAATTCCAATGGTGAAACACAAGTCACTTTATCAGATGCACAATCACGCGGACTCACCAAATGTAAATTCGAATAAAAAATAAACGCTAGTTCGGCAATTTTCGCGAACTAGCGTTTTTATTATACATTCAACTTCTCTTTCAAACTCTCTTGCAACGTCTGTGAAAAATTAATATTCTCTTTCTCAGCTAAACTGTTCAACCAAGATGGAATCGTTAGCGTCTTTTTAACCGCCTGACTTCCATTTTTAACTTTATACGCCAAATAATCAAAATCAATCAGCGCAATAAACGCGCCTTCTTCCTCTACAGAAACATATCCTGGGTTTGACACCGTTGGAAGAGACTCCCCATTCTCCTCCAGATCATACAAATAAATACCTAACGCGTCCTCCGCCATTTCTGTTGCTGTAGCAATATCCTTGCCCCCAGATAGTACTTCTGGAATATCAGGAAACGAGACCCAGTAACCGCCATCTTCTTCAGGATGATAAATCGCTGGATAATATACCTTTTTCGGGAATTCCATCATACACTCCTCCTCTCAAATTGGATATTACTTCAAACCAGCTTGCTGTAAAATTGCTTGTTCTAATCCTCTACCTAATGTTTTGCTATGGTATGGTATGGTATGGTATGGTATGGTATGGTATGGTATGGTATGGTATGGTACCGTAGTCGCCCTGTTTGTTACTGGATTCTTGAAGAACATATGGGAACCTTGTGTCCTAACGTGCTGGAACCCATTCTTCTTCAATAACCTCGCCATTTTTCTAGGAGTTATCGGCATACTCATACCTCCATTTCTCTATACCATTATATTAGCACGTATTAACACGTATGCAAAGTGTTAAAAAAACAGATCGCCCAAAGCAATCTGTTTTCCCTCTATATTAACCTGCATAATGATTAAACTGCGGGTCCTTTAACTCGAACTCATAAGTGAAGCCATCCACGATCCCAAGCACTTTCTCACTATCATAGAGATCCAGCAAAAACCCTGCCATCTCTTTAGCCGTATGGAATTTTGCGACTCTACCCTCATATTCGAATTCATTTTCATCACGCGCACGCTTCGCAAATTCGGTTTCTGTCGCAGCTGGTGCTAAAACTTTAGCTTTCATTTTAGCATTGTTCGCTTTTAATTCATGTGACAACCCCTCCGTAAATGCACTAACATAAAATTTAGTAGCGCAATAAGTAACGGCATTAGGAACAATCGTATAACCGCCGCCAGATGATATATTAATCAACTGCGTACCTGCAATTTCCGCATAATCTCGAACAAAAAGAGAAGAAAGAATTGTTAACGCCTCAATATTGAGCTGTAACATCGATTCAATTTTAGAAAGTCTTTGTTCGCCAACTGTATCAAAATTACCGAATCCAGCGTTATTTATCCACGTTTCTAGCTCTAAATCTTTCAAACTTTCATATAATCCATACACATTTTCTGCTATCGTTAAATCAGAAACTCGCAATTGAACATCCACATCTGCATTTATTTTCGCAACTTCCGCTCTTAATTTCTCCAACTCTTCTTCACGGCGCGCCACAATGACAAGATTTTTTCCTCTCGTTGCAAATGCCAATGCAGTTTCATAACCAATTCCTGAACTTGCTCCCGTAATCACCGTATATTTCATGTTCATTCCTCCAATGGCTTTCGCCGTATTTTTATGGTATAGTCGCAGTATAAGCCTTATAGTAAACTCTAAGTCAAGCGTCAGGAGGAATTATATGTATTCCATTGGAGAAACCGCAAAAATGGTCGGTCTAAGCGCCTATACATTGCGTTATTATGAAAAAGAGAAGATTATCTCACCATCACGAAATGCAAACGGAGAGCGGGCTTTTGATGACCAGCATATTAAGTGGCTTCAATTCGTCATTCGATTGAAAGCTACACAAATGCCTATCGCTCAAATCAGAGAATATACCGAATTATTTTTAGAAGGCGAGCATACCGCGCGGCAAAGACTCGAACTCTTGCAAGCTCACCAGCTATTTATTCAAGAACAGCTCCAAAACCTGACTAGCGTCGAAAGCGAATTACAATACAAAATTGAAAACTACGAGCGCATCATTGCTTCTCCGATGAAATAAAAAAAGAGTCTGGGACATAACCCAGATAAATCGGCGACAAGCGCTCGCATTCAGGGAGTTTGGCGGACTTCCGGTACTCATGTACAGTCGTACACTCCGCTTCCGGCTTCCACCAAACTCCCTGAATACAAACGCTTTCACTCGATTTGTGTAAAGCAAAATCTTTCGTCCTACCCGAAGTAAATGAATAGGCGATTTTGCTTTATCTAGAGTTTTGTCCCAATCTCTTTTTATTATTTTCCTAATGGATCTGCGCCAAAACGGTTCGTGCCTTTGTCTCCCGCTGTACAATAGAAGACAAGCATGATGATCCAACCAACTAGCGGAATAAGTGCCATTAAAATGAACCACCCACTCTTGTTTGTATCATGTAAACGACGAACCCCAAGGCTGATCATTGGGAGAAACACGATTAACGCTAATATCCCATCCACATAATAAATAAATTCACTAACATAACTAAGAATACCAAGAACAAAGAATATCAACCAAATCGCAAGCCATGCAAACCAGTACTCAGAACGGCTAGCTCTTCCGCTAAAATTCACATAGTTCCCCCAAAAAGCTTTAAATGCTTCTGAAAATCCCATTTTTAAAACAGCTCCCTTTAATATATTAAGTATTAATTTTACCATAGATTAACTCATTTTTGGGACTATTTTTATATTCCTTATAAAATTTAATCCAACTACATCAAGTTCGTTTTTGATATTTCGATATGAGCATCGCACAAAGCCAGATAACCAGGAAAGAAATCATCAGCGTAATCCCAAAACCATTAAAATCAATTCCCTCGATAAAATGGCTCACCGTCGTATTCAGTTTTGTATAACTAAGTAAGAATTGCAGCAGGATCGTACTACCAACAATCACTGCTGAAACAACGGAAATCACTGTCACAATAACATTATAGCGATACCGCCGTTTATGATTATCGTAAGCCCAGCCGTATGTTTGACTCATAATAATGCTATCCAACGTATCAAATAAACACATACCTGCTAAAAATGATAGTGGTAAACATAACAAACCCAGCGCCGAAACCGTCGTACTCGATTGCACACTAATCGTAATCAGCCCGATTTCCGTAGCGGTATCAAAGCCCAAACCAAATAAAAAACCGATTGGGTAAATATGCCAGCTTTTTGTAACGAACTTATTTAGCGGTTCTACAAGGCGTACAATAAAGCCGCGCGATGCCAAAGCCTCGTCCATCCCAACTCCAGCCCGTTCCGCTCGTATCAATTTTCGCAACGAAATAATATTCGAAATCGCAATTAAAATTAGAAACGTTCCCGCTACAATCGTGCCAATTGCAGGACCATAATCCGTAATAAATGCCCATTTACCAGATAATTTCCCAGTAACCCAAATGAGGACAAAAATCATTAAAATAACTACCGTCGAATGCCCCATTGAGAAGAAAAATCCAACGCCGTTTCCATCTGTTTTCTTACTTACTAACTTGCGAACCGTGTTGTCTATCGCAACGATATGATCCGCATCAAAGGCATGTCTAGCCCCATAAGTATACGCAAGAATGGCACTTGCAAGTAAAGCCGGTGTTGTTCTCACATAGATCAATAATAGTGTAATCGCAACTATGTGAATCATAACAATAAGTAACGCATAAAGTGGAATTGAAGCTGTTTTTCGCATCCCGTGTTCGCTTCCTTTCATTGGAGAAATTCATGATTGTTAAGCGTCCAGCAAATATATACATTGGTAACATTTGCTCCATCTTAAGCTATCATCATATCACCAATTTTCGAAAGCGTCACACCATAACCTATTTTTTGGCTAAAAAACTTACTTCAAGTCATCCAGTTCTCTGTAAGCTTCCATGTATTTCCCACTATCAGCCACCTCTGCGTGATATAGAGCCTTCAGCGCATAACCTTTCTCCAAATCATGTTCTTCCATCAGTTGCTTCAACTTTTGTTGCAATCTCGCATCTTCTCTAACTAACTGTTTCATTTGTGATTTTATATATCTCATTCTTCTCCACCTCCACTCTAAAAAAACGCCCGCCATAAAATAAGCAAGCGCCTCTCCCATTTTGCAAATTAAAGCTTCTTAACAAACTCTGACTTTAATTTCATTGGTCCAAAACCATCAATTTTGCAGTCGATATCGTGATCGCCGTCTACTAAACGAATGTTTTTTACTTTAGTTCCGATTTTGACCACGGATGAACTTCCTTTTACTTTCAAGTCCTTAATCACCGTGATAGAATCGCCATCTGTTAAAACATTACCATTAGAATCGCGGACAACCTTCACGTCATCACTTGCTTCGGCCGCATCGAGAGACCATTCATGACCACACTCTGGACAAATAAATAGACCTCTATCTTCGTACGTATATTCTGAATTACATTCTGGGCATTTTGGCAAATCAGCCATATTTTAGTTCCTCCATTTCGATTTTATACTTCTATTATAGTACATTATCGCGTGGAACTCCATGCCGCGGCGATTTCTTTCTTCAACTCGTTCAAAGCCATCTGGAAAACAACATCGTCTTCTCGCTTGGCAATCGTTAAAATCGTGATAATAATTGTGCCATTGTCGATCGTGTAAATCAGGCGCAAACCGTCCGCGCGAAACTTTAGTTCCCGGCATCCTGCAAGCTCTCCGCCTAGTGGTTTACCAATCGTATCTCCACGCTCAGCCAATCGTTTGATACCTTTTAAAAGCATTTGTTTCACCGAGCCATCCATTTTCTTAAGTTGTTTCGCCGCCAAGTTGGTTAATTCGATGTCGTAACTCATTCAAAAAGCTCCGCATCGGGCGTTCCATCATCCTCTATTCCAGATAAATCTAAAGCAACTGTGGCACTTGTCCCACTCTGAATCGCACGCAATTCGGCTTCCGCTTGCTTGTAGTATTCCATCTCTTGTGCCTCCAATGCTAGATTATACATTGCTAGGTAATCATCATAACTTAAGATAACCGTATCGATCTGGTTCTTATTCGATACAAAAATTGGATTATTTCGCGCTTGCTTCTTAATCTTGCTAAATTCCTTGTTGACTTCACTTGTACTCACAAGCTGGCTTGGTTTTAATGACGGTTCTGTAAACATCATTTTAATCACACCCCTTATATAGATAGTATACCACGACCGAGTTTAAAATCATAGTTACATCCTATTTTAAAATCAATCAATACATCGATTCTTAAATATACAAATAAAATGCGCCCACTATGATCGTGAGACGCATTCTCAAATTATTTTCTGTGTAACCTGAACCATCCTGCAAGCAATACCGCGCCCATCATAACAAACAATACAGGCTCTGTTTGACTATCTCCGGTTGCTGGTAATTTGTCGCTTTTCAGTGGTTTTACCGAGCTTACTTCGGATTTATCTTGTGGTTTATTCGGTTTTGGCTTATGCTCTTGGACTACCAAACCTTTATCCGGCTTCGGTTGCTTATCTACCGGAACTATTTTTGTAGGTATTCTGTTATTCGTAAATTGTAACTGGACAGCTTCTGGTTTATCCTTTGCCTTTGCACCAATTTGGAATGGAATCGGCGTTTCATCTTTTTCGTAACCAGCTGGTGCTTCTACTTCTATAAAATGATATTTCCCTGGTACGAGTTGTTCGACTCTCACTTCCCCATTTTCATCTGACACTAGATTCTCCGCTACGATTTTGCCCTGATCATCCATCAAGTTGAATACGGCGCCTGCCAACACGTTTTCCATACTATCGATTTTTGTTAAAATGGCAGATCCTTGATAGTTTACAAAATCCGCTAATTCAATCACTTCTGGTGCTCCAAATATTTCATTTTTGACTGTAAATTTCAGCGGGGTTGTATTTAAAATATAATCTTGCGGTGCCTTGGTTTCCATAATTTCATACTCGCCAGGCTGTAAACCTGTAAGCGTCACAGTGCCATCTTCGCCAGACATAATATCATTTTGCAATACTTGTCCCGTTTGTTGGTTTACGAGCTGGAATGTAGCACCCGCTAAGCCATGATGCATCTCATCCGTTTTCTTAAATGTCACTTTCGCTTGGTAATTAATAATGCGGCCAACGTCAACCGAATCAAGCTTGCCCGAATATTTATCTAAAATAGTAAAATACATCGGATTCGTGTTGATAATATAACCATTTGGCGCTTTCGTTTCAACGATTTTGTAATAACCTGGAGCTAAATTACCATAATCAATACGGCCATTTGACGCGGCTATCGTTGTGTCGACCACTTTTCCATCGGTATCATAAATGGTAAATTCAGCGCCCTCGAGTGCGTCACCGCTCTCGCCTTCTTTCACCAACGCCACTTTCCCTTTAAAATTGGTGAACTCTCCTAAATCGACAGTTTCTGGTACGCCTGGTGCTGATTCAGGAATGTTGAGTTCTAATGGATAGCTATTTAAAACATATCCCGTTGGCGCCTTCACTTCCACGACCGTATATTTCCCTGGCGCGATGTTTGATGCCTCCACACGTCCGTCGTTTCCTGATGTGATCGTCTTTATAACATTTCCATCCACATCTCGAAGTTCAAATACAGCTCCAGCCAATGGTTCATGCTCCGTATTTTCTTTTTGCAATTTAAAACTTCCTTGGTGATCTGTGAACGTCGTCTGAACTTCTGCTGGTTTGCCCTCTGATTTATCTGTAATTGTGAATTCTACCGGCGTCTCGTTGATTAAATAACCTTGCGGCGCGGCAACCTCAACAAAACGATACGTTCCTGGTGCCAATCCTGTTACATCGACTTTGCCAGCTTCGTTTGTCTGTAAATCAGTTCGAACCGTGGTACCATCTTGATCCACAATTTTGAAAGTAGCTCCCGACAAAAGGTCACCGTTCTCGTTATTTTTCACAAGCGAAACGCTACCTTTATAGTTGATAAAATTGTCTAGTTTTTGCACATTAGGTTTGCCATCAACCTCCGCAGCAATTGTAAAATGGAGTTGCTTCGTATTAATCGCGAATCCCACTGGCGCCTTGGTTTCCGTGATAGTGTACGAGCCTGGCGCCAAATTTTTAGCACTTACTTTTCCAGTTTCGTCTGTCGTTAGCGTTCTGATCACAGTATCATCCTGATCTTGAAGAGCAAATTCGGCGTTTGTTAATGGATTTCCAGCCTCGTCTTGCTTCATGAACTCGATGCTACCTTGATAATTGGTGAATGGGCCTACTGACACATCAGGAATTTTTCCGTTCTCATCTTGCGTCACCACAAAAGGAATAGCCTTTGGATTAACGATAAACCCTTGTGGGGCAGTTGTTTCAATCAAACGATAATTGGCTGGTAATAAACCTTCAATCACGAGCCTGCCATCCGCGTTTGTCTTAAATACCTCATCCACGCGAATGTCTAACCAATCCGCTCCAACTTGCCACTGTAACTTAAATACGGCTCCTGCCAACGCCTGATTTTCCTCATCCTGTTTCGTAAGCGTCACTTTATTTTGTGTATTCACGATCTTTTCTATATTTTTAGCATCACTACTCGACTTCGAAATGGTGAACTGCTTGCCACGAATTAACTCGTCCGACACCGTATAACCTTCTGGTGCCTTCACTTCTTTCAAAATATAGTTACCGTACGGCAAACTTCCAAAAGTGATTTTCCCGTTTTGATCCATCGTGCCTTCACGCACAGCAACACGATTCGTTTTATCCCATAATTGGAATTTAGCACCTTGTAGCGCCTCGTCATTCGCGTTCACTTTTTGGAAAGAAATACTGCCTTTTATGCCAACTGCCGTCCCACCACCGCTTGAAACAACGACATCCAGTTCAGTAGTTTCTCCACCAGTTACTTTTTCTTCATGGTTACCGTTGATTTTGACATTGTTAAAAACTTTATCCGTGTTGCCAGTCATCATCACCATCGTGCGATATTCGATAACATAGGCCTCATTTAATTCGTTTTTAAAAGCAATTTTCAACTCTTGTTGGCCCGTTGCATTATCTGTCGTCAAATTGAGCGTGTAGTCTTCACCTAGAATCAGCTTAGTGCTTCGATTGACCGAAAGCGAACCATCTTCACTGACAACCGTCCCATAAATCACGAGTGAATCCATGTCTATCGATTGATTTGGAGATGGGCGATCCGTCACAACAACGTCCTCTATTTGCGAGAGGCTCGGATTGACCGTAACCGACCAGTTCACAAAACCATCATCGTCCTGCATCCCCGATTTAAGCGCAAATCTATCGCCATATTTCACAGATACATCCGCACTGAGCGTCTGATCTGGATACGTATCATTTTTGAAAACAGCATGATTTTGATAATTTGCGGACACGATTTGCCCCTTCACACTTGTATCAAATTCCACGAGGTACATCGAGGCTTTACCGTCTGGAAATTCGACTGTTAACGTATTCTTGTTCTTTTCCGAAGGCTCCGTAATGGTAAATTTCGAATAATCAGCGGCCTCCGCACCTTTTTGAATAGATCCATTCGCATTTACAGCATAACTATAGATTTTTACAGATTTCGGCACAAACTGCTGATTTCCAAGAATCGGATCCACTAGTTTGGCATTTCCAAGATCGGTACCATCATAGTTAACACCTGTCGCCCAAGTGATGTGGCCCGTTTTAGCGTTATAACTTCCTTGTTTAAAACCGTTATTTTTCGCAGCATGATTTGGATCGAAAACTGCCTCAGAACTACTTCCAAACGGTTTTCCATTCGCATCTAACCAAGTGGACGACGCACTATTTTTGAAATTCCGATCATCCGTATCCCAAACTTGGCTCATATCAAACGCCGTCTTATAAGAAATCTTAAATTGACGCTCCGTTTCCGCTTTATAATCATTTAAAAATTCAATAGTAAAAACGTTCGTTTGCAGATCATAGACAAGTTCATAGTCCTTGCCTTTCTTTAAGTTAGATTTGCCGTTCACATCGTAAACTTGAACCGAATCAGTATCTAGCGTCAAACCTTTACTTAGTGTGTCGGTTAGCTTCCAATTCTTCATCACGTAATGGTTTTTATTCACATCGATCGTCCACGCTACTGTCTTTTTTTTATAATCCACAGCGCCTAATTTCTTCACTAAGTTTTGCTGATATATCGTCCCAGAACCGCTGCCTCTTTGTCCTGAATCAACGCTCACCTCATTGGACACACCAATATTCCCGTCCACCGTTCCAGTGATCCCAGTCTTATATTGCATAACAACCGCGCCACTTATATCATGTAAAAAGTGAGTATCAAAACCAGTCGCAGTTTTCACGATTTCATAGTCTGTACCAGCTACGAGCGGCGCACCGAGTATTTCCTTGCCACTTGAATCAAAAGTAACATTATACAATTCCATGGAACCATCTACTAAAGTCATCCGATCTGAACCAAATGTATCTTTGATAATAGCATTCACTTGATCGATATGTTTCTCGCCGTAGTTGTATTTTACAGTCCAATCATAGGTTTGTTTAGCCGAATCATAGCCTGTTGCAGCTTTCGCAAGTATTTTACCATATGTAGCATTCACGGTAGCCGATGTACTTATTCCTTTTGTATCGTCATCGCTGAATAATTTTGCATTGTTTATAAACTTAATCTCACCACCATCTAGCGGCTTTTTATCATTGTTTATCGAGGTATTATACACAAGACGGTAGGCACTATTAATCGGATTCGTAAACGTCACATTCCCATTTTCGTCAACCGTATAACCAGTCGTCACAAGCTTTTCACTACCTGCAACCACATTCCCTTTTAAATCAACATCTATTGTATATAATTTCACAAATTCATACGTCAAACCGCTTGGAATTTCTTCCACGACTCTAGCATTGACTAATTTATCTAGCCCTTTATTAATTTCAACATTCCAAATCACATTATCCGGATTTTGAACCTTATCAAAATGACCGCTTTTATCAATCATCGCGCCACCGATCGGCTTAATCGTAACTTCCATCGTTGGCAATTGAGATTCATTCGGAATTTTTATCGTCGTATCGCCAGGCCCGTCAATGCCATTTCCGTTAAAACCAGCCCCAAAATGAAGTGTCCCATGCACATCTGAACTGCCTTTCACTTCATCCGTAAACGTAAATGTCACCTTGCCACTTGTATTTACCGTCGCCGTTCCATACTCGCCTAAATCAATCGTCATATTTTTCGGAACTTTTATATTATCTGGCAATTCAAACGAATAATAATCCCCAGCATTGATTAGCGCACCCAGTTCATCCGAAATTTGCCAATCAAACGCAAAACGAATCGAATCTTCCACAGTCGGTTCTGTCACTACTTGACCGTCTTTATCCGTATACGTTACAGACATATCTGACAAAACCGACTGCTTTTTTGAGTAACCCAGTAACATCATAATGTCCTTTATGTCTCGCGGTCCTTCACTCGCAGCGTTTGGGCCCGGCGCAGCCAATGCTTTCTCGTCCGGCTGTTCTGCTTGCTTCGTATCTGCTTTTGCAGCCTCTTTTTTCCCAACATCTTTTGAAATCATCCCAACACCATCAGAAAAAGTCACCGTATCCTGCGCAAGATCTCCGTTGTACTCACCAGCAACTAGAAAATGAAAATCCGTATCTGTTCCACTAGGAATTAAGAATTGAATAGTATTATTTTTTACATCAAAATCACCCAAAATATTCTGTTCTGCATCTAAAATATGTTTTTCATTGAGCAATTTCATTCGCACATTATCGGAAACCTTTATTTCTGCTTCCTTTGCTTCGTTTGAATGATTAACCATATGCCCACTGAGCCTATAATTATCTGTACTATCTGCGCCCTTTTCCATAACAATATCTAACAATGTAACGCCCTCAACATCTTTTGTATCTGTAGTTGTTTGTGCTGTAACCAATTGCGGTAAAATCATTTGTAGTACCAAAAGAAGAGCCGCCAAAAGACTAAAAAACCTTTTCACTATTGTTCTCCTCCAATTGAACAAGGATCCCCTTCCAAACACGAACACGCAGAAATACTGTCATAAAGCCCGTATAGAGAGAAATCATTGCCTATTTGTTATTCATACTAAGATCATTTTACACATATTTTCATTTTAAACTAGAGCTAATTTACAAAATGATAATTTAGTAACATTTTTTACATAAAAATTACTAAATGGGTTTTTCGTCACATTTTAGACACATTCCAGCCGTAATACGACCTTTTTTCTATCCATAAGTGACACTTTTGATTCTTATCGAATTATTCCGCATCCACAAATAAGCATTTATACCTACATTAGATATCACTATTTCTGAAGCGGTAAAATCAGCTTTTACAATTAATTCTGCATCGCACTTAACAAATCCGCCCAATACATTTATAATAGAACAGAGCAAATGAAACTCCTAATCAGAAAGAGAGTGGTAATATGGGCCGTAAATGGGCAAATATTAAAGAAAAGAAAGCATCAAAAGACGCAAATAATAGTCGTATCTACGCAAAATTCGGGGTTGAAATCTATGTAGCCGCAAAACAAGGCGATCCAGATCCCCATTCCAATCAAAAACTGCGCTTCGTTATTGAACGCGCCAAAACATACAACGTTCCTAAACACATCATCGACCGCGCTATCGAAAAAGCAAAAGGTACAGGCGATGATAACTATTCGGAGCTACGTTACGAAGGTTTCGGTCCCAATGGCTCAATGGTGATTGTGGATGCGTTAACAAACAACGTAAACCGCACAGCATCAGACGTTCGCGCTGCTTATAGTAAGAACGGTGGAAACATGGGCGTGAGTGGTTCCGTTGCTTATATGTTTGATAATACCGCGATTTTTGGAATTGCAGATAAAGATGCGGATGAATTGTTGGAGTCATTGATGGAAGCGGATATCGATGTACGTGACGTCGTCGATGAAGATGGTCAAGCGATTGTTTATGCCGAACCAGAAGATTTCCATAGCGTGCAAGAAGCGCTGAAAGCCACTGGAATTGAAGAGTTTACGGTAGCTGAGATCGAAATGATAGCGCAAAATGAAGTAACGCTCGAAGAAGAAGATTTGGTAAAATTCGAGAAGATGCTAGATGCGTTGGAAGATTTAGAAGACGTGCAGAAGGTATATCATAATGTGGATTTGGGAGAGTAATCTCTGAAATTGTAATAAACGCTATGTCTCATATCTGAGACATAGCGTTTATTTATTATAAAAAAACAACTCTTTTCGAGTTGTTTTTGCGCAGGATATAATGTAGAATAGAGTCTAACAAGTAAATGTTATGAGTAGTTGGCTAAATCCTAGTGCGATTGCGGGGTGATGCCTATGATTGTTTGTACCTTCATTCGATTCGAAATGAGTGGAGGTGATAAAGTGGACGTTGGTACGGCAATAGAGTTGATGCTATTTTTTGTTGGGGCTGTTCGAATTGTAAATGAGTTACAGCTCCAATATAAGCGCGAACAAAGTGAGCTGTTAGTCCTTCGTGTACAGCCTTGTTAACCTACATGAAAAATGATCGAAAAAAATAAACTACTCACATGCTTAGGAGGCTATTGAATAGTTTATTATGACAAAAATGGCCAATCATTCTTAATATGACCTTGTTAGGAGAGTTATGTTAGTCGCATAGCTCTCTTTTCAATATTATTATACCAATTCATCATTCTTTTTGCAACACTAAAACATATTCCATTCAAATTGAATCTCTCTATCCCTCCTGCAATTCCAACCCCTTACGATCTATCTGAATCCAATACTCCACAATCTTCCCATTCTCTACTAAATAAACCGCGCTGGCAATCTCGATAATCTCTTTTCCCTTCTGATTCTCTCCAATTTGCCGCCACCTCACATACACCTTCGCCCCATCAGCCAGCACCTCTTGAATCTCCAACGAAAAATCACCGTACTCATCCAACATTTCCTGCACATGATCCGAGTAATCTTGCGGTGAACGCGTCACACTATATTCCTTTTCAGCCTGAACTTGGTGTGCAATGACCCTATCTACCATAAACTCCGATGCACGCTCAATTTCTTTCCCAGATCGCACAATCTTGAAAAATTCGCTTACAATCTCTTTTTCACTTTTTATCATGTCGAAATTCCTCTCTCAGATTGGATTTTGTATCGATTATAGCATATACTTTCGAATAGGCGTTTAGGATTTGGCTTGGGGGAAATAGACTAATTAAACGAGGGGGTTCGAAAATGGAGAAAACAGATAGACGAAGAATGTTGGCACTGGTTTCTATCATGCTGGGTGCTTTTATATCATTACTCGATACAACGATTGTCAATGTTGCGCTACCAGACATCACAACCGCGCTTCATGCAACAAGTGAATCGATTGAGTGGATTATTTCAGGATATGCATTGGCGTTTGGGGTTGTCCTTATTTTAGCGGGACGGCTAGGCGATCGCTTCGGTCGGAAAAATATTTATATCTTTGGGATTTTGCTATTTTTAATTATGAGTATCACGGCTGGTTTCGCGCAAACTGAGGAAAGCTTAATTATTTCCCGGGTAATACAGGGGCTTGCGGCGGGATTATTCTTCCCACAAATCAATGCTGTTATTATGGATATGTACCACGGTAAACAGCTCGGAAAAATCTTCGGAATACTTGGCTCGGTAATAGGTGTCGCAACGGCGATTGGGCCACTTGCAGGCGGATTGTTGATTGAGTTATTTGGGCCTGATAACGGTTGGCGCGCAGTGTTTTTCGTCAATGTACCGATTGTTTTGGTGACGCTAGTTCTGGCGATGCTTTACTTGCCGAAACATCAAGCGCCGAAAGAGAAGGTGCGATTCGATATTCCTGGTGTGCTGGGATTGACGCTTGCTTTGATGTTACTGCTGTATCCTGTTATTTCACGAGGCTCCAACGGGTTCCGATTCGTCGATTATATGTGGATGGCGTCCTCGATACCATTCTTCCTGTTATTGTATTGGTGGAGTGTACGGCAGGCAAAACGCGGAAATCAGCCTTTAATTTCACCTAACTTGCTTAAAAATCAACCATTTGTATCAGGAATGCTACTTTCGCTAGTTTATTTTGCGGCATTTACGAGTATTTTCTTCATTTTGTCGGTTACATGGCAAACTGGTTTTGGGCAGTCGGCGATTTCGTCTGGGCTTGCTATTACGCCATTTGCAATTGGGAGCGTAGTTGCAGCAGCGAACAGTAATCGGTTTATTATGAAGATTGGACGGAAGCTTCTGCATATTGGGGTGGCTTTGGTGATAATCGGATTATCTGCGGTTTCTGTGGTTTTTCAGATGCATGATGGTGTTTTTTCGGCATGGTGGATTGCGTTACCGTTGTTGATCGCAGGACTTGGAAGTGGTTTGATTATTGCACCGCTGAATAGTTTTACGCTTTCGACGGTGGTTGGGCCTGAGCGCGGTGGTGCAAGCGGGATGTTTAATACGGCGCAACGTGTTGGTTCCTCTTTCGGGATTGCGGTTGTTGGTTCGGTATTTTTCAGGACGCTTGGGGACGCTACCGGGGGTTCACAAGCACAGGCATTTTCGGACGGCTTGCAGACGAGTATGTATGTGAATATCGCGCTGTTGCTGGTTTGTTTTGTGTTGGTGTTTAGATTGCCGAAGAAGATATGAACAAAAAAAACGGCTCATTCCATGATGCGAATGAGCCGTTTTATTTTATAACTCTGTGTACTTTTTACTACTTCCCTTACTGCTTGCTATGGGGTATTTCAAACTGTTCTTATGCAGCTTTTCCTCAATTATCTCACTGACGTCCATGTTCAAATCTGACGCAAGCATCAACGAGTATATCAAAACATCCGCAATCTCTTCTTTCACATTCTCCATATCCCCATTTAGGACTTCTTCACTTGTTTTCCATTGAAAATTTTCTAGTAATTCCGCTGCTTCCAATGAAATCGAAATAGATAAGTCTTTCGGATTATGAAATTGCCGCCAATCACGTTCTTCTCTGAAACCATTTATTTTAGCCAGTATATCGTCCACCTCAAGTACCTCCTAAAAATTAATTGGTTAATGACTCTAGTTTCAGACGCAGTTTTGAATCCGAGGCATAAATATATAAGCCATGAATTCCTCGTTTCATCAGGACATTGATAGAATTTAAAATAATCTGTGTCTTTACTTCTTCTACTCGATCTGCAGGAATATCCTCCCTCGCCTTGAATGCCTCTGAATCCTTATAATTGGTAGTTATAATCTCCAGTTCGTCTTTTTCAAAATTGTAGGATACAGACGGTCCCAGAATGATTCCCACGTAATTCAAATCAAACCCTTGAATCGTATAAATAGAGCCGACTTCATTAATCGTTTCGTCAACCTCTGCCCATGTTGTTTTATAGTCGGTACGGTTCCATGGTAGTTTAAAATTGGGTTCCTCTATAAAGTAGTCTTTCTTGTCTTTTTTGTGCAGATAATCAAACGTGGATACTAATCTGGACAGACCGTACTTCTTATTCTTCTGCTGAATTTTCTTGTACATTTCACCTGCATCTGAAAAAATTTCAAGTTCAAAGCTATCTTTTCTCGCGTTCGTGACCGATTTTGGTAGCGGTAGGACCTTTTTATTTGTAAATGCGTCCATCCAATTTAGAATTTCTTCTTCTGCTCGAATCCTAAATTGATTTGTTAGCATAAGTACCTCACTATGAATACCGCGTTTGACATGATTAATTAGATTGTCATCCCAATAACTCTTGAACTTTAGTACCTGCTTTCGATCGTATACGACAATTGTAATCTTGCTCTGCTTGATGATTTCCTCCAAATGATTGTCTTGATTGAAATTATTATAACTATCTTTTTTGGAAAGTAGTAAATGTGCCTCGTCGACAAATACTATATCAGCTACTGCCTTCTCTGGCCTTGTTTTTCTATTGATAAAACTGGTTGGCTTCATGAAATTCTTTTTCTTTAGATTTGGTAATGTTTCTGAAATTTCTTTGTAAGTTTTCAGCATTTCCTGATGGTTTACAAGTAAATAATTTTCCGTATCGTATAATTTCGAGGCTTTATCCTGTGAAAGATCTTGTATGGTATTGAAAGTCGAACTTAGAACCACACTTTTCCCCGTACCAGCGTCACCCTCAATGAAGAATATACTGTGCTTGTCATCGTCAATATGCCTTTTACAATAATCGATAATGTGATGCTTCAAATCCATCTGTTCTGCGGATAATTCTTTATATGGTGACAATTTGAAAACGTCTTTATTCCTCAGATCGTCGAGAGTCTCCCTGACAATATTCTGCTCGCGAAGTTCATCCCAGATAGAATCGAAAAACGTCTGATCGTAATACTCTTTGTTGTAATAATCATGTATTTTATTATCCAAAGTTTGGCTGACATTTTGAAGCTTATATCTTTTCTCGGCAATAAAAAAGTTGATCAGATTCGTTTCTACATTGTAGGTGGCCGACTGATTGAATTTTTCGTTACCAATGAATAGAGCGGTTTTTAATGATTTCCGTTTTGTATCGCTTAGATGTTGTTTCATTCGTCGTTGCAAATGAACAGTTTGCCCAATGTATGCAGCCGGTCTTTTGGTATCGTTGTAGAGAATGTAGACGATTGGGTAGTTATTGAAGTACGCTGAATCGATTTCTTGGATTGGTTCTTTTTCGAATTTTTTAATCTGGATTAGTTTTGAATTCATGTTCATTTCCCCTTTAGCATCGAACAGATCATTATGATATTCTCCTATTATACCAAACAAAGAAATATTATCCTCCTATTATTATCGATTTCTACTAAATTTCTCCTAACACTTTGTAAACTCCCTCACAATAATGCTATAATAACCCCATCACAACCAAAAAAGGAGTTGACCACCCATCCATGTTTAACAAATACAAACCACTAAACCTCTATACCAATTTCGCGGAAGCTGCGGAGCGTTTTCCAGGCCAGGCGATTTACTTCGACGAGCCGCTGACTGCTTTTCCTGAACTTCAATTGCAAACTACATACGCGGATTCAAAAAATGCCCTCATCACGAAGGCGACGCAATTGTACAAAATCGGTGTCAAAAAGGGCGAGAAGGTCATCGTTTATAAATCAGCCAAATTCGACACGTACCTTTTAGCTGTTGCGGTCTCTTATCTCGGTGCGGTGCCAATCATGATTTCGGCGCATCTTCCTGCTGAAACGATGGACATTCTGGTCGCGAGGCTGGACGATCCTTGGATGATTTTTGACGGGGATACGGCGGCAAAAGCGCAAAGTCTGAAAAACCTGCCTGCCTCGAAATTAATCGCGGTTGAGGAAATTCTCGCAACGACTTTTGGCAAGCTTTGTGAGCAGGATTTCCTTACGCCTGACACGATTTCCTACATGACTCATACTTCTGGTACGACTGGGGTTCCGAAGCTCATCGCGCATTCGGCGAACTCAATGGGATGGCGGACGAAATGGCAAAAGAATATTTTGAGTCTCATCCGCAAGCGTGGTTTGGTCGCTTTTCATATTTCGCCGGTGCATTCGCGTTTTAATATCGGGATTTCGTCGCTTATGGCGAAGGGATTCCCGCTACTTCCAATTGCGAATCCGAGTCGCGCCAACATTACGCGCGTTTTGACGGATTATGCGCCGATGGTTTTGGAAACGCATCCGAATCATTTTGTGCAGTGGGCGTCGCTTGCTCGGGAGGAGCCTGACGTTTTTCAGAGTGTGAAGTATTATCATTCCACGTTTGACGCGATTAACAAGGAGACGATGGCGACTTTTTTGCGGTGCTCGGAGTATCGCTTGCCGGTGTTTTTGCAGGTGTATGGGCAGAGTGAATGTGGTCCGATGATTATGCGGTTCCATACGAAGTCTACGCTTAAACGGACGAATGCGCGTGCGATGGGTATTGGAATGCCTGGTTTGACGAAGGCGCGGATTGTAAATCAAGACGGGAAACCGGTTGCTGCTGGCGTAAGCGGGAATATCCAGATGTTCTCGAAAGGTCGGGCGCTGACGTACTACAAAGAGACGCCGCGCTTTGAGGAAAATGTTTATGGAGCTTGGTGGGACAGTGGCGATTACGGTGTCAAAAGTCGACTCGGAGGTCTTTCCTTGCTTGACCGCCAAGTCGATCTTGTTGATAAAATTGATAGTACGCTCGCGATTGAGGATGCCCTGCTTGATGAACTGACTTTTCTGGATGAGGTCGTGATTATTCGGGGGAAAAATGGGAGTCCGCAGCCGATTGTTGCGGTGAATGAGAGCGCGGAAATGAATTGGGATTTGTGGTGGAAAAAAGTATCTGACTTGCCGCATCTCAACGAACCGATTCTCATGAAATATGATGAAATGCCAAGGACGGCGACAATGAAAATTCAGCGTTTGGAATTGGAACGTTCGCTTCAAAATAGCGAAAATTAGACGCAAAAAAGGATAACCACCGCCTCACTGGGATGGTTATCCTTTTTCACTATTCAGTTTTCCGTTTGTAAATCTGCATCGAGGCTACCATCGCGACAATGAAAATCCCTCCGCACCAAGCGATTGCCGTCCAAACTTCGCCGGTGTTTACGTTGCCCACGAGAAGTGATCGCACACTCTCGATAATCGGCGTCATTGGTTGATTTTCTGCAAATGCCCGAACGATTTTTGTCATCGAATCTGTCGGTGTGAACGCGGAGCTGACGAATAGTAGCAGTAGGATGAGGTAGCTGAACGAGCCTGAACCTTCTGCGCTTTTTGCGAGCAATCCGGATATCACCGCAATCCATGTCATCGCTAGCGTGAACAATAGTAAAATCAAAATAACGACGAGCCAGCCAATGAATCCTGCTTCTGGCCTGAATCCCAATAGGAATGCTACCAAGACAACGACCAGCGTCGAAATTAAATTGAATACGACCGAAGTCACCACATGCCCTGTCAAAATGGATGATTTGGCGATTGGCATCGAGTGGAAACGGTCAATAATCCCCGTCGTCACATCATGATTTAGCCTTACTGCCGTATACGTTGACCCCATCGCGATACATAAAAACATGATCCCTGGAACAACATAATTAATATAATTTTCTGAACCTGTATCAATCGAACCTCCAAAAACATAAACAAACATCAACATAATCATCAGTGGCATCGCAATGGTTGTGATAATCGTATCCGCACTTCGAAAGGCATGCTTCATGTTGCGTCCAACCATTACTTGCATATCATTCCAATTATTCCGCATCATGCTCACCCTTTCTATCAATAATTGTGAGGAATACGTCCTCCAGCGTCGGCGATTTTTGCGAGAATTCCAGTACCGCTATATTCGCCGCTTCCAGTTTCCCAAGAATCGCCATTAACTGCGCTGTACTGCCATCAATTGTCACCACTACCAACTGCTCTTCCGCATTCAAAACTGGCTCAAATTCTGCGAGCGCCGCGTTTGCCGCTGCAACCTCATGTTCCTCCGCAAATCGCAATTCCAAATGTCCGTTCGGCAACATCCGCTTCAACTCAGCGACCGTGCCATTCGCGACAATTTTACCATCATTCAAAATCGCAATCTGGTTCGCCAACTGTTCCGCTTCCTCCAAATATTGCGTTGTCAAAAATACCGTCGTGCCGTTGCTTGCGAGCTCCCGAATAATTTTCCACATTGCCAAACGACTCTGTGGATCAAGCCCTGTCGTAGGCTCATCCAAAAAGATAACTTTCGGATTCCCGACCAAGCTCATCGCGAGATCAAGTCTGCGTCTCATCCCGCCAGAATACGTCGAAAGCGCCCGATCTGCCGCATCCGTCAAGCCAAACCGTGCCAGCAATTCATCCGCAATCCCCGCTGCATCTGGCAAATGCCGTAATTTCGCAATCAATCGCAAATTCTCGCGCCCCGTCAAAATTTCATCAACCGCTGCATTTTGCCCAGTTAAACTAATGGCCGCGCGCACCAAATTTCCCTGCTTCACAACGTCCGCATCACAAATCTGCGCATCGCCACCATCTGGCTTCAACAGTGTCGCTAGAATCCGAATTGTGGTTGTTTTTCCAGCACCATTTGACCCTAATAACGCGAATACTGTGCCTTTTTCAACGGTGAAACTGATTTTTTTCAACACTTCTACATTTTTATAAGACTTCTCCAAATTATGGACCGAAATCGTATTTTGTACCATTTTACACGCTTCCTTTACATTAGAATTATACCGCTAAGATCCGCTTTCCGATTCGTTTTCAAGCTTTCATAAGACGCCATATCCATTACTGCACCAGTGAAATCCGCCCGTTTTACATAACTTCCCTTGAAAGAAACATTCTCAAAAGTCGCATCTCGGAAAGTCGCGCCAACAAGCCCCGTGCTTCTGAAAATAGTACCTTTAAACGTTTCGCCATCAAAGTTCATTTTTGATAAATCAGAATAGCTGAAATCCGTTTGGTCAAATATCGCATTGTCAAATTTCGACTTGCTTATACTGGACTGTTTCAATTCAGCAAACGTCAAATCCGCGCCTTCAAATGAGGTGTAAGAGAGCTCGGAAGCATTAAATTTCGAGTTGGCCAAATTCGCATAGCTAAAATCTGCGCCTTTTAACATCGCAACCGAAACGTTAACACCTTGCATAAAAGCACCTCTAAAGCTCGGCGATCCCTCACCTTTTTTAGCGTACACACCTTTTAAAGAACCGATATGAAATTCCGCCTGTTCAAAAGAAGCGCCCGTTAGATTCACGTAATCCAGCCTAGCATCTATAAACACCCGATGATCGAAATTAACCCCGGATAAGTTGGAATGCTTAAAATTCACGCCGCGAAATTCGCCCTCATCAAAGCGGCTGTGTCTCAAGTCAGAGTTACTGAAATTAAAGCCTTCTGTCACTTTTCTTCTGATTGTTCCGTCATTATTCGCCGCACGCGCTTTCGCTTCTTCAATTTCCTGCCAAGCTGGGTTATCTTCCAGCGACATTTTCCGTTTCACACCAATGCTTTCAATGACCTCAGAAATATCGCCTAGTGAATGAATCGTCAGCTCGTATGCTTCTTCGGTATCATAACCTTGCGCTTCTAGCTCACCGTATTTCTCCTGTAAATCATGTACCAGCTCTTCTTTTAGCTCGCTAATTTCCGCCGTATCCTCGTATGCGCTGAACTGCCCATCAATGTACCCAATTAATTTCTCATTCATTTTTCCTAACCTCTTTCCTCATAATAGTTGTTCGAGAATGCGTTTTGCTGATTCCCACTGCCGTTTATTTTCTGCGTATAGCTCCTCGCCTTTTTCGGTCAATGTATAATATTTTCGCCGTCCGCCCTTGGTAGCATCGTCGCCCCAGTAAGAAGCAATACACTCCTCTTTCTCCAAACGCTTCAAACTGGAATACATCGTGGCTTCTTTCAGTTCATATTCCCCGTCTGAATTCAAATGAATCAACTTCAAAATGTCATATCCATATTTATCGCCGCTCATCAGTAACTTCAAAATAATCGTATCCGTGTGTCCTCTCAGTAAATCAGAGGAAAGTTTCTTATCAGCCATGTGATCGCCTCCATGAGTATAATATACACCATATTACTATGACAGTCAAGGTAATAGATTCAACAAGTTACTGTTACACATCAAAAAACGCATACCAATCAAGGTATACGCTCAAAAACATTAAATTTCTTTCCACAAAGCCACCATCTCATAAGCAATATCTCGAAGTAAATACGTCGTCATGAACTGATCTTCGGCATGTATGAACAACATCGACATCGGGATTTTCTGACCTTCTGCTTCTTTTTGGATAAGGCTTACGTGATTTTTATGACCTTCGCTTAAATAATGGTTCGCTTCATCGATTTTTCGGTATGCTTCTGTGAATTTTCGCTGTCTCGCGAGTTGTAAAGCCTCTGTTATCTTGCTTCGCGCACCGCCGACAGCCCCGATAATTTGAAAAGAAGCCAATTCCATTCCTTCCATTTACCTCACCCCGTTTGTTATCTCGATCACTGTCTCAAGCGCCGTTACGGAACTTCCACCTACAAAAATTCGCACGGTACCTGTTTCTAATTCCCATCGATTTTGATTCGACCAGATTTGTAGTTCGGCAAGCCCGATTTCGAGCGTCACTTCTACCGTTTCACTAGCTCCAATTTCGACTTTTCGGAAAGCTTTTAGTTCTTTTTTGCGTCGCGTAATGCTCGCTTCTTGGTCGTGGATGTAGAGTTGCACGACTTCGGAACCTGTACGATTGGCGCGGTTTTGAATGGTTACTTTGAATTGGAACTTACCCCCCGCTTCTAACTCGGCAACGGACCTGCTTTGATGGATCGCGTGGATTTCTTGATACGCGAAGTCGCTGTAGCTCAAGCCATGCCCGAATGGATATAGCGCTGCGCCTCGTTCGTCAAAGTAATCTTCTTTGTATTCGCCCGCCTTTTGGTTGTAGTAAACCGGAAGTTGACCGGATGAGCGCGGGATGCTGACTGGCAGTTTTCCTGATGGATTCACGATTCCGAACAACGTTTCTGCGACCGCGATTCCGCCTTGTGCACCGGGATACCACGCCGTGAGTAGCGCATCGGCCTGTTCGCTTATCTCTGGAATCGCATTCGGACGCCCTTGCACGAGTACAACCACGACTGGCTTCCCTTGTTTTTTCAACGCTCGGAAAAGTTCCAACTGAACGGCTGGCAGTGCTAAATCCGCCAAGTCCACGTTCTCCCCAGCATCCATGTTCGGCCCCTTAGAGCTCACCGCCCCATTATTCAAAAATTCCATATCAAAATTCCGCGCGCTCGAGCCGCCTAAAACAAGGATGACAGTATCGGCTGATTTCGCGAGTTCTGATGCACGTTCGATGCCACCTGCTATTTTTTCACGGATATCGCAGCCTTTTTCATAGCTGATTCGCGTATTTTCAGGCGCGATTTGCTTGATTCCTTGTAAAATAGTAACGCCATCCGCCAAATTTTGCGGGGCTGTGTAGTCGCCGAGTTGATTGTATAAAGCATCCGCATTTGGCCCAATAACCGCGATACGTTGCGCATTTTCAAGCGGTAGAATTTCACGGCGATTTTCCAGTAGACAGATCGATTCGCGTGCGGCTTTTAGATTCAAGGCACGCCACGATTCTGCGCGTTCTGGCACGTTTTCCGGCGCGTATGGATTTTCGAATAAGCCGAGTTGGAATTTCAATCGTAATATCCGACTCGTTGCGACATCCAATACGGCCTCATCCAGATCGCCTGAAACAACTGCCGACGCCAAATTTGGGAATACTTCGTCCCATAAACTCAAGTCAACGCCCGCCGCGAGCGCCATGGCACCCACTTTTCGCACGTCTGGATTCATCGCCAGCAAACGATCGAGTGCGCAACCATCCGCCATCACAATGCCATCAAATCCCAACTCTTCTCGCAAAATTCCTGTCAACAACGCCCCATTCGAGTGGCACGGTATGCCGTCGATTTCATTGTACGCTGCCATCACGCCAAGCGCGCCCGCCTCAGCCGCTGCAACCATCGGCGGTAAGAAAATTTCGCGTAGTTCGCGCATCCCGATAGAAACCGGACCTGAATTATGTCCACCAACTGGTTCACCTTGCGCGGCAAAATGCTTCAAAATCACCGCAACCTGGCCACTCGCTTGGAAACCCGTCGTGATTGCCTTCGTGAATTCCGCTGCTAAAAACGGATCCTCACTAAAACACTCCTCTGCGCGGCCCCATCTCGGATCTCGCAAAATATCAAGCGCAGAGGCCAACGCAAGATGTACTCCTTTATCGCTGATTTCCGCGGCAATCGCCTCCGCAATTTCCTGTTGCAACGCCGTATTGAACGATGCACCGCGAGCCAAGTTCACCGGATACGATTCACTATCTAGCGCCTGATGTCCATGTGGAACCTCCTCCGAAAACAGCATCGGAATACCGAGTCGCGAGTTTTCAATCACGTATTTTTGCAACTGATTCGCAACCCGAGCCGAATTCGCCCGACTAATCCCATTTTCCTGATTCATTCCTGACCAAGGATCGGCCCGAAAAAGACCGTACAACGCGCCGATCCCGCCAAATTTTGCGACTTCCTCTTGGAATTTCGGCGTCACTTCAAACGATTCGCCAACACGCTCAAACGTTTGCCAGCCGTAGAGTCGCTGATTCAACTGTCCGCATTTTTCCTCCAACGTCATCTGTGCCAAAAGGTCCGCCACACGTTCCTCAGTGTCCAATTTATAGTCTAAATATCGCGACATCTTAATCCTCCTCCAACAACGCTAAGCCTTGCGCTAAAACTTTTTCGCCATCCATCCGACCGTAATCCACAATCGCAATCACGCCCACTGGAATCGCACCGCCGACCGCCTCGCTCACCTTGCCCTCCATATAGCTCACCTGTGGCCCCAGCAAAATCGCATCCGCCATGCGCCAATTCTTCTCAAAATCGATCTCGGAAATCGCCCAAATATCAATCGCAATTCCCTTCTCATTCGCTATATTTTGCATTTTTCGAACGAGTACGCTTGTAGACATGCCAGCATTACACATCAACATTAGTTTTTTCATTTCAAACGCTCCTTATACTTTGATTCGGTCATTTACTTTCAAGAATGGTAGGTATAGCAAGACGCAAACGCCCACTAAGAAAATTTGGAAAACTGCTGCTCGCCAATCTCCACCTGTCGCCAGGAACCCTGACGCAACAACAGGTGTCGTCCACGGAACCATCACGACAACCTCAGAAATCATGTTTATTTTTGTCGCAATATAAGCAAGCAATAAACAAAGCGGCGTCGAAATAATAAACGGAATCATCAAGCTCAAATTATACACAATCGGCAATCCAAAAACGACCGGCTCATTGATGTTGAAAAGTCCTGGTGCAGAAGAAAGCGCCGCGATTTCGCGATAATCTTTCCGCTTACTCCAAATGAAAATTGCAATCAGTAACGCAATCGTATTTCCGCCTCCACCCATAACACCAAAAATATCACGGAAAGTCGTATTAATAATGTGCGGAATCGCCGCATGACTTGCATAAGCTGTCATATTATCTTGCATATTCGCGAGCAAAACTGGATCCATAATCGGCCCCAAAATCCCACTTCCTGCGATACCAATCGAATAAAGCATTTGTGAAATCGTCATTAGCGCTAGGAACCCTGGAACACTCGTCACCAAAAACGTCAACGGTTTTTGAATAATCGCGCCAATCAGTGCATAAATATTAAGCGTAAATAATTGCGTCAACAAGAAGGATACAAAGGCAAACACAAGCACCGTCAACATTGTTGGAATCAATACGTTAAACGATTTAATAACAGCAGGCGGTACACTTTCGCCCGAAATCTTGATTTTCAACTTCTCGCTCTTCGAAAAATAAATAAATAGTTCTGTCGACAAAAGCGCCGTCACAATTCCCACGAACATCCCCGCTGAGCCAGTTAACGCCGTCGGAATAACGCCCGCGACCTCCACAGTTTTCGTCGCGCCAAGCGGAATCACTTCCGTCGCCAAAGGAATAAAAATAATAATCAGCGCAATCGTTTGCAAAGCTGGCGCAAAAGGATTCTCAAATCTCCGGTTTTGCGCTAAAAAATAAGAAACCGATGCCCCAATCAAAATCGTAATAATTCCCAGCGTCCCATTCACAATACTATTCCCCAACTCCTGCCACGTAGTCAACGTCTCCGAACTAATGACATTCGACATAAAGCCATCCGGTTTAATAATGACGTTATTGATCAACACCATAAAACCAGCGAGCATAATAAACGGTAAAATCGTGGCAAACGCGTCACGCATCGATTTCAGGTGAATTTGATTTCCTAGCTTTTGCGAAATCCAGCCTAATTTTTCAACAAATTTTTTCATGTTGCAAACCTCCTCTTAATTATAGCTTAAGTGTAGCGCTTTCTTTTGTTGAAATAAAGCCAGTCTTTTTCCGCAAGATTCGCTTCACAAAGGAAATCCACAAAAAAGGGCTGGGACATAACCCGGATAAATCGGCGGCAAGCGTTCGCATTCAGAGAGTTTGGCGGACTTCCGGTTCTCACATACACCAGTATGCTCCGCTTCCGGCTTCCACCAAACTCTCTGAATACAAACGCTTTCGCTCGATTTGTGTAAAGCAAAATTTTTTGTCCTACCCGAAGTAAAGAGAAGGCGTTTTTGCTTTATCTCGCGTTTTGTCCCAGACTCTTCAAAATCTCCATAAATCCGTCAAAATCCCGAATTGCCTTCAATTGGCGCATCACTTTCGGATTTTCAACGATGTCGCTAATTAACTCATACGTATCCGTAAGTTGCGACTGTTCTTTGTTTTTCACGGCCAGCATGAATACGACTTGCGCGTAATCTTCCTCGTTCCACAACACCGAAGTCTCACAAATGCAGACCGCAATCGCCGTCCGTGCTACATCAGCTTGAATCGGATGTGGCGTCGCCAATCCGTTTCCCAAAAACGTCGGAACAACCAATTCCCGCTCAAAAATCGACGGCAAATAATCTTCCCCAACGCAACCTTGTTTCTCTAAAAGCCCCGCTAACGTCCGCAAAACCCGCTCCTTATCCCAACCTTTTTCCGAGATAACGAACAGCGATTCTGAAAATACGCTTTCCACCTGAAACAGAGGACTATTTCCCAACATCGCTTCAATCGCCCGCATATCAGCTTTCATCAGAAACGGCGAAACCTGCACGTACGGATGCCTTTGATGGCGCAATGGCACCGTCGCGATGACGAAATCACAAGCTATCGGCCGACTCTCGTATTCATGAAACGAGTACACGCCGATAATCTCCAATTCCTCAGCAAATGCCTTCCTCACCTTCGACTGCAAAAGTTGCGATGTACCCAATCCCGATGCACACACAATCAAAACCCGTTTTTTGACGCTTTCTTGCGCTTTATCCATCGCATACAGCAAATGAATCGCTAAATACCCAGCCTCCGCCTCATTCACCTTCGTTCCCAGTTCTTCCTCCAGCACATCTTTCGCCGTCAAACCTAACTCAAACGCCAGCGGATGATTCTGCTTCAAATTTGGCAAATACGGATTTTGGATATTCATTTGAAATTTTATGCGGTTAATCGCAGGTTTTAAATGTAATATCAAATTAGAAACGAGCGCCTGATCACCAAGTAGCGCATAACCATAACGCTTTTGAATCTGCTCAAGCATTTTATTCACTAGCATAAATTCCCGGTAATCGTCGTAATCCGTCGCGATATGCTTCGCGCTGATGTGTAACAACAAATAAGATAGCTCGGTTTCCGGAAACACGACCTCTTCCTGCGCCTCAATTTCCCGAATCATCGTCTGAGATGCACGTAACTCCTGCATGTTAAATTCAATATTTAGTAGCTCATCCGCCGCAACATAACAATCATCACGAATCCTACAAATCGCGATGGCAATATGAATAATCAGGTTTTTAAGCGCGATATCCGTCATATGAATCTCATATTTAGACACCGTTTTCGCGACAATACGCTGAATTCCCTCCAAGTCGACCTCTTTGAAAAAGCCCTGTTCTGCTTCACTTATAAGTAAACTCCGAGATTTCGTCAACAAATAATGCGAAAAGCAAAAACGAACATGAAGCTCTGTTCCGAGTATTTTAACCCCATATCCAGCCTTTTTGCTCAGCTTTAAATCAAATTCCGCTAGTTTTCGTTTTACTTCAGGAATACCAGCATTGATAGTTGACTTACTGACATAAAGCTCATCCGCGATATCATCCAATTTCACGTATTCATTTTTCAGAAGGAGGTAGCGAATGATGTAGTCCGTACGATCTTCGGCGAGCATCGGAGTGATGTGGAGATTAGAACGTTCGCTAGTGTCGACGAGAAGTAAGTTTCGCAGTGCCGTTTCGTCCTCTACAACCAACTTATAGCCAACGCCGCGGACAGAAGTTATCTCATTTTTAGACGATGCTAAAATATCGTGAAGCGCTTTTATATCATTTCGAATCGTGCGCGGATCAACATGCAGTTCTTCACCAAGCTCTTTTCCGCTGACAAAATCCATTTTTACGTACAATAGCTGGAGTAAATCGCGCCATCTCGGCACAGAAATCTTTGGTTCGCTCATCAGTACCTCCTCCTTTCTATCCTTATTCGGTTATTTCAAGGCCAAAATAGTAAGTCACATAATATCCGTCATCATCGTAGCTTTCTTTAAGAATATACATGTATTTACCTACATCTGCTGGGACATTATACTGCCACGTTCCAGATTCTAATTCTTTTACGTCGATTGGTAGAAAATCTTCGCCAGATTTAGGTACCATTTCTAGTGTGATTGCCATCAAATGTGTGGTGTTTATTATGCCAGTTCTCACTTTCGGCTGAATCGTGATCTGTACTTTATCAGTGTTATTCGTCTGAACTAGCTTTTTGCCATTCAAAAAACCCTGTGGGGCGGGAAAATAGGCCTTTGTTTGCGCCCCATTCCAGCTAAAATCTGTTCTTGAAGGCTTGATTTTTGTGCTCGGTGATGATTTTAATGTAATTTTTGGCGTTGTTTGTTCGATTTGATTTTCGACACTCGACATCGAGCCACATCCCGTAAGTAGAAATACACTCAGAATGATTATTGCTATTTTTTTCATTTCTTAAATCCTCGTTTCCAACTACTAAACACGAGTAATCGATATTCTTTTCTACACATTATTAGGATAAAAAGTCCGATATTGCCGATTAATGCGATAATCGTAAGTAACGGCACAAAAATAACGGCTGTGACGGAAATCCAGATTCCCCAAATGATCATCGTAATTATTAGCACAATGGAGAACTTTTTTTGTTTTAGAATCAGAATAGCCGTGATAATCCGGATAATGCTGAACAGTAGGAATATTTCCGTTGTGAACACGAATGAGTCGAGAATCAGGTTAATTGTCCACGAGCTCGCGAATTTGGACACTTGCTCATGGAAGGCGAAATCGATGTAGTTGGTCGCGAGCTGGTCAATGAATCCGCTTAAATATTTACCTGCAATTTTGCTCAAAATGAAGAATATGAGGTAAATGATGATCTCGATAATGGAGTAAACGATGAGTAGCCAACTGCTTACTTTGATGATAGGATCTTTAGTTTTGGTTGGTTGCATTGGATTTTCTCCTTTTCTTGATTATACGTTTAACTTTACTTCATCTTGTATTTCATTCCATTTCTTCATAAACGCCTTCTGTCGCGGATAACTTAAAAGGCTCGATATTCCACGTGATCACGATTTCTTTTGCCAGCCTAATTTCAACTTTTTCAACAAAGTGCGGAATAGATGTGATGCTTGCCGATTGATCCGTCAAATCAATTAAAAGTGGTGCTGGATCGCCGTATTCCTTAACATCCAGAAAAATTGCGAGATTGCTATCTTGCTCTTGATATATGCGCACCCGATTATCAGAGTACACCTGCCAACCTTGGCCCACCGTTATTTTTATCATATTGTCCTCCTTTTTTTAGCGCTTACGAAACTCATCTTGCCGTTCATGAAAAAAGCGCTCTAACAATCGTACATTCTCAAGTTCCGTCCAATCGCATGTTTGTAGCCCCTCCCGATCTAGATTATAAACCGTTCCAGCCAATGCACCCAATAAAAATGGGGAATGCGTTGCGATCACAAACTGACAATCTAAAAATCGCGCTGCCTGATTGATAATTTCAGCTAACTTCCATTGGTTTTCTGGCGATAACGAACTTTCTGGTTCATCCAATAAATAAAACCCGTCCGGCAAAATATAATCCTCAAAAATCTGCATCGCCGTTTCGCCGTTAGAATACTTCTCCTGCGCAAACTGAAGGCGCTTAATTTCTTTCTTCATCGCGTAGGAACCTTGATGCTCGGCGATCTCCTCTTTTGTTTGTCCCAGTCGACCACGCTCATATATGTAACCCTCACGCAAAATCGCCTCTTGCTGGATTTTCTTCACTTCATATAAAATATCTTCACTCTTAATATACCGACTATTCTCTGGGATAGCAAGATCATAAGTGCCACTTTCAGCCGTCCCATAACTCACTTTACTTTCAGACACATATTTAGAAAAATAGTCTTTGATGCCCCACGTTTTATTTTGCTCAGCGCCTTTTACATCCAATTTTGTCGCCAAAATATTGAGCAAAGTAGATTTTCCAGACCCATTATTTCCGTATAAAATGGTGATCGTATCAAAAATAAATACTTCGCCAGATTTCCCTTGCAAAACATTGTATGGATAAATATTCGGATTGTTAACAGAGCGGTTAGATAGCTCAAAACATCTGACATATTGCATAGCGGGCACTCCTTTTTCAGCTTTATATTCATTATATCATTTCGCGGAGCGCGCACGCCAAAAAACCACCCAACTATCGAGTGGCTTATTTTATCTATTCGTGATGGCATTTAACTAAATTTGCAACAATTCAAAGACTCGATCTAGTTGTTCGGCAGGAATTTCTGCCACCGCATCTCCAACTGACAGCTCAAATCCACACGTGTCGCTAGGTTTGGACTGTAAATATCCAGAACAGCCAACACCCGTTTCCGCATGAATTTTTGTCAAAATCGGTTCCACAGCTTCGGCTGGCTTCTCAAAGTGCACATGAAACATATTGGAAACAGGTACTTCCGGCACAGTTTTCACACCTTCACACGCATTAAATCGACGCGCTAAGTCCTTCGCCGCCTCATAATACTGCTCCATTTTGCCGATTCGCTTATCAAAATAGTAATTCGCCGATATGATATATGGATACAAGCTGATCAAATCCCCGCCATAACGACGTTTCCAGAGCTTCGCCTCGTCCGTAAAATTAGCATCGCCTGCCAAAATAGCGCCAGCGATCCCGCCAATTCCTTTATAGAAAGAAACATATACACTATCAAAAAGTGCGCTGATTTCTTTTTCCGATTTCTTATAGTAAGGGGTTATTTCCCACAAACGCGCACCATCTAGATGCAATTGAATCCCATTTTCACGACAATACTGTGAAATTTCCTCCAGCTCCGCAAAAGTTGGCAATTGTCCGCCGATTTCGCGTTGCGGTAATTCTAGTAAAACACATGAAACCGACTCGTCCAGATTGCGAATGTCCTCGATTGTTGGTACTCTTTCGGCAGTCCCCAAAAGCAGCAGCTCGATTTGTTGCAATTCCTTTAGCCCGTCTTGCTCATGGATTTCTAGATGTGATAGTGGATGATACGCGATTTTATTGTTGTTTTTGCGATCGGCCCAGATTCGTAGCGCGATTTGTTGTGCCATTGTGCCACTTGGGAAGAATACCGCTTTTTCTTTGCCGAGGAACTTAGCAATTTTGCTTTCAAAGTCCTCGATGATTTTGCCGCTGCCATAGATATCGCTTTCCAGATTCGGGTCAACAGATTGCAGCGCTTCTTGTAAAACAGCGACGTTGCGCGGGCCATTTTGTGACAATCTGTAGGTTGTTTTTTGAAATGAATCTTTTAGTTGATTGGAATTACTCATTTTACCGTTCCTTCTTTCTGTTTTTAATTTGGCTTAAAGCAAAGACAACTATCGGTAAATAATTGAAGAAGAAACTGATCCGCTGACAGAAACCAATTTTGTTTAAAATCGGCCAATCATTGATCGCGGGAATTCTCGCTAAGCCGTAAATAGCCGCCGAAAGTAAGCTGATGATTAAGAGTACCAAATAAATTTTACTCTGCGTGGGTTGTCCTTGTTTCCGATAAAGTAAAATCAGAAATAGCGGGAATAGTAAGAACCCTGTATAGCCTAGGCCAGAGCCAATATTGTGAACCCAAGTGGAGAATGTCCAAGTCGCCTGCTCCGTGTCGATGCTGAATAATCCCGTGAAAATACAATCCCCAATGCCGTATAAACCGATCGCCGAAGCTAGTAAAATCGCCAATGTGCGAGAGGTTTTAGCAAATGTTTGGTATATTGCTGGTAAAGCTAGGACAAATAGTACACCAGATACGACAGACCAGACTAGGAATGCGCCGCGGACTGGGCTTTCCACATCGCCGAACACGCTCATTACCATCGTCATTTGGTTCAGATCTGGGTAGAAAATGCCTAGAATGTACGGTGTTAAAAAATCACTTAATACGGCTAATAATAAGAAATAAAATCCGTATTTCTTAAGGAAGTTCATGTTTTGTCCTCCTCTACTTATTTTCTTCTCTTTTGTATTTCCTATCATGTGTGGGTGATATTTTTAAATTCACTTATATAATAGCCTCTTTATTATACAACAAAAGCCGCTTATCTGTTTAGGAAGCCGTACTATTAACATTTTTTATTATTCGGAAATGGTTCACAATCTAGATATTAAAAAGAGACAACACGATGGCTGCCCCTTTAATCTTATGATGACACTTCTTCAACTTTATCGATCTCGGGATAGTAATAATAATGCGCTAATGCTGCTCCTGGTCTGAATCCATCGCTACCATCAGAACGCACCCAAATCTCATAGCTAGTCCCATTTGTAAGTTCATTCAGTACTGCCTCTACAGAATAGGTGACACCTTCCGTACTTTCACCATTATAGGCCTGTACTTTAGCTACGATATCTGCATCACTTAGTGCCTCCCCAGCATCTGCATCTGCTCCATCCATCGGTCCTCCTTCTTCAATCACCTTTTGATCCGCTTCTTGTTCTTCCTTTGCAATTTGCGCTTCTTCTTGTTGTTTTGCCAGCGCTTTCTTTTCAGTAGTTATCTTCGTTTGAGCATCTTCCGCTTGTTTTTTCAACTCTGGAAAATCAGATAAATTCTCTTTCAAAAAAGCCGCGACTTTAGTAGATGCATTATCATAGTCTTTTTCTTGGATCGCTTGCTCAATTGCTGTCCACTTCGTTTCTAAAGTTTTCTGTTGCTTTTCCAGTGTACTTATTTTTGTTTGTAAGGCCTTTGCTTTTTGCACAAGCGCGTCGGATCCTTGTTTCTCTTGAATAACTTTTTTGGCTTCTTGCGCGCTTACCTTGTAATCCTTTTTAGCATAAGCATCTGTAGCCACTTGCATCGCTTTTGTTTGTATTAGGTAAGCTTTGGCTTTTTCATCATCTTTTTTATCTTCCAGCGCCAATTCAAAAGCTGCTTCTGCTTTCGCGTAGTTCTCACCAGCAATTGCATCTAGCCCTTTTTGTAAAGCATTATTGTATGCGTCATCTGTGTCAGATTGTCCGCACCCAGCCAGTATTAATAGTAAACTCAAAATTACTGCTACATATTTTTTCATTATATTCGCTCCCCTGTCTCTATTTTCATACTAGTTCTAATATTACTTAGACAACGACTCCTCCTTTTTACTTTCCTTGATGACTTTTTGTACCCATCGTGAACTATAACCATATTCCCGTGACAGTTCATGCACGTTTTTCTCATGATATTCTTGACTGATTTTCATGCTGACTTTTTCTTTAGCATACAAGCGCACAGGAAAATTGATTTGTTGCCCACGCAAAATCGGAAACAATTTTAGCGTGCTCTCAATTCCCACAGCTTCCACCATCTCCTTATAAACCTCTGCTAAACAATCTTGTTGAATGTGTTGTTGTGAATACATCTGTTGCTCATTCCTCCTTTTTTCACCTACTTCCTTAGCTTACCAATTTACGCGAAATATTCCCAAGTTATAGTACACGAAATTTGCGTGCCTTGTGACAGTAAAAGAATTATGTGGCACCTGAATTCATTATTTTATCGCTTCCTCTATAATCACCTAATCTTCCCCAGTCAATGAGTCCCCTAAAATTTTCTACATAAAAATAGAGCCCACGCCTGTGTTAGACATTGACTCTTGAATATACTATTTATATTTGGCTTTATTTCATATTTACTTATTGAATTGGCCCTGCTAAAGCTGAGATTAGCAGAATATGCTCTTTTAGCTTCACTTTTTGCAAGTTCTCCATTTTTTCTGAGCCACCTAAAGCTAAAAGTGGAACGTAACCAAAGCATTCGTCATAAGCAGGTGTTCCCAGTTTTTTAACTGCTTCTTGGTATGGTTTCCACATAAGGTCTTCTATCCTAAACTCCTCGTCCGCAGTGTCTTCGAAAAAGAACTCAAAAGAAAAAAAATAGTTTTTACTATACCATATCGGTAATTAATCATTCGTACATAGCCGTCCGACCATATTATTAAGTCTCCCATACCAGTCGTGAACAGGACAATACCATCTGTATATCTTTCACTCGTGCTCACTAGAATTTCTTTATATTCTAGTGGATTTACTGATTTAAAATAACCTTCCATAAAAGTTCCAAATCCATACTCTTTCCAAAATTGAACAACTTCCTCTGGTACCTTATCCTGATATTCTTGTAACACATTTGCTGGCACTTTTTCAATTAATTGAAAATCTTGTAGCACGCTCATATACTCCCCTAGCCTCTCAAGGTCGAAGTTTACTCATATAAGTTAGTTAAGAACTCATCAAAATTAGCAGCAATATAGAATAAATTCTCTAATTCATCTTCATTACCTAATTCATGTTCCCAAAAATAAATGGCTCCATAATTCTCTTTATTTATACTTATGCATATTTGATTTCCCCCTGGATCATCTGCTATTGGAACAAATCCAACATCTACAAGCTCATCAAAAATATCAAAGTTTTTTTCTAAATTATCATACATCTCGCCGATACCATACAATACGTTCAATATACTTTCATACTCTCCGTCTTCCCCTTTAATTTTGAATGTTGATTTATCTGGATATCCTCCATTATAATTCAGTAAAAATTTTCTATACTCAGTTGAAAACCTGATATCATGTTCCTTTTCAAAAACTTCTAATCTATCTAGAGATAGTTTTTCATTTTTTGATGTTATTTTTACCATTGCAAATCGCTCCTTTATTTTCCTTTTCCATTTACGATTGATTGACCACCCATATGTTTAAATTCATTATGAATATCTTTTTCGACTAACATCATAGTCTTACCATCTTCCATGTGGTGCCATGTGTAGCCTTCGGGAGGCTTTTTAATATCGTTTACTGGCGGTTTAGAAATCTTGCTCAATCCAGCTCCTTTATTCGCAGCTTCATAATCTTTTGGATAATTTTTAGGTTGTGCTATTTCTATTGGAACATTATCTACATTAGGATGCTTATATGGTATAAAATCTGGGAAGCCATTTTTATATACCACTGATATATCGTTCTTATTGGTATACTTCCAATTTCCCAGTGCATCAATTTCAATTGTACCACCTTTATTTATCCATTTTTCAGGAGCACGGGAATTCATTGGTTTAGTTTTCATAATCTCATCCGTAAAATCAGCAATATTCATTTTCTTAAATGTATTGGCTTTCCTTATATTATCCACATTTTCAAATAAAAACTTAAATTCATCCGTTCGCGTCGATGCTTTGATGGCTTTTGCCACTTTTCCTAGTTTCCCGAATGGAACGAAAGTCAATGCCGTGAATGCTGCCGCCTCGTTTTGCTCAAAGGGACTCAGCTTCTCTTGCGTTATTGGATCAAGCCCTGTTTTCCAGCGATAGATATCAAAAATTGGCGCTACCATGTCAATCAGGAAAATCGCGTTTTTCATCCCTGCCAACACATGCGCTTGTTGCCATTTCGCATTGTCATAAGTCGCTTGCCCATCTAGCTTCCCGTCTTTCGTGACAAATCCAGCCACATTGCCGTCTGGTATCACGGGTAGTGGACCATTTTCTGCCGCTTTGATAAGTCTTGCGGTCTCATTATCTTTTGCTAATTTCGCTATCGCTTCTTCTCGTGCCGTCCATTGCTTCTGCAACGCCGAACGCCACGCCATATTCAAGCCCATCATATTAAAAGTTCCAGTTTTGGGTTGGAAGGCTTTATCACTATCGATTTCCGCCAATCCGCGAACAATATTCGCCGTCAAATCCATCGCACGATCAAACGAGGTCGCCGTCTCCGCATCAAATCGATACAAAGCCTCTAACTTCTCCTGCAATTTCCGCTTCAAATCCACAAAGATTGGCGTGATTAGCGCCATGCCAACCACATTATTGCTCAACTTCTCGATATCCTGAATCTGCCCATCCAATTGCCGAATCTGATTCCGAATTTCATCCTCAATCACATCTGTCGTCGCCACATCGGCTTGGAACTGCCTAGGAAACGCTTGATTTTGCCGTATCAATTCCTCACACAAACAAATCATGCCCTGCGCTAATGGTCGATACGTAGCCGCAAAGTACTGTTTTGCACTATCATACGTCTTGCCCTGCAATTCTCTGTCAAACGCAAATTCATTCACCGCCCGCATCAAGCCTTCCATTGCCTCTATCATATCATGATACGACGCCACCATGCTCTCCGATTGCGCTTCGATTTCACCCAAAAAGACATTCAAACTCAAGCCTGCTCACCGCCAAACTCCACTTTTCGACGAGCCGCATAATAGTCCGATTCCTTGTCCATCAACGCACGCTTTTCACGTTCCATTCTCGTTTGTTCTTCCTCCATGCCATCCACCACATGAAAATGTTGTCGCTGATATTCATATCGCTGCGTATCCAAAAATACCGCCATTTCTCGGTCTCGATGCCATGTACTACCAAGCTCATGAAACAACCGATTGTTCCGATTATGTACATAGTCCACTTCATCCAACAATTGCTTCTGCCTACGAATCTCCCGTTCCTTCGCATACTGGTCATCCGCGACATTCCGCAACCGCTGATTCCAACTATCTATTTCTCTATCTCTGTCATTCATCTGCCATCCCTCATTTCCCGATACGTGGGGCTGTTCCCGAAAAATCAAGCCCGTTCCCAACTTCGCGATCCACCCGCTCAAATTCCTGCGCGACCGAACGAATATGCGCCACATCCCGCCCAAAACTCTTGCCCAATTGCATCATCAATTGCTTGACTTTATCCGAGCTCTGTTTGGCGTCATGACTCACCTTCACACTCGTCCGATTCGCCAATTGCACTTGCTTCGAACCCGATTGCCGCATCGCATCCGTCGCGTGTCCCATCGAAGTCGCCACCTGATTTGCCCGACCAAGATTACTTTTTATTTGACTCATGTAAACCCTCCCATATCTGTATTCTTCTATTATATGAAATATTTAACCAACTGTACAGCCTCTTTTAATCCGAAACACAAAAACAGGATATGCCAAAGCAAGCGCATAATTTCTATAACGAGACATGGACACTATTATTATTCATGGCTTAAAGCGTTAAGATATTTCTCCATATACACATCCTTGTGCTTTGCGTTGTATTGTGTAATAAATCGTGGATGCTCTAACGGTATAATCATATCAAAAAAATGATGTTCTTTATTTATTCTGGATAAAAAATCATAATTCTCCCCGCTTCCAATGCAATAGCATATCGACGTATCTATTCCAAAACCTATCTGACTACGTATTGCACTAATAATAAAAGGAGCCAGGATTTCTTGTAACTTTTTGCTTTCGTAGTAATTACAATTAACTTCATTACCCTTTGAATTGATCCTGACGAGCCCTAGAGGACAAACAAAATTCATGTAAAAATCAGTATAAAACTTCTTACAACCTCCGTATTCTCTAATAACATCATATAAAAAGCCCGATGAAGATTGATTTATACAGAACTTGTCAATAAAAATTCCCGTTTCGCTTTGGAGGTGCTTGGCATCTTCAAAAGGAACTCCTGTTACAGCTGAGCCTCGACGTGCAGGAGAACTTCCCAATACCATACGGCGAGGTTTAGTATCGTTATAGTATTTTTGATAAAATGAAGTCGTTATGTTTCTGACTATCTCTTTTTGATCCCCTTCATATGGATTAATCGCGCGAAATCCATCTGGTAAAGCAAGCGATTTAAGAGAAAGCTTTTTATTAAATTGTAATATATGGTCAGCAAAAGTCATTTGTTCAATCATCTGGCACAATCCTTCCCGTTTTGTTTCTTATTCCATAAAGTATTTTATTAATCCTATGCATGGTATATCTAGAAATCAAGCCTATTCATAGCTGTATAGCCTCTCTTAATCGGAAATTAAAAAATGAGGCGTACCAACACTTTCCGATACAGCCTCACTTAACCTCGAAAAAATGAATCTAAATACCTACTTCCACAAACCGCTATACAAAGCCATTCCCATCAAAAAAATATCATCATTTATGATACGGTTCCCCGCGATTAATCCGGAAAGCTCGATAAACTTGCTCCACTAACACCAATCTCATCAACTGGTGTGGCAACGTTAACTTTCCAAACGATAATTTCTCGTCGCTCCGTTTCAAAACAGCATCACTTAATCCCAGCGAGCCGCCAATCACAAATGCCACCTTACTCTTTCCATATGTAGCTAGCTTATCCAGTCCATCCGCAAATTCTTCGCTGCTTTTCTGCTTTCCATCGATTGCTAAGGCAATAACATGTACGTCATCTGCTATTTTTGCTAAAATTCGCTCGCCTTCTTTGTTCTTCACCTGCACCATTTCGGCGTCACTTAGAACTTCTGGTGCTTTTTCATCTGGCACCTCTGTAATTGCAACCTTCGCATATGGGCCTAAACGTTTTGTATATTCTGCTATGCCTTGAATTAAATATTTTTCCTTCAATTTCCCTACCGTTAAAATTTGGATATTCATCTCTTATCCACCCTTTACTCACATTTTATCCACAGAAATTATCCACATATCCACAATCAGTTTCTATATTTTGTGTCTGAACATTCGTTCCCTACCATATATATCGCTTTATTTTCACAGTATCCACAGGTTATCCACAGATTTTCAGAGTTATCCACTAGCTCTAATTCTGGAAAGGTTTCAACCCCATAAACCCAGTCATCTAGCGCTTCATCGATATGTTCTTCACAACTATAAATCGGTTTTTTCAATGTTATTCCTTCTTTCCTGTTACACAAACTGTGGATAAACACACTGAACGTATGAATTTATTCACTAATGCACTTACTATAATAAGTTTATTATCAGGCATCGTCAACTATTCCATTAACTTCAAATTGGATTTTTCTAAGTTATTTGTCTATTTTGACGCTAATTTCTCTTTTTTTATAGCTTTTTCTTCTGATTTTTAAGGATTACATGTATGCTTTTCTAGTTTTGGACTTATCCCCAGTTTTATCTATTCTTACACACAAGTTATCCCCAAGTTAAATATATATATCCACAGGTAATTCTATATTTCGTGTCCGAATATACGTTCTCTACGATATATTGATATGGTAGTATATTGTTATCCACAAGTTATGCACAGGTTTAATTATTATGTTTACTTGAGATTAAAAGCATGATATCCCTTCTTAGGCAATGTCTTAGGAGTTTTAATATTATTTCGTTTTTCACTTTTATTCACAATGCTGTATTTTTTTGTGGATAACTTTCTCAATTACCCAGCTTTACTCAGCGTCATTAATAATATCAATCAGATCCTCCAGATCTAGCCCGATTTGATTTGGTTCATGATTTTCTTTTAACCCAATGTCTAAGAAAAGCGATAGTAGAATATCCAGTATGTCTTCCACTGCTTCAGGATCCAACGCATCTTCCCCTTGTGTTTCAATGATCTCAATATAATGTGCTCGCCTGTGACTGCCTAGCACATAGTACAACAAGTGTTTTTCCATGGCTTTCATTTTTTTCACCTCGCTCTACAGGAATTAGAACTTCATTTCGGAAATCGTAACGTATAAACCTGCTTCAAATCCTGCATTAAGAAATTGGAATTGAATTGGGTACGAGCCGTTAGTTAGTTCTGGATCTGCTTGATTTTGTCGAAATATATTTGGAATATCTAGTTCTTCAATTGGCTTTTCATCGCCGAATACGAAGGTGTCGGGGTCATCGTTTAGTCTCTCAAAAATATGGGACGCGATGTTTGTTGTGAACTCGATAACACCATAAAACGTCGTGGTTTCTCCTGATTGATCCATATATTCCTTGGATAAAACGCTGTCAGTTAGCGGTAGGTTATCCGCGCAAGCCTTCCATAGCTTCTTGTAATAATCAATTCGTGTTGGAAATTCTACTTCGTTAGTTATAAGTGCATAATAATGAAGTTCTGGCGGTAGATATTTGGTTAATTCGTCGACGCAATAGCGCAGATATTCTGTATTCCCATTTTCTAAGTAAATGCCAAAAATCGCGATTTTTTTGTAATTTGTATTTATTTCTTGTATTTCTGTCCAATTTTTCTTCATAAGAACTCACTCCTTAGCTTGTAAACAATTCGATAACAGCATAATATGCGTAGCTGCCAAATGAAAATAGCACGAGCAATAAGCCAACTGTTACGAATAGCTTTTTATTTTTGGTTTTCTTTGCTCTTTTTCCAAGGAGCGTTAGGCAGATTAGTATGATTATGTTGATTGCCAGTAAAATAAGTAGCATTTGAGAATCGTCTCCTTAGAATAATAAAATCGATATAATAATTGTCGCGAAACCTAATATCATTCCCATTATGCGGAAAATATTATGCCAAATTCGCTTGAAATTGAAGCCTTCTGTGATTTCAGCAAATATCGACACATTGTATAATACGATAATGAAAAGGCAACTTTTGAGAATCGTCCCTGTTATAAAATCTTGGAAGATATATTGCATAACAATTATTACTAGGACAACACCTATTAATACAACTCCCCACTGATCTAGTTTCGCCTGGATACTTCTTATTTTTTTATTTTTAGTGGCCACTCTCATACCACCTTTTAAGCCATTCTTCGGGTAACCTTACTTTTTGATACTCAAGGCTCTGTAATTCTTCTATTGTATATGTATTTTCCAAGTATAGATCCCATTGTGCGGACATATCTTCTAGCAACGTTCGGTTTCTATCTGATAAATCAGCATTAATCGATTGCTGCGTGTTATCCGTAAACAATAATTCCTCTGCGATATCGATTAATTTTTCATGGGTTATCTCGTTTTTTAGCGCTGATTGGATTGCTGTTTTTATTTCTTGCAAGTTAAATCTCCTCCTTGTACTGTCTATTCTAAAATCTTAACACAGAATCCCTCTTGAATTAACTATATTTTCATTTTTCCTAAACCGTAAACAACCAGAAATGCATCCATCGCATCCCTGGTCGTGTCCTACATATTATTTAAAACAAATACAACGGTACTTTCTTCGTCACTGCCGTCTTCCCGATCTTGCTCGTGATCCAAAGTAACTTCGGTTTGGCGCTGTAGGTTGGTTTTAGTGTGAAGTTAGCAAGGGCTCCTTTTTTGAGCGTGATGGGTTTCGTCAGTGCTTTTCCAGCGCTGTCTTTCAATTGTATCGTCTTGGTCGATTGATCTGTGAAGGACCACATAACGCCGCCTGTGATTACTCCTTTTTTATAGCTTGGCAATTGGATGACGCTGTCGAGGTAGCCTCCGATATTTTGAAACGGCTTTGTGTTTAGTGTGTTTTGGCCAAGGTATAATGTGTTCACCACTGGTAGTTTCCGGATTGGGGTTCCTGCGACCAACTGCTTCACGTTTTTACTGTTGATTTTGTTGCCTGTGACGGTTAGGAGTGATGTGCCGAAATAGGTCAGTTTGCCGCCGATCGTTTCGGTTTTTTCGCGGACGTCAATCAAGGTTTTGTAGTAGGTTGGGATGTCGCCATTGATTGTGAAGGTGTTTTTGCGAATCGTGATTCCGGATGCTAATGTGTTTTCGCTCGCACCTCCGAAAATTCGGATTGGAAAACTTATTTTTTGTGAGGTGAATTTGTTATTTTCAACTAAAATGTATTTGGGTGCTGTATATGTGTTGCGGAGTCGCAGGTTGAAGGTCATGAAGGATATGGCGTCTGGACTGTTTATGGTTACGATGTTGTTTTGATAGGTGGCGTGTGCAATTCCGCTGCCTCTTATGCCGGTATAACCAACGTACTGTGCGTTTTTCACGCCCCACTTCTGTTCGATTTTTTGATTGTCGGTGTTGCGTTTATTGTTGTTATTTTGAAGGGATACGTTATTTCCGGTGACGGAGACGTAATTGTTGGCTGGGCCGTAGCTGTCAATTCCGCCGTCAAGCATCATGTCGGGTGCGACTTTGTTCGCCTTGGCCGCGTTATAATGATAGCCGCCGTAGCGTTCCATCCAATCGATAACTTTGTTGTTGCGAATATAAATTGGTGACTTGGCTGAGCCGTTTCCTTGGTACAGGCTGATTCCGGAGCGACCTGAGTTCTTCACGGTATTTCCGTCAATTTGTAATCCATCTGTGTAGCTTGCGGTAATTCCACCTTGTAGTCCTGAATTAAGTATTTGATTATTGGCAATTTTCACGTTTGTCGCCTTTGCTACGCTTAATACGGATGATCCTACTTGATTGGCGTTTAAAATCATGTTTTGGACCGTGATATTGCTTTTTGTTATTTTTTTGTATGTGGCGTGATAGTTTGCGGTCGATTCTGCTTTTGGAACGGAGCCGATTTCGAGTAGATTGTTTTGGTACACGTTTGTATTGTGTTTCGTGAAATCGTATTTGGGCATCGTTGGATTGTACTGTAGCGTGAAGTTTCGCAGATTCAGGTTGTTCACCGTGGTTATGCCTTTGCCTGTTTCTGTTGTCATCGGCCCATTGTTCAGCGTGATTTTGGAGTCGGCAGGGTTCGTGCTTACTCCGAGTATTGTCACGTTTGATTTCAAGATAATACTTCCTGTCACTTCAAAATTCCCTTTTGGGATCGTAATGGCTGTTTTGGATTGGTTGATTGCATTTTGGAGCACTTGTGTATTGTATATTCTGATTTCTGGTGTGGCTCCGGGTTTTAGATTTAATACGGCTGCTTTTGCTTGATTGCTTTGAAGGAATAGTCCCCCGATTAAGACCATCGCAAAGCCCAGAAGCAGTAGAATCTTATTTTTCATGTTCACTACCTCCTAATTCCTAACACTTTTATGTCTTGCTTCAATCTGTTTGCCCGTTCTTAATTCTATGTAAACCTTCGTGTAATTGTGAACACTTTGTGACGAAAAATTGGACAAAATAAAAAAACGAGCAACAGCGCCAAATTTCTAGCGTTATTACTCGTTTTTAGTATTATTTTTTACTTTTGAAATTTATTTATCTGCATTGCCTTCTGAACCGTGGATTGCTTCTGGTTCTGTCACTGCACTGCTTGTTGTTTCTGGCTCATCAGCAGAACGTGGTGCTGAAACTGTCGCGATAACTTCTTCGCCATCAGTAATCACTGTGTAGTCAGCGTTTTTAGCTAGGTCTGCTACTGTGATTGCATCGCCAATGTCAAGGTTTGTAATATCTACTTCTACTACTTCTGGTAATTTGTCTGGTGTTGTAGCAACAGTTAGATCGTATAATACTTGTTGCAAGACTCCACTAAGCTTAACGCCTTTGGACTCGCCTACCAAGCTGATATTTACAGTCGCTTCAACTTCTTCGGACATATCTACCGCAAGTAAATCGATATGCTCAATGTCACCTTTTAATGCATCTGTTTGGTAATCATGTAGTAATACGTTTAATTTCGCTCCGTCGATTGTTACTGAAAATACGGAATTACGGCCATTATCTCGAACTGCTTTAATGAACGTTAAAGCGTCAACGGATACTGGAACGTTTTCTGCTTTGTAACCATATATAACACCTGGAATTCTACCTGCATTACGGATAGCTGTTATGTTCGAATGCGGTTTTGTTTCTCTTTTTTGGACTTCTAATGTTGTTGCCATGAAAAATCACTCCACTCATTTTATATTGTACACTTCCATCATATACCCTTTTGCCTCAAAAATGAAACGATAAGGGTCTTTCTGACTAATAATTCGACATTTCCCTGTAAAGCAAGGTTTATAACTTCATATATTAAGGTAAAGAGAGGAGAAACCTATTTACTTTGTGTGAACGGGCTTTCATCACCCAAAATCTGTATCATAGCGCTTACACATTTTCTATATAACACTTTTTCGAAACTTAGTCGTTCAAGGTTTCACAAATGAAAATATCATGTTATACTGTACTAGTAGATTGTATTTTTTGAAGGAGGAATTTAAAAATGAAAGATCATCAAAAAATCATTTTAGTCGGGGATGGAGCTGTCGGTTCTAGTTACGCCTTTGCTTGTGTGAATTTAAACATTGGGCAAGAATTCGGGATTATTGATATAGATAAGGATAGAACGATTGGGGACGCGATGGATTTAAGTCACGCGGTACCTTTTTCAGCGCCTAAGAAAATTTACTCAGCGAATTATAGTGATTGTCACGATGCGGATATCGTTGTTGTTACAGCTGGTACGGCGCAAAAACCTGGTGAAACTAGACTGGATCTTGTGAGCCGTAATATACGTATTATGAAATCGATTGTGGACGAAGTTATGGCGAGCGGATTTGACGGTATTTTCTTGGTAGCGTCGAACCCAGTGGATATTCTTACTTATGCGACTTGGAAATTCTCTGGTCTTCCAAAAGAGCGCGTGATTGGTTCTGGTACGAGTCTTGATACGGCGCGTTTCCGGATGTCGATTGCGGATTTCTTGAAAGTCGATGCGCGTAATGTCCATGGCTATATTTTGGGTGAGCATGGCGATACGGAATTCCCGGCTTGGAGCCACACAACGGTTGGTGGTCTGCCAATTACGGAATGGATCGATGATAGTGAGCAAGGCGCGATGGATACGATTTTCGTGAGTGTTCGTGACGCGGCTTATGAAATCATCAACAAAAAAGGCGCAACGTTCTACGGGATTGCAGCAGCACTTGCCCGGATTACAAAAGCGATTCTGAATAACGAAAACGCGATTTTACCATTGTCTGTATATATGGATGGACATTACGGCTTGAACGACGTGTACATTGGTGCGCCAGCTGTCGTGAACCGCAAAGGTGTTCGCCACGTTGTTGAGATGAAGTTGAATGATCAAGAAAAAGAACAAATGGCAAACTCCTCGGCTACTTTGAAAAAAGTGCTGGATGATGCGATGAAAGATTATTAATAAAATGCTTCGAGCGCTGAATTAGGATTCAGCGCTTTTTTTGTGTTTTCTGGCGGAGTATGCTATTTTAATGTCATAACATCATAAAAATTAGGAGGTAATGGAACATGATTTCAACAACAACGCCGAGTGTAGATGGCAAGCAGATTGTGGAATATAAGCAGATCGTTTTTGGAGAGGTAATTACTGGGGTTAACTTTATGAAGGATATTGGCGCAGGATTGCGTAATTTCTTCGGTGGACGCTCGGAGGGTTATGAGCAAGAACTAGTAGCGGCTCGTGAGGAAGCGATTCGCGAAATGGAAGAGCGTGCGGCGAAACTGGGCGCGAATGCCGTAGTTGGCGTGGACATCGATTATGAGGTACTTGGTGCTGATAATGGGATGTTGATGGTGACGGCTTCTGGGACTGCGGTTGTCGTAGCGTAAAACGAAATCTATAACGAAAAATCGCGTCTTGTCTGGGAAATTAACTCCTAAACAAAACGCGATTTTTATTTGACGGTCCCGACGGGATTTGAACCCGCGATCTCCTGCGTGACAGGCAGGCATGTTAACCCCTACACCACGGAACCTTTCTTGCTGCACCATTTTTGGCACTTCCTTATTAAAACATGTTTCAGCCTTGAGGTCAAGCGTTTTCGGGAGTTTTATCAAAAAAAGAGAGCTAATCGCTAAATTCAGCTCTCTCAGACGGTATAAAAGCCGCTTTTTGTAACTTAGTGGGTAAAGCCGTGTGTTTTTTTCGGATGCTTGTCCGCACTCGGTAGGATATGTGATTTCTCTAGTTTTTCGATCGTTGCTTTTAGATCGCGAACGAATAGTAGCGCGGAATCGTAGCTGAAATCGCCTTTGATAACGACGCGTAAAACAACCATTTCTTCTAGATCTGCGGGCATTGGATACGCCGGAACTTGCCAGCCGCGCATCCGCAAGAAATCAGACAAGTCATAGAGATCCCATTTCACATCTGCGTCTTCTTTTAAAGTCCATGCGACAACTGGTAATTGCTCCGCTCCGTTCACAATTTCGAACATGCCTAGTTTTTCGAGTTCTTTTGTGATGTATAGGGCGGCTTTTTGCGTGCGGGAATGGACTTGGCGGAAGCCTTCGAAACCGAGTCGCAGGAATAAGTAATATTGGGCAACGATAAGGCTCGCGGGACGTGAAAAATTGATAGCCATGGTTGGCATGTCGCCGCCTAGATAGCTGACGTTGAAAATAAGTTCTTTTGGTAGCCATTCTTTGTCTTTCCACACGACCCAACCGACGCCAGGGTATACCAGACCATATTTGTGCCCGGATGTATTGATGGATTTGACGTTATCGAGGCGGAAATCCCATTCTAAATTGGGTTCCATGAATGGGGTGTATAAGCCTCCTGACGCTGCATCCACGTGAATATACACTTTCACCTTACTTGTTTCGTTATAGGTCGTGATCGCCTCGTCCAGAGCTTTGATGTCATCGTAACGGCCTGTGTAGGTTAATCCCATGATGCCGACGACGCAAATGGTGTAGTCATCGATGAGGTCGATCGCTTTATCTGGATCAAGCGCGAGGCATTCTTTTGTAACCGGGACTTCGCGCAATTCAACATCCCAGTAGACGCCAAATTTCTCCCAAACGACTTGGTATGCGGAGGAAATGATCATGTTTGGACGTTTACTCATGTCGAGGCCGAGTTCGCGCGCTTGTTTTTTCCAGCGAAAAAGTGCTGCCATTCCGCCGAGCATGCAGGCTTCGGATGAGCCAACCGTCGACGTACCAATGAACTCATCTCGTTCATCTGCATTCCACAGGTTTGCGATAATGTTGACGCAACGCTCTTCAATTTCTGCTGTTTGTGGGTATTCTGATTTGTCGACCGCATTTTTATCAAGCGTGTTCATGATTAGTTGCTGCGCTTCTGGCTCCATCCACGTCTGTACAAATGTCGCTAAGTTCTGGCGAGCGCTTCCCTCATCGCGCAATTCATCCATGATAAAATCGTACGCAGCACCTGCTGGCATTGTATCTGCTGGAATTTCATAGCGCGGTAGTGGTTGTTCGGATAGCCCTTCCCCATAAAATAACCGTATTTCATCGTGCTTCGAGTCTTTTTTATTTCCTCCAAGTAACGCCATTTTCTGGTCATCTCCTTTTTAATGTCATCATAGTTACCATAGTCTCTTTCGTCTCGTGGCAAACCTCAACGGAAAATTCCGCGCAAAAAGAGGAGAAAGCAAGTCTATGCTTCTCCTCTTTTAAAGTCAATGTATTAACTCGGCCAAAATACTGGTGATGATGACCGAAGTTATTGTTACTGTTGAAAAACCTGCGATGATCATCTTCGGTAAAATTTGACCTTCAATTGCCGCGATTTCTTGTTCGTTTTCACCAACACTTCTCGCGGCTTCCTGACTCAAAATCATTGTTCCTGGGAACCCATATAGTGTCGTGAGCCCAATCGCGATGGACATTGAAAGACTGTACCCGAGGATTTTCCCCATGACGGCGGAGAATGCGACGCTTCCTGTTACACCTATGGCGAACGCGATGCAAAGTGGACCGATAAGTGCGATTAGATCGTCGACGGAGGATGTCGCTAGCGGGCCGAAAATAATGATTAAAATAGCGAGCATCATAAGGCCGTAAGCATCGATTCCGCTTAGAATGTTCGGTTTGAAAACGCCAAATGCGCGTAATAGGATACCAAGTAGTAAGGCAACGACGAATTTGTTGAGAACGCCGTCCGTGATGTTGTTGACGTAAGCTGCGAGTACTACTACGACGCCGACTACGAACAGGGTTCCAGCTGTTGTTTGTAACGCTTTTGGCAAGATCGTTTTGCCTTCTTCGTGATGCTCTTCAGCTTTTACAACTTGAAGTGTCCCTGCGCGATATTCCCCTTTTAAACGGTTCGCTTCTTTTCGCAAAATGAGGGATGTCAACGGGAAACCAATCAAGCCCTGGAACGCTGCAATTAAAACTGGGAAAACAGCGACAAGCATAAGACCTGAAGCGAGCGCGGCATCTTGCACGATGATGACTGAGATTGTTCCCCCGCTGATCGCGCCGATTGCTGCAATGACAAAATTTTGATCTAAGAAAAAAGAACCGATTAAGAATAGGAAGGCAACGATACCAAGTACCGCCGCGACTCCGATTACAACTGTTTTCCATTGTTTTTTTAGTTCGTCGAGGCTGATCATGGTTCCGATGTGGACAATGATGAAGCCAACAACCGTCTGTCCAAGCGCGAGTAGGGATGAACTTGTTAGCAGATCTTCTGGGAATATATTTGTTTTAAATCCTACCAGGAAAATGATCGAAGCGACGAGTAGTGAGGAAATGAGTGATTTTGTTTTTTTAGAAACGTAGTCACTGATAACCCAAATAAGCATGATAATCGTAAAAGCTGTCACTGGATTCATGATTAATTCCCCCTTTTTGTTGTGTTTTTAGTTTTTATTCAATTGTATGATAACTGAAACCGAGGCCGTGTACTTCAGACACCGTATAGGCGATGACAAAGGAATGTTTGTCGTAGGAGTTAATCATTTTGAGAACCGCTGGATATTCCCGACTTTCAAGAATGACCATCAGCATTGTTTTATCGCTCCCCGTGTATCCCCCTGATACAGAGAAAACTGTGACGCCACGCCCGACTTCTTCGAGCAAACCAGCTTTGATGTCTTCCATTTTTTTCTCGCTCATAATCATTACGGCTTTACGTTTTTTGAGGCCTGTCTCCAAGAAATTCATAATTAGTGCAACTAAAATCAATGAGAGAATCGCGAATAAAAATTCTTCTACTCCGAATACGAAAATATTGAAAATAACGATAATCGAATCGACTAAAAATAAGCCTAGCGATGTGTTCAAATTGAAATATTTTTTAAAAATAAGTGGCGGTATCGTCGTCCCGCCGCTAGAAGCCTCAATACGATAGAGAATCGCGACTCCAATTGCAAAAATCATGCTGCCGAATATGACCGAAAGTAAGCGATCTTGTGCCAACATGACTTCTGGGATTACTGCGAGCGACAATGGTAATAGTAAACTTCCTAGGAAAGATCTAATAAATACGGCCCTGCCTAGAAAAATGAATGCTAAAATAAGCATGACTACGTTCAAAACTAGTACTGTTATCGCAATATTAATGCCAAATGCTTGCTCCACTAGGATTCCGATACCACTTACGCCACCTGCTGCAACATGATGTGGCGCTAGAAATAGGTTGATACTGGCACCAATAAGCCCGATAGAAATCGCTACTAGGAAAAATTGTTTTATGATATGTTTCATTCAAACACCTTCTATTCTGATTTAGTTTTCTCATCTTCCAGCTTACGAAGGTTCCTGTTATACCGCTTGTTTACTTCGTTGCTACCTGCTTTATAATTTCGTACGCTAACGCTGCCGCCTTTTCTAATTCGCGAATTGGAATATATTCGTGAATGGTGTGAATTTTTTCATAGCCGATCGATAAGTTGGTCGTTTCTTTTCCGTGTTCGTTTAAAACATTAGCATCGCTACCGCCACCACTGATTTCATGTTTCGCTTCCATGCCTAGGTTTTCCATTGCTTCTGTGGCGATTTTGACAACCTTTGTTTCGGCATCAAAGTGGAACCCGCTGTAGCTTTTTTCAACGTTTATTGTAATAGCTCCGCCCATTTCTGTCGTTGCCTTTTCGAATAAATCTTTCATATGCTGTATTTGTTTCTCGTAGGATTCCATCTGGATCGAGCGAACTTCTGCAACGAGGCGTACCTGCTCCATCACAACATTAGTCGCCGTTCCGCCTTCGATGGTACCAATATTCGCCGTTGTTTCGGAATCAATGCGTCCTAGTTTCATTTGGGACATAGCGGAAACTGCGATAGCGAGTGCCGAAACACCTTTTTCAGGCTCAACTCCTGCGTGTGCCGCAATCCCGTCAATGACAATTTCAAGCCTCGCTTTGGTCGATGTGCCTATTGTAATGCTGCCGACTGGACCGCCTGTATCTAAAACAAAACCATAATCCGCTTCGAGCAGGCTCATGTCAAACGCTTTAATTCCGATAAGGCCGCTTTCTTCTCCAATTGAAATCACGAATTCCAGCGTCCCGTGCGGCGTGTTATTTTCCGCAATCAGTTGAATCGTTTCGATCATTGCCGCGATGCCAGCTTTATCATCCGCGCCCAAAATCGTGCTCCCATCTGAATAAATGATATCATCTTTAATCTGCGGCTTTATCCCGACACCTGGAGTAACCGTATCCATGTGGCAAGAAAAGAACATCGCATCTGCATCCGTCGTTGCAGGTAAGCGGCATAGTAAATTATTGGCGCCAAAACCTGTTTCTGTCATCGAATTATCCTCTATTACTTCCAAACCTAGCGCCTGAAATCGTTCTTTTAAGTACGCTTGAAATTTCCCTTCGTGCCCTGTTTCCGAATCGATCTGTACTAATTCTATAAATGTGTCCACTAATCGCTTGCTATTGACCATTGTTGATTCCTCCCTTAACGGTGAACATGATAGTATATTTTAAAATTTCCCGCTATTTATTCACCTTAAACTAAATTTGACATATATTAAATCATTTGTAAAGTATTTATTGTAGAATATAAAAAGTTAGCGCATCACACGGAGCGCTAACTTTTGATTCCTTATAATTTATATTTTCTGCGCCATAAAAGTGCGGTTCCAAATATCAAGAAGCTGATACCTAAAACAACGAGCGCCCACATCGTATCTGTATCTCCTGTTGTTGGTAAATTGTCATCGTTATCCTCCGAAGACGGTGTTTCCGCGCTAGTTACCAACGTTTCTGGCGTTGTTGCACCATCTTGATCCGGAAGTGGCTGAACCGCGTCTGGCGTCGTTTGTGTATCTGGATTTGCCGGAACTTCAGGCGCGACTGGCGTTTCTGGCGTTGTCGGTGTTTCAGGCTGCGTTGGTACCTCTGGAGTTACTGGTGGCACTGGATCTGTCGGCGTTTCTGGATCTGGTGTTTCTGGCGGTGTCATTTCCTCTTTCAGTTTATCCAAATCAGCCAATTTCGCAGTTAATACCGCCGAATTCGTCACGTATTTTTGCAACGTCCCATCCAGGTTATCAAAAGATGCCTTCGCCGCTAAAATGACCGCCTCATCCGCGAGCGCCACTTTGCTTGGTAGGGCTTCAATTTCAGATGTAACTGCTTTGGCCCGGTCCGTTTTCAAAATGCCATACGAGTCAAAAAGATTCGCGTCCGCCGTTGCCCTTGCTGTACTCGCGGCTTTGGCGTCATACGTATAGGCTTTATACGTGAAACGATCCTCCGTAAAACTTACACCTGCAAACATTTGCAACATCGGTTGGGCGTATTTGGCAGGATACACGCCTGAAGCGGCCATCTTACTTTCCGATTGTGGCTGATAAAACTTGTAACCACTCGTATTTATCACGTAATAACTTTGTCCACCTGGATCAACATCGAGCGAAACACCGTCTTCCTGCTCTTTTCCAATCGTGTCCGTCGCAATCGGCGTTTTACCATCCATTTGCTGCGAACGGAAATAGCTATGATCGTGTCCTTGCAAAACGACATCAATCCCCAACTCATCGAAAACTGGCGCTAATTGATCACGCAGCGTCACGATTTCCGTATCGGTCATATGACTTGCCACCGTATAAATCCCTTTATGGAACGCGACAACTAACCATTTCGCACCGTCCGCACGCGCTTTTTTAGCATCTTCTTTTAGCCATGCAAGTTGCGTCGGATCAAGTGCTCGCGAATCCTGATCGTTCGTATTCAACATCATGAAATGCGCGGGGCCATAATCAAACGAGTAGTAAACGCCTTTATTCAAATTGTTCGCGTTCGCTGGATGGTCATAGTAAAAATGTTGGCGGAACGAATTGTTGAACGCATCATGGTTCCCTGTCGCAGCCGCTATCGTCGTGTTGCTAAGCAGATTCTGCGAAGTCCCAAACAGCCAGCCCCATTCCGCGGGACTAGAAGACGTGTTCACCAAATCACCCGTCTGCAAAATGAACTCCGACTTTGGATACATCGAAAAACCTTTGTTCAGCGTCGCGTCCGTCCAGCTATATTCTTCCTCACTACTTCCTTGCGAATCCGTCACATACAGAAAATCAAAAGCTTTCGTATCACGTTTTTGCGTCATAAACTTAGCTGGCTCACTCCATTTATCCCGCGTCTTATCACCAACACGGTACCAATACGCGCTCCCCGAATCCAAGTATTTCGCTGCGACCTGATGCGAGTATCCGCCTATCGCAGCGTCATTCGCCTCACTTTTCCCCGTTACCGTCTGTGCACCAGTAAAGTTTGGCGTTGCGCCCGCCACTTTCACATATTGCAAATCCGATCCCGCATCCGACTTCGTATGCCACGTGAAGCCTTTTTGCGTTTGCGTATTACCAAAGAACGTCACCGCGATCTTTGACGGCGTATAATTCTCATCCGGCACAACCACGTCTGGCGTCACGAATCCCGTCAATTCCGCATCAAACGTCACGTCCGAACTCGATCCCTTCTGCTGAAAAACCGCTACAGCAATCGTGTTGGCGCCTTCCTTAAGCGGTACCGCGCCAAGTTTTATGCCCTCGTATTCGACAGCGTCCGCGCTCTGTTGCCCCGAGTAATCCGCGAAATTAATCATCCCATCCACGAGTCGCACACGCTTCACTTCTTTCCCATTCACATAAACAACCGCGCTGTCATCCGCTTTAAGCGCCAAGTTCGTCCGCAAATATTTAGCCGCATCCTTCACATCAAAGGTTTTCCGAAAAAAGTAAACCGGATACTTCTTATCCGCGTCTGCGCCGTAAGAAATCGTTGTATTTATTTTGATCTCCGCATTTTTCGGATTATAACCAAGCGCCCCTTTTCCAGACTTCCATGCCTTATCGTCAAACGCCGCGTCTTTCCAAGTCTCACCAGGATACGTTCCTTGGTCCCAATACTTCCAATCCGATTCCTTGGCGACGAGCGTATCTCCCGCCACATCCTCTGCTTTTACCACATTTTGAAACGGTGCATATGTAACCCCTATCTGAACTAAAATAACCGCTACCAACAAACAAATAAACCCTGATTTCCACTTTTTCACGTGTACAATCCCCCTCAAATTCACTTACCACACAAGTGTATCCCACCAATGTTAAGCGTTGTTTGAGAAATTGTATCGTTGCTGTTGACTGCTTGTAAATTTTCAAACCTTACGGGAATTATGATAAAACTGTAAGATAAACTTATCGAATTGTTATGTAGATCGCGGGAAAATCCAATGTTCGCAGTCTATAATGGAACTAAGAAAGGAGCTGTTCATTATGAAAAAAGTATGGCGAATCATCACGGCTATCGGCGAAACATTCATTGATCCAGCAAAAATGGCAAAGGAAGTTAACCGTGCTAGCTAAACACCATTACCGAAAACCCCGATTATAGCGCCCCCAAACAGTTCACAGGGCTTATAATCGGGGTTTAAGTATGTTATTTATAAATAGGATTCATAACCACAACAACACTGGCTTCAAGCGTCGCATTAGCTTTACTTTCAATTAAATCATCAATATATTTCGCAATTTCCTTCGAGATGGAGTGCGATGCCGTTCGAAAAAGCAGGCTCGGCGTATGATCCACCGCATAATGGAGAACACCGTCGACAACATAGGTTGGATTATCAATCGTCGTTGGAATCGTCGTCTCAATCGCACCACCACGATCACAACTCACATCAATAATGATCGCATTTTTCTTCATCCGCTGCAAATCTTCTCGATACATAATATGATCCGTCCGCGCCAAATCCCAAAGAATCGCATTTATAATCACATCATAGCCCGGCAATTCTTTTTTGAAAAGTTCTTCTTGATTCCGATTATAAATATGAACCTCCGCACCAAGATTCTGTAATATTTTTTGTGCACCGTGCGATACGTTACCGCGTCCCAATATTGCTACTTTTGTGTTGTAAGGCATTTCGCCAATCAGCTGGTACGCATGCATAATCGCACCTTCTCCGGCCAATTCGTTATTCACCCAGAAACAATGGCGATTCATGTAGTCCATATTTTCCCACGCGTAGGCTTTTACTTCCGATTGGGCTAACTTCTCCACGATATCTTTATTCTGCTCGGCGTGAACCCAGCCAAATATCGTTTGTCCTTTTTTCAAATGGCTCAAGAAGTCAGAATCGCCAATCTTCGGTTCGCAGATGATATCTTGACGCAATACCTCTTCTCTCGATTGGATCGTACAACCTAGCGCCGTATATTCCGCATCTGGTATGCCAAGTGTATCGCCATATCCTTTTTCAAAAAAAAGCTGATCCTTGTTTGTAATTGTTGCTATGTGTTCCGGAAGTAAAGCAATTCTCTTTTCATTTTCCTTATGACTATTCACAAAACCCATCGTCTTTTTCTTCATTTCTAACATTTTTTTGACCTCCATTATATTTGTGGTATAGGCGTTTAGTCTAGTATTTTTTGTTTATACCGACTTTTCCGACTAATAATCCGTTTGAGATATTGCATGGTATCTGGAAACTCGGCCATCTGCGAGTTGTATATACTGCAAATAGCGATTAGATGGATCAACCCGAACAACTTCCAAAAATGAAGGGCGTACAGATTTTCCTCTATCAATCATTCCTTTCCTATGCGTAACATAAAACAAAACATAATGAAGCTCGCGTAAATCAGCAACCACTTGCTATCTTAATAGTAACACATAAAAACGATACGATGCTAATTTATGTGAAATTTTTACATCACGGATTGGGTATTACACTGAAGCAAAAACCCCGATTATAGCCTCCATTCTGTTTCAATAGGCTTGCAAACGGGGTTTATACGTTTATTTATTAGATTTTAGATTTTTTAATACCGAATGGACTTTTACTCCATCTTGAAGGGTGGTAAGTTTTGTAACTTTCTACGTCCATATCCTTAATAGCCTCTTCAACCTCTTCCTTTAGATTTGATGTACACGCATTAATTATCAGCTTGGTTTCACGTATCTGATCCCACAATTCCTTAAATTCATTTTTACAACTAGCCCCCCATAACTTCTTCCAAACTTTATCCCGCAATTTCCCATCGATTTGTCCAGCTGGCTTTAAACTTCTAAGTGAAGTTTGAAATGGCACTGGATTAATAATATACAACCTGTATTTTCCTTCGTCTAAAACATCAATACCACTCAGTACTTTTCCAAGGTACTCTTTAATATTACTCCCTGTTTTTCCTTGAGCTGGAGCGATTGGTTTTAATTCCCCATTACAAATATTGTATTCATCTACATGCGGAGACTCTAGTAAGAGTATAACATTGGGATAAGCTTTTCCACTCAACGCTTCATCCAGCTTCATCCCATTGAATTTCCCCAATTCCCCACTCTCTATCTCATGAATAGTAATTTTCTTATTAGCTTCAACTTTAATATCATATCGATATTCATTTGGCACCCTCATTGGTTCAGAAAAAAAGGCTTGCTTTATGACGAAATCACCATCTTTTTCTTCATAATATTTTTTAGTATCCAGTATTTCAAACTCTGATCCTAAATCTACCTTTTCATCACCGATCTGCAAAAAAATTTTACTTTTCATTTTCATACCCCCACAAATATTATTCACCTCAATTTATTATACAAAATAACATCAGTATACTTCAAAGATGCCCTCACATCAATAATTCGCTGGTTGCTCGAACCTTTAAATGCCAAATTTGGATCAAATAAATCCTGCTCGAAACGCCCATCAACAAGGACATCAACATAAGAAAGCAACTCCAATTTATCCGGAGTTTCCTGCATCAATTCTTCCCACGTATAGCCCGTCCACGACCAAATATCCTTCGAATCGTCAAACAGCGCACGAACTCTTTTTACAAGCGGCAAACACACACCTGTATTCAAAAATGGTTCCCCGCCAAGCAGCGTCAATCCTTGCACACTTTCATGCCACAAATCCGCAATAATCCGATCCTCCAGCTCATCTGAATACGGCGTTCCATATCGAAATGACTGCGCCGCCTTATTATAACAGCCCTCACAATGAAAAGGACAACCCGAAACATACAGGCTACACCGCACGCCCTCACCATCGACAAAATTAAACGGTTTGTAGTCGGCGATATAATTAGCAGAAAGCTTATCAGCACGCCATTCTTGCGGTTTCGGATTATTCATTTGGCGACTCCAGATGTTTCACACGCTGCGTAATCTCTTCATGTCTGCCGTGTACCATTGGACGCTTCATCGGATTTCCCAAATAACCACACGTTCGCTTCACAACATCCGCCGTTTCTGGGTCCGTATTCCCACATTGTGGACATTTAAAGCCCTCTGCGGTTGGCGCAAATTCACCCTCAAAATCACATTCATAACAGCGATCAATCGGTGTATTTGTTCCAAGATAAGCCACGCGATCATACGAATAATCCCAAACAGCTTCCAAAGCCTTCAAATTATGCGTCAACTTCGGATATTCACAATAATGAATAAAACCACCCGAACAATATTCGGGATATTCCATCTCAAAATCGAGCTTCTCAAACGGCGTCACTTTTTTGCGGACATCGTAATGGAACGAGTTTTGATAGTATTCCTTGTCGGTAATATCTTTAATATCGCCGTATTTCTCGCGGTCCAGGCGATTAAACCGGTCCGTCAAACTCTCGCTCGGCGTCGAATACACACTGAACCAATAGCCGTACTCCGCCTTCCAATCATCCGCGTAGCCTTTTAGCTCCTTCAAAATCTCGATCGTAAAGGCTTTCGCTTCCGGATTCGTCTCCCATTCGCCACCATAAAACATCGTCGCCGCTTCATACAAGCCGATATAGCCAATCGAAATCGTCGACCGTTCTTTGTTGAAAAGTTGATCCACGTCCTGCCCATCATCGAGGCGTTTTCCAAATGCTCCATACTTATATAAAATCGGCGCGTTCTCTGGCTTAGCCTCACGCACCCGTTCCAATCTGAAAAGTAGCGCGTCCTTCACCGTCTGCATCCGTTCCGTGAAAATTTCCCAGAATCGTTCTTTGTCGCCACCACTTTGAATCGCAATCCGCGGTACATTCAGCGTCACAACGCCCAAATTATTCCGTCCCGCATTCACAAAATTACCGTTTTCATCTTGCCAAGCCGGTAAAAACGAACGACATCCCATCGGCACTTTGAAATCACCCGCCAAACGCACAAGCGAATCGTAATTCAGCACATCTGGGTACATCCGTTTCGCCGAACATTCCAACGCCAACTGTTTAATATCATAATTCGGATCACTTTCCGCCAAATTCGTTCCCCGCTTAATCGAAAATACCAGTTTCGGAAAAATCGCCGTCTGTTTATCTTTACCAATCCCGCCAAGCCGAACCTTCAAAATCGCCATTTGAATCTCACGCGCAAACCAATCCTCGCCCAGCCCGAAGCCCAACGTCACGAACGGCGTCTGCCCATTACTCGTGTACAGCGTATTAATCTCATACTCCAAACTTTGCATCGCATCATAAATGTCTTTTCGCGTCCGTTCCTGCGCAAATTCCACCCGCTTCTCCGCCAAAACCCATTTTTCCGCTTCGCTCTGGTGCTTCGAGTAATTCAATTTCGCATACGTCGCCAAAACTTCATCAATCCGATCCACCGAACAACCACCGTACTGCGAACTCGCCACATTCGCGATAATTTGCGCAATTTGAGCCGTCGCAGTCTGAATCGATTTCGGGCTTTCCACATTCGCGTTTCCAATCGTAAATCCGTTCGCAAGCATGCCTTCAATATCAATCAAACAACAATTCGTCATCGCGTGATACGGACTATAATCAAGGTCGTGGAAATGAATGTCACCTTTCAAATGAGCGTTGGCCACGTGTTTGGGTAGCATATATTTCAGCGCATAGCTCTTCGCCACCGCGCCCGCCGTCAAGTCCCGCTGCGTATTAAAAACCGTCGCGTCCTTATTCGCGTTCTCGTTCACCACCGTTTTATCCTTATCGAGCAACTTCTGCACGCTCGTCGTCAAGTCTGTCATACTCGCCCGATGCGAATCCCGATCATGCCGATATTCAATGTAAGCCCGTGCCACATCCGGATATGTAGATTTCATCAGCTGATTCTCGACCACATGCTGAATCTCATCGATCGTCACCGCCGCATCGTTTGGTAAGCTTTTCACAATATCAACTAAAACTTCTTCCAAATAAGCCGCATCATCGACATCACAACTCACCATCGAAGCCTGCACCGCATTACGGATCTTGATGAGGTCAAACCCGACCTTCCGACCATCCCTTTTGATAACTAATTGTTCAGTTTCCTTCTCCACGTACATGTACTCCGCTTCCCTTCAAACACTATATATTGTATCTCCTTTTACATTATGACACAATATAAGCTTTTTTTCTAACGAAAATCCGAAGCACTTCAAAAATAGGCTATTCGAACGAACTTTCAAAAAAAGCTTGCCAAGAGAGAATGTGATTAAACCAGCAATCGTGATTCCGCCAGATAATAATAACTACATAGTGAAGAGGCTAATGGCTTATTTTTGCGAAAAAGCCTCTAAAACCAAAACGCGATTTCAGAGGTCTATTTCTTATATTAAACGGTATAATTATACTTTTTCCGTAACCAGTATGCGTCCGCTTTCCGATTCTCAATCTCATGTCGATAATAAAGCACCGCAGATCCTTTTTTGATCTTGTTGATTTTACCACGGGACACTAAGGAAAAGAAGCATTGGCGCGATATATCTAGGTACTCGATTGCCTCTCTCGTTGATAAGAAATACTCATCTAATAGTTCTAATAATTCTCTATTTTCCATGATGCCCTCCTTATTTCGCAACTTCTAAATCTGCTCTTAGCCGGGTTAAACCTTCATGTAAAGCGACTTCGCTCTTCCAGCCTAGTAAATTTTCTGCGCGCCCGGCGTCTAAAACCGAACGTCTAACATCGCCAGCTCGCGGTGCTTCCATGAAGATCGCCACATCTTTCTCAAAAACCGCTAAAATTTCTTTATAAATATCCAAAATCGCTATTTCTTCGCCCGTTCCGACATTTACAACCGTGTTTGTTGGTTTTTCGCTGGCTAATTTATTGATTTCAACAACGTCTGCTACATACACATAATCACGCGTACAGCCGTTTGGCATGTCTGGATACGTCATCAATACAGATGGTTTGTCCGCCAAGATGTTGTTTAAGAAAATCGGGATAACACCACATTCGCCGTCTGGCACTTGTCTTGGCCCATAAATATTGGCATAACGGACAACCGTGAAGTCGTAACCATATTGCGCGGCATACATTTCGATATATTTTTCACCTGTAAATTTCGTTAATGCGTATGGGGAAATGAGTTGTGGTGTGTCTGTTTCTGCCGATTTCTCATCGCCTTCAATTTTCTTACTTAGCGCGCCACCAGATGATACGTAGATGAAAATTTCGATTGGATAAGCTTTCACGCAGTCTAAAATGGTCATCAGGCCAACAAGATTCACGTCTAGATCGTAACTCGGATTTTCAACAGAATAGGCAACGGATTTTTGGGCAGCGTGGTGGTTGATCTGATTCGGTCTGTGTGTTTTGAATAGTTGCATCATCAATTCAGCGTCGCGGATATCACCTTGTACAAACGTGAAGGATGGATGCTTGCTAATGTCGGCTAGATTATTCATATTTCCGGATACTAAGTTATCGATACAGACAACATTGTAACCTTCCGCAAGATACATTTCACAAAGATGAGATCCGATGAAACCTGCGCCACCTGTGACTAAAATTGTTTTTTCCATTGTTTTTGCCTCCTGAATTTCTATTTTTGTGCTGCGGGGTTTTCGTCTTGTTTTTGACTGCGGTATTCATTATTTAAAGCAACCATGTAGATTGTTGCGAGTACGAGGAAAATACTTGTGTTGGATACTAAAACGGTGTCAATTGGGCTTGTTAGTAGGGCGTATACGAGCGGTAGGAAAATCAGAAACTTAATTTGGTACGTGCTGCCGATGATTTCTTTGTATAGCAGCCAGAAAATGTAGCCGATAATGACGATGATGAAAAACATACCGAGATAGCCAAGTTCTCCGATAATCATGGCCCAGTAAGAGTCGGTGACAAAGTTCGGGTTTTCTTGCGTCAATCCCCAGACACGAGAAATGCCATATTGTTCGTAAAGTGGGGAGTAGTTCAGGCGTGAGGCGTTAGAGCCGAACATTCCGAGGCCTGCGCCGAACGGGGCGTGCTCGCTTGCAATCGTGAAACTTGTGTCGAGCAATACGCCACGCGCTTCTCCGTCTGTCCCTAAGAATTGATTGCTGATACGGTCGCTTCCGAGCCAGTAGAAAACACCGCCGATTAACGCGTATACATAGATTGGAATTCGCTTGATGTATGGAAAAATGAGAATCAGTAGGATCAAGCAAAGGTAGAAGCCGATCGATGTTGTTCTTCCTGCTAAGAAAATGAGAATGAAGTTCGCGAAAATGATGTAGTATGGCATTTTTCCTTTTTCAGACCAGATGATGAAAATGTGGATGATCGTGATGACAATGATCGTTGCCGCGAATTGAGCTGGGTGGCGGAAACCAAAGGATACGGTCTCGATGCCAAAACGAATGTCAAATGGTTCTAAGAAGTGTAGTGCGACGTTGAGAATACCGACCATCAGGAAAACTGTGGTGAGGATGGTAGACATTCTTCTGAAAAACAGCGTACTTGTCTGGAATTTTGTGTTACGGAATAGGAACAGGCCACTCCAAAAAACGATGACGAATTTCAAAATCGAGAACATCGAGTAAATTTGGAGAAACATCGTGTTGCTTGGTTGGTGGAACGCGTTCGGGATGAAACAGTAGATGATGAAAATGATGCTGATGGCGAATAGTCCGATATCGCTTGGGCGAAGTGTGAAACGTTGCTTTGTTTCGAGGTAAGTCAGTTTCGCAATCGCACTAACCGCGAAGATCACAGCAATAATTTTATCAATAGAATCAACTTGTGGGATAACTTGTTGGATAAGGCTTGCGAATAGAGATAGTAGTAAAGCGATTAAAAAAGCAACCATGTTTCACACTCCTTCCTTCGTTTCAGATTGATTGATATAGCTGTTCCCACTTCGTATTACAAGCATCCATTGAAAATTGGGACTGGACGGCTTGGTGGGCTCTCGTACTCATTTCTTGGCGAGTTTCTTGGTTATCAAGTAGGTCTGCGATGGCGTCGTGTAGCTTATGGACATCTCCGGGTTCGATGAGAAGACCGTTTTGCTGGTTGTTGATGATTTGTGGGATGCCACCGACGTTGGTGCTGATATTCGGGATGCCGTGTGCCATTGTTTCGAGAATCGCCATTGGGAGCGCTTCGTGGTAGGACGGTAACACGTGTAGTAGTGCGCCTTCTAGGATGGTTTGTTTTTGCTCGCTTTCAACCCAGCCTCCTAGCGTGACGTTGGTCAGTTGATTTTGTTTGATTTGCTCTTCTGCACTTGAAATGTCGCCAATGCCGTAAAAGATGAATTCGTATTCTTGATAATTGGCACCGAGTGATTGAATCGCGCGAAGTAGGTCGTAGCTGCCTTTTTCTTGACTGATGTTTCCGAATGTGACAATCGTTTTGCTCGTGTTGTTATATGGATTGTTAAATGGAACTTCCACCGCGTTTTCCATGACGGTAACGGGGGTGTCGCACAGATTTTCGTAGTAGGTTTTCCATGCCTCACTTAGAACAATGATATAATCGAGGCGGTTTAGATGGTTCACGATGATTTTTTGTAGGAATTTGGGTTGTTTGTCGTAGAAAATGCCGAACCTTGAGCCGTGCATATGAAGCATGACCTTTGCTCTGAAAAGTTTGGCGATGTTGATGAAGATCATTTTGCGGTAGAGACTGCCTTTTTGAGAGGTGTGGATGTGCACGATGTTGATGTTTTGTGTGATCGCCAAGTAGCAGAGTTTCATGATGGCTTGCAGGAACATCCAGACTTTGAATAGCGGACTGCCTTCTTTCCAACTCGCAATGTAGTGGATTTTGACTTTTTCGCTGGTGAATGTTTTTTCGAAGTTGGCGATGACTGTGGCGATTCCGCCTTTCGATACGGATGCTGGGCCGATCATGATTACATTTTTCATTTGGCGTTTCTTCCTCTCTTCTTTATTCTGGTGTGATGCTTGTTTGTTTGCGTTTGATGATGCTTTTGACGCGGCGGATAATGGCTTGGCACTCGGCTTTTCGATAGAAAATCGCGAAGTAAATGACGTTTAGCAAGATGAAAAGTGTTCCTGCGCCGAGGATGAGTGTGAGCCATGTGCCTTGGTAAATCCAGTTCATGACTGGAATTGATGCGGCAAAAGCGATGGCTGTGATGACCGCATAACCGAGATACATTTTGAAATAGCTGCCGACTTTCTTTTTGAAGCTAAAACGGTAGACGAGGTACGGGTCGATGATGGTTGTCGTTGTGAGTCTTGAGATGATGGTTGCGACGATGACACCGATTAAGCCGAAATGTGTGGCGAAGATGATGGACAAGATGATGTTTAGAATGGCCATTGCGATTGGAACGTAGCGACCTTGGCGGAAAAGCCCCATCGTGGTGCGGTACGTGTAGCCTGGGAACTGCATGCCGTTGATGTAGAAGCTAGCGACGATGGCGAGCACAGTACCTGTTCCAAGCACGAAGCTTTCGCCGATCCACAGGGTGATGAACGGGTTAATGACGTTGAATAAGATGATGGAAAGCAAGAAGTAAATCCACGCGACGATGAAAAATAACTGCTTGAAAACTTGTTCTTTCTTCACGTCATTGTCTGCGTTGTTGAGATGCCCGATGCTGCCTGTAATCGAGTTCAGTGCGCGAGATAGGACTGTTACGACTGCGGCGATGATGAGCAAGTAGTTGGAGTAGATGCCAACGACGCTGAGTCCAAGAAAAGCGGCGATGATGATGCTGTCCGTGCCGTTCATGATGATGGAACCGAATTTATACATCGCGAGCGCTTTGACGTTTTGGAAAATCGTTTTGACTTCTGCTTTTTCGAGCTTCTCTGTGGTTTTTCCTTTGAGAAAGCTGTATTTCTTATTCGCGTGGATAGCTAGGAAAACGTTGAGGCCGAACGTGCAGACGACTTGGATGACAATGAAGCCGATATAGTCTCTTATGATATATAGGTACGTGAGTTGCACGAGGGACTGGACGAGGAAGAAGATTTGCTGGCTCACGTTGATGACATATTCTTTTTGATCCGCGGAGAAAATCGCTTTTTTGTAGGAAAACATATAGGAAATCGCCGTGTTTAGCAGGAATAAAAAGTAGATAATATAGATGTTTTCTGGGATGTTTGGAGGGTTTTTAATAAATAGATCTAAAAATGGCATTAAGAGTAATCCGACGATGAAAACGGTGAGCCCGATGATGCGATAAGCTTTGGCGTAGAGTGCCATGATGCCTTTGATTCGGGCTTTATTTTTGTCTACCATGCTTTTGTAAAGGCTGAAGATGATGGCATTCCCGATGCCCAGTTCGGCGAAAGATAGTACCATCAGGATGTTGGTGAACAAGGCGTCGAGTCCGAGATATTCTTTTCCTAAGAAGTAGATGAATACGGTTCGGTTGATAAAGCTTAAGATTAAGAAAATGACTTGTGTCCCGCTGCCAATGAGGAGGTTTTTAGCAACGAATGCTGTTTTTGTTTTTTCCAATCGGGTCACACTTCCTTTCTTTTAGTTGTTACCTTAAGTTTATCAGGAAAAGCCTTGAAAACAGGGATTTTCCAAGTATTTGATGCGTTTTGTCAAAAGTTTAAACAGTTAGATGCCAACGACTAAGCTGGTTTCTTGTTGGATTGTTTCGACAAGTTTTGTAGAGGATACGCCTGCTGTGTAATCGAAATAAACTACTTCAACGGCACGCCGCTTGAATTCTGCTTCTAGTTTGTTGAATGTTGGGCTGCCTTTCCAGTCGCTACCGTGGAACATCACGTCGATATTGTGATTATCAATCATGTTTAGTTTGCTTTCGTGGCTCGTTTGCGGCACAACTAGATCAACATATTGCAATGCTTCGACAATCGCTTTACGGTCGGCAAATGGGATAACTGGCGTTTTGTTTTTGTACGCTTGAACGAATTCGTCTGTACTTACGCCAACGATTAGGACGTCACATTGTGCTTTGGCGTTTTTTAAGATGTTTAAATGGCCGATATGGAATAAGTCAAACACGCCTGTAGTAAGGCCTACGCTATATTTTTTCATGAAATAATCTCCTCTTTCAATTGGATTCGTTTCGGTTTGTGGGTAATGCGTTTTTCGATTGGTGGTAATTCCATGTAATTGTCGCCGTAAATTCGTTCTAACCATTGGCGTGTTTCAGCGGGAATCCAGAACGTATACCCTTCAAATTTAGCTGTTGCAGTCGGGTTGTATATCGTTTTTGGCATCGTTTGTTTTTTATAGCCATATTGGCTGCCGTAATTGACGTAAAATGGGGTGCTCTCATCGTGATCGCTTTGCATGAGGTTTGTTAGAATATCGAATAACGTGCTTGATGGTAGCGATTTTGTCATTCTGAGAACGGCTTTTTTCCATGGTGCTACTTTGTGAATCGTTGTTTTTTCGTTCATTTTTAAAAATAGAAAGCTTCTTAATTGCTTTAAAACCCACCCCTTTGTGTGAAAAAGGAATCCAGTATTCTTTTTGGCGTTATCTAGTGGGAAAATATCAATGAAAACACCTTGGTGCTTTACGTTTGGTGAAGCGCTTTGTTCTTCAAAAATAGTACCGTTTTTCTTAATTTTTATGATTGGTAGGTAATATTCTGGATCGGTCGTCCCATAATGTAAAAACAAGGATTCGGGTAGTTCATATTTCGCAATTTGCTGAAATGCTTCGAAATCTTTACGCGGCATCGCAATATCAATGTCGTCATCCCAAGGGATAAAACCTTCATGTCGAATCGCGCCGAGTAATGTGCCACCAATCAGATAGTATGTCAGATCGTGTTTATCGCAAAGCATTGTCACATCGAGTAAAATGCTTAATTCGACCTGTTTTATGCCTTCGAGTAGAGCTGTTGTTAAATGGTCGCTTTTATTCGGCATAGTAGTAACCCTCCATTTTCATTTTTTGGTTGTTGAAGATACTGCCAATCACGTGGGCACTCGCGGTTTGTAGTTTTTGCAAGGCTTTTTTGCTATTTTCTTTGGAGGAGTGATCGCTTCGAACGAGTAGAATCGAGCCATCCACTAGGGAGCAGAGCAGTTGAGCATCCACGACGAGTTGGATTGGTGGTGTATCAAAGATGATTTGGTCAAATTGTTCGTAAAGGTCGGCGTATACCTGCTTCATTCGTTCAGAACCTAATAACTCTGATGGATTCGGCGGGACAATTCCTGCTGGTAATACGTATAAGTTTTCCGTATCTGTTTCACAAATTGCTTCGTCTATTGTGATTTTATTAGTTAAAATTCCTGTCAGTCCGTGGGAAATGGCTTCTGGGAATATTTTTTTCACGGTTGGTTTGCGTAAATCGCCATCGATGAGTAATGTTTTCTTGCCTTGTTGGGCGAATACGACGGCTAAATTAGCACAGATTAGAGATTTACCGGAATCCGGCTCGGAGGATGTGATCAGGATGGATTTCATAACCTTGTCGACACTTGAAAATTCAATGTTCGTACGAATGGAACGGAAAAGCTCTGAATGGGGAGATTTCGGGCTTAGTTTGGCTACGAGTTTTTGTGGTTCGCTTGTTTTTTGACGTCTGTGGCGTAATTCAGCATCCTTCTTCTTTTTTGATGATCTCATTTAGTTCATCCTTCCTCATGTTCTGGGATTTTAGCGATATTTCCGAGCAGTGGAATTCCTAGCTCATCGATCACATCTGATTCTTCTTTGAACTTGGTATTGAAGATGACGCGAATAATCATGATGACAAAGCCGATGAAGGTTCCAGCAACGGCTCCACCTGCGATAAGGATGGTGGCGCTTGGGCTCACTGGTTTGGGATTGGCCGCAACGGTTGCTTTGGCTAGTACGTCGATATTATTAACGTTCATCACATCTGGCGTAATTTTTATGAAGGAATCGGTGACTGCATTGGCGATTATCGCGGCTTGGGCGGGATCTTCGTCTTGCACGCTGACATTGATGACTTGGGAATTATGCTGACTGCCGACTGTGATTTTACCCATCAGATTTCCAGCGGTGTAGCCATTACCTAATTTCGTTGCTACATCATCGAGTATTCGTGGGCTTGTGAGTAAGGCTGTGTATGTGTTAACCAGCTGGATATTGGCTTGCACTTCGGAGGTTTGGAGATTGTTCACACCTGCAGCCTGCGCGGATTGTGTGACTAGAATCTGTGTTTTTGCTTCGTACATTGGTGTGATAAAAAATAGGAGTGCGACGCCTGCACTGAGCATGCCTATGATCGCGCTGCTTAAAAGTAAGAGGACGTGGCGTTTGATAATGCTGAAAATAGTTTTGATACTAATCGTTTCTGTCATTGTTTCTCCTTTCTAAGATAATGATCGGATTTCCAGAGTTTTACTTTTTCATTTTTAATGTGATTTAAAAATTGTAGATTACCTAGAAAATAGCGGCGAAACATGCGGCGTGGTTCTTGGATGAAGCGGTAAAACCATTCTAGGCCTGCTTTTTGCATCCATTGTGGGGCGCGTGTTGTTTTTCCAGCGATGACGTCGAAGCTGCCTCCAACGCCCATCACGAATGGGACGTTTAATCGTTCTAAGTGTTCGCTTGCCCAGTATTCTTTTTGTGGACTGGAGAAAGCTAGGAATAATACGTCGGCGCGGCTTTCACGGATCTGATTAGCGATGTTTACGGATTCCTCGGCTTGGAAATAACCATTTCGGAAACCAGCGAAGGACATCTTGGGATATTTTTGTTTGTAGTGTGATTCGATTTTTTCGATAACTTCTTGGGTGGCTCCGAGAAAATAGGGACGGTACTGTTTTTCGTTACAAATCTCAAGGAGTTGCTCGAATAAGTCGATGCCTGTGACGCGTTCTGGGATGTCGTGCCCGAGAATTTTTCCAGCTAGTACTATGGAAGAGCCGTCCGCATTGATGAGTGGCGATGCGTTGACGATATCTCTTAGTTTTGCGTCTTCGTACATGAGATTGATTTTATTTGCGTTGATGACGACGTGTTGTGTTGGTATTCTTTTTTTGATTATTTTTTCAATTTCCGTCAAGGTTTCTGATAGTGTGAGACAATCTAAGTGACTGCCAAGCAAATGCGTTCTCAATGGCGTTCTTCCTTTCTTGTTCTTTCTTATACTCTAAGTTTATCAGCAAAAGTCCTCAAAACTGGATTATTCCAGGTAATTGATGGCTTTTGTCAATTGTATAGAAAATCTAATTACATACCGTTTCCTTTTCCTGTGAATTCCTTAAATGTCCGTAGTAAAATCTTAATATTGAAGACAATCGAGCGTTTTTCGATATATTTTAAATCTAATTCGACCATTTCGTGGAAGCTTACGTTATTTCGGCCACTGACTTGCCATAAACCAGTACATCCTGGTGTGACAAGCAGGCGCTTCTTTTCGTAGTTAGTATAGTTTTCGTATTCAGTAGTTAGCGGTGGGCGTGGTCCGACGAAGGACATGTCGCCTTTTAGAATATTGATAAATTGCGGAAACTCGTCTAAGCTAGTTTGGCGAATCCACTTGCCTACCTTCGTAATTCGCGGATCGTCTTTTATTTTAAACATGTGGCCGCCCATTTCGTTCTGTGCTTGAAGTTGAGCTAACTGAGCCTCGGCATCGACATACATGGAGCGGAATTTATACATATAAAAAATTTTTCCATCCTTACCTACGCGCTTTTGTTTAAATAATATCGGGGCTTTCCAATTTTCGATTTTGATGCTTGTGGCGATAAAAAGGAGGACTGGGACTGAGATAACGAGCGCAAAGATCGCTGCAATGAAGTCGAATGCGCGCCATACTTTATCGTGTATTGGCTTTTCAGATGATTTACGTTGGTTTTGTGCATATTGTGATGCTGGTTGGGCTATTTTGAAATCGATTTTTTCCACCTGCGTTCACGTCCTTTATTTTAAATTGTTACTGCTTGTTGCTGTTTTTTTGCTTGATGCAGGTTACCATAGTTGTAATACGTCACATCTTCACCTACTGTTTGAACGGTATTTTTTGTGTCAAAAATCACTTGAGTACGCATTTTATCTGTGTAATTGGTTGGAATCTCACAGAACTCGCTGTGGTCGCTTAGTACGACGATCAACGAACTGTCTTCACATGCTTCTTCGCCTGTTAATGTAGCTGAGATCACGTGCGGATCGAAAGCTTTGACGTTAAATCCTGACTCTGTTAACAATTCTTTGATTTCCATTGCTGGGCTTTCGCGGATGTCATCGATATTTCCTTTATAGGTTAGGCCAAATAGCGTCACTGTGTTGCCATCTTGTTCTGCCATCATCGCCTTCACTTGCGCCACCACATGGGCTGGCATACTATTGTTGACTTCGCGCGCGGTTTGCATTAACGGTGATTGTTCTGGAGCTACTGCGATAACGAAGTACGGATCTACTGCTAGACAGTGTCCTCCAACGCCTGGTCCTGGTTGGTGCAAGTTCACACGCGGATGTTTGTTGGCCATCTCGATTACTCGTAAGGCATCGATTCCAAGGTGGTAACTAATTTTGGCAAGCTCGTTTGCAAGCGCGATATTGACATCGCGGAACGTATTTTCCATCAATTTGCTGAGTTCTGCTTCGCCTGCTTGAGCTTTGATAATTTCGCCTTCCACAAACGCACCATATACTGCAGTGGCTTTTTCGGTACATTTTTCGGTGATACCTCCGATGATTCGCGGGTTATGCACTAATTCATGCATGATATTTCCTGGCAAAACTCGCTCGGGACAATGCGCTAGGTAGATATCTTCGCCTACCGTGAAGCCTTCATTTTCGATAAGCGGTTGAACCACATCTACCATCGTTCGTGGTGCAATGGTTGATTCGACGATGATCGTGTCGTGTTTCTTCAAAGATGAGAGGAAGCTAGTTAGCGCGGATTCTATATATGCTGTGTCGCATGATTTATACAGATCGTCTTTGTTTGGCGTAGGAACAGCGATAATATAGGCGTCAGCGCTGACTGGAGTCGTACTTGCCTGAAAATTTCCAAGTGCGAGTGCTTCATTCAAATCTTTGGTCAAACCTGGTTCTTCAATATGAATCAAGCCGGCATTCAGATTCGCCGTCATCACTGGTGACAAGTCAACACCTGTTACCTTATTGCCATATTTCGCAAAAAGAATCGCCGTTGGTAATCCAATATAGCCAAGACCTACAACTGTAATCTTCATTTAAAATTCCGCCTTTCTTATTTTGGTTATTCGAGGATAATTATTTAGAGGGAACTGTAATCATCCATGCAATTTTGTCCATGGATTCTTCCGTGTTTGGCTCGTAAAGGACTGTGAATTGTTTTTGTTTCGTGGGGATTTCGTAGTACCCTGAACCTTTTAGCATCTTATCTTCTGCAATCTCATCGCCAAAGTTATTGGCATTTAGTCCGTAAACTTGATGTTTTTTCCCGTCCTCTGTTTGGATTACAAAGTCACCAGCTCCAGCGCCTGATACTTCTTTACCGATGTTTTTAACAGAAAAATCAATCTTTGCCATTTGCTTGTTATCATTGTTACTATCTTTCATCTCTACATTGCTGAGCGTTATTTCGAGATCGTTTGCCGTCCTTGTTTTACCGATATCATTGCTTGTCGTTTTTCCACAGCCAATCATGATAGCTACTAAGGTTAGACTTAGCGCAAGTAATGTCATCCAACTTTTCTTTTTCATAAAATGGGGTTCTTCCTTTCTTGTTTTGAGGTTAGTTGTTCTTGATCTACTACTAGCTTATCATCCAATTCCTCTAAAACCGCTCGATTCTAGATAATTGATTTTCATTGTCAATTTTAAAAAATGAGTGGCGATAAATTATTGATTTTTCGCCACTCATTTCAGCATTTTATTTAGGCTCTACTGTTACTGTTTGGCTATCTAGAAGTTTTCCTGCTTTGTCATAGGCTGAAATAGTTACGACTGTATCGCTATTTTTCACTTTGTCTTGTGCGTAGAATTTAAATGTGCCATCTGCGTTTAATGTGCCTCCACCGTATGTGTCTGTACCTACAGTTACTTTCAGTGATTTCACATCGCCAGTCATTTTTCCTGTAATGTTACTTGTTCCTAATTTAAACGTATCTGGTGTGATTGTTCCTGTTGTTGGTGCGTTTGTTTTGATTTTAACGGTTTTTGTATCCAGTAATTTACCAACGTTATCGTATGCTTTGACAACAACGACATCGGTTGCTTTTGTTACTTTATCGCTAGAGTAGAATTTGAATGCTCCGTCTGCTACTGTACCGCCTTTGTATGTCTTTGTTTCTTTCGCTGCATTTGTTACGGTTACTTCAATTTTAGACACATCGCCTGTATATGTTCCTGTAATGTTGTTGTCGCCTGGAATTGTCATCTCAACTGGTGTAATTTTACCTTCCGTCGCTACAATGAATTTCACTTGTTCGCGGGATAATTCTTTGCCATTTTTATCGTAAGCTACCATGATGATTTCGTGCGTCTTATTGATTTTTTTATCCACCGCGTAAAAGTTGAATTCGCCATTTTTAAGGGACGCGCCTTTATATTCCGTGCCATCTTGGATAAGGGAAATGCGTGCTACATCGCCTGTATAGCTTCCTGTGACATATTTATCTGTACCAATCGTGAAGTCATTACTTGTAATCGTACCTGTCGTTGCAGACTGGTTAGCGAGTAATTCTTTTGCTTTATCTAAGTTCGTTTGTAATCCTGCTTTTTTATCTGCATCTGTTACTGCATCGATTGCTTTTTGTGCTTCGTCAATTGCTTTTTGATCGGTTGTTTCTTTAATTGCGCCTGTTTCTGGGTTATTTTCGGTAAATAACTCTGCTACTGCTTTTGTTGCCGCTTCATCTTTGATCGCTTGTTCCGCTGCATTTTTTTCATTTAAAAGTACTTGCGCACGGTCTAGGTCTTTTTGTAGCGCTGCTTTTGCTGTCGCATCTTGGATAAGATCAATTTGTACTTGGGCTTCGTCAATTTTATCTTGGTTTGTTGTTGTTTTGATTTTATCTGTTGCTGGTTTGTTGTCTTGGAATAACTGATTGACTAGGAATTGGCCTAAAATTTGATTGTCTTTGTCTGTTGCTAAAGCTTCATTACGGTCATTTAATAGTTGTTGCGCTAGATTTAAATCACTTTGTAGCGTTGCTTTTACATCGGTATCTTTGATCGCGTCGATTTGCTCTTGAAGCGCGTCAATTTTTGCTTGATTTGTTGATTCTTTAATTGCTTCACTTGATGTCGTATCATTCACGAATAATTCATTGACTGCTTTTTTTATCGCATCTGTTTCTACTGCTGTTTCACGAGCATCTAATAAGTCTTGCGCTCTTTTTAAATCAGCTTCTAGCGCTGTTTTAGTCGTTAGATCCGTGACTTTATCGACCAAAATTCGTGCGTCATCAATAGCCGCTTGATCTGTTGTATCTTTCACTGTGTCTGCTTTTGGATCGTTGTTGTTGTATAATGCGTTGACTGCGTTACGTGCTGCTGTATCCGTAGCTGCGCTTTCATTTAGTAATGCTTGTGCCGCATTTAAAAGGTTCGTCAATCTTGTTTTTTCTGCAGAGGTTAAGGCACCAGAAGCTAGGTTTTTCGCTGTATTAATATCTGCTTGTGTGATTCCTGCACCTAATTGATTAAAGGCTGTGTCACTATAGAGGTTATATACGGCTTGACCATATAATGCTAATCCAGCATTTCCTGTCTGAACTAAGTTAAGATTACTGGAAGTAGCACGCTCATATGTGCCATCCGGTTTTAATGTTTTGAATGTGAGAGTCCCACTGTTTACTACTGTTTTAAGACTCATTGAAAATTCTTGCGGTGCATTAGTTGCAGCCGTTTTATACGAACGTTTGATGACTCCATCTTGCGAAATAACTTCAATTCCATATCCTTTATAAATTTTTGTCATATTCACATAAAGCACGTCGTCTTTAATCCTCACATCATTAAAGTAAGGGTTACCGCCTGCCGTTAGGTCTCCACTAAAGTCCTTGTACATGTTGGTGCTTCCTACTGGATAAACGGGTGCTACTTTTGTTTGAATTCCTTCTGCTGCTTTCGCGTTTGTTCCTGCTGCTTGTTTTGGAAATAAACTCATAGATGTTGGAAGTATTTGCGATGTTACGATGGCTGTTGTTAAGATACCTACTGCGATTTTTTTACCTGTATTTTTCATATTTATTTCTCCTCTATAATTCGTATTTTTTGAATAAAATTAATATTCCGTCTTTATTCCGATGTTTAATTGCATGAAATCCAGTTATTCATGTAAACTTTATTACCTCTACCGTTAATTTTAACAGTACTTGTGTTTTGTGTTTTCTAGTTAAATAGAATTAAACTTGCTTTTTGTTACTACTTTTCGAACACTGTTACACTTTTTTAATTTCGTCCCTGTGCTGGTAGATACTCTGTAAGAATGCCTCACCTCCCTTTCTAATACTAGCTTATCATCTAAATCCTTAAAAACTTGTTGTTTCCTAATAATTGATGTTTTTCATCATTTTATTAAGTACCTTATGAATACTATTATGTTATAAAAGACCTTTTAATTTTTCTTCAAGTTTATACGCGTCTATGTAGATGGCGCGTCTGACTGGGTAAATAATTTCTTCTTCTTGGAGTTTTTGTAGTACGTTGGTAATCGTGTTGGGGTTGAGGTTCGTGTATTGGGCGATCATGCCTTTACTGATTGGCTTTGGAAAACAGATCATATCTTGGTCGCTCGTTTCTTCACCAAACTTATTCCCGAGGCTAAGTAAGGCCAGGCTAATTCGCTGTTCAGAGGGGAGTCTGAGTAGATCTTCTTTTTCCATCATCCGGCCTACTTGATTTTGCATGTGCACGTAGTGATAAAAGTAGCCTTCTTGTGTGTTGATTACCTTCTCGATGATGTCTTCTTTCTCATATTTCGTAACGACTAGTTCACTTGAGATGACCTGGTAGGAATATTCAGCCGCGCTTCCAAGTAGTAAGTTTGTTAAGCCGAGTATATCTTTACCTGCAAAGAAGTCAATTGCTTTTTCGCCATCTTTCGTAGCGATAATATGTCCTGATTCGATAAAATAAATTTCGTTGATTTCTTCGTTTTCACCGATGATGATCTCGCTTTTCCGGTATTTCTTTTTAACACCTTGTAGCGGAAAAATCTTATCTTCTTGTAAAAAGCTTCGGAATTTTTCTTTACTAAATTGACTTTCGATATTTTCTTGGTTATATAAAAACTGCATTTCTTCTACCTTATTCCTCATCTATGTTTGCCTCCTTCAAAATTATTGTTTGCTTTCCTCTGCCTACTTATACTTTAACAGCTGATGTATTAAAAATCGGATTTTTCTAATAACTTGATTTTATTTTTCATTTCTTTAGAAAAACTAGACAAGTAGCTGCTGGTTTGAAATAGTTTATGACCTTTTATTACATCGTCTGGTACAAACTCTAATCGAGATAAAAATCGCCTTACCCATTAATTTGAGTAAGACGAAAATCAAGCTTTACACAAAATGAGCGAAAGTGTCTGTATTCAGGAGATTTGATGGAAGCTGGAGAACTGCGCATACTGTGGGCGATTTATTTGGGCTATATCCCAAACTCTCAGCCTTTGTTTATTTTACTCGGATTATTACTATTGATATTTCTAGATGTTTACCTGCTTTATCATATGCTATAAGCTTACTGTGGCTGTTGTTGTTTTGATTTTTCTTAGGGTGTAGAATTTTTGAATGTGCTAACCTTCATTGTTGCACCTGTATATGTTGTGTCATTTTGGAGAAGGAACATCTTCAGTCCAGTTTTCAGGACACTCTAATTCTATCAAGCTTTGAAATTCTCATGTTCTGCATTTCTAGAGTACTTCATTCCGTTTGTTACTATTTTGCGAACTTTGATTTCTTTTCTGATTATCCGTGTCATTTAGTAACAAAGACTCCCTTTTAGCTCCTTCAAATCCCAGTTATATCCTTTGTCTGTTTATGCTTTAACAAGGACAACACTAGAGAATAAACGAATCAATTCAATACATCTCCGAGCTTCTCCTCTAGCCTCAAAAGATCTATATGCATTGATCTATGCATGGACTCCACAATTTTCTCTGCTTGCAATTTTTGAAATACGGCCGTGATTGTATTTGGGTTCAAGTTCGTATATTTAGCGATCATGCCTTTATTAATAGGTTTCGGAAAGATCGTCTTATTGGTTTTTAAAATTCTCTTGCCATATTTTTGGGATAATCTGAATAAAGCCAAACTAATGCGTTGTTCTGATGGCAGTCGTAATAATTGTTCTCGTTTCATCATTTGAAGGACGTAGTTTTGCATGTGTACATAATGATAGAAATAACCTTCTTGCGCGTTTAACATTTTTTCGATGATATCTCCTTTATCATACCTAATCACTGAAACTTCATCTGAAATTGCTTCAAAAGAATAGTGGGACTGACTGTTTAGCATCAAATCTTCAAGCCCGATAACGTCTTCTTCCGTATAGAAACCAACAACGCGCTTATTGCCTTTGGTAGCCATGATATAACCAGATACAATAAAGAAAGTTTCCTCCACTGCCTCTGATTCCAAAATAATCTGTTCGTATTTTTTGTATTGCTTGACGCTCCCTTTAATAGGATATATCTGATCATTTTGTAAAAATTGAAGTAGTTTTTCTTTGCTAAAATCTTCTTTTACTACATCTGCCCTATACAGAAAATCCATTTCAACTGCTTGCTGTTTCATATTTTTCGTCTCTCTTTCCATTATTATCTTTGTATGCTTAATACAATATCGATACTATCATGGATAGATGCCTCTCTTTTTCTAGATAAATGGATTTTTTTAGTGTATTTATTACTATTTCGCGAAGTTTTTGATTTTTGTATAATTTTTTACTATCGCAATATTTGCGATTTTATTCTAAAGCCTTTACTATTAAAGTATCTTTACAAGATTAGAAGGGAGAATTCTAATGAAAAATATTATTACTGCATCCGAATATCGAAGGTTAACATTGCTTAATCTCTTGTTCTTCACGGAAAAATCGTTGAGTAAAAATAAGCTTAGTGAGCAGGTTCAGTGTTCTCTTAATACATTAAATGCAGATGTAAAGCTATTAAATTCTATCCTCCCTGTAGAACTCGCACATATATTTGAAGAAGACAAGCGTCTATTTTTAAAAGTCGCCCCCAAAGTTAATTTTGACTATTTGACTGCCTATATGATTACGGAGAGCGATTTATTTGAACTTTCCTTATCTGTCTTTAATGATGAAAAGCTGACAATTGCCAATTGGACGGAAAAACATTATATTAGCCTTGCTTCTTTTTATTTAAAACTAAAAGAAGTAGATACTTTTTTAGCTCGCAGTAGGCTAATCTTAAACAATGCCCCTTTGCAAATCGAGGGCAATGAAATTAATATTCGTTTTTTCTTTTTTCACCTTTTTAGCAAAAGCTATCCTTATTCTGGCTGGATTAACGAAGATAATGATTATGAAAGTATCAACCACTTTATTCAGAAATTTGAAAAACATATGGGTGTCTTTTTTTCACTTAGTACTCGGATGGAGTATGCTATTGCAATCAGTATTTGTTTAACTCGTATAACACAGGGGCATGCTGCTGAACTGAGCAATGAAGAGAAAGAAGCGATTGATGATATTTATAATTTTTACAATACCGATCAGTTAGATTTTAGTGACCTTGAACAGTTTCTGGGTGCTCCTATCGAGTTAATCGAGCGCTATGTCATTCTAAATATCAGTTTTTTATGCACTTTTACAGATTTGACACTGGAACATACAAAAAAACGAATTAAATATCACCAACAATTTCGTAAACATCGGGTACACCTCACAGAAAACCTCATTTCATTGCTCGATAGTCGGATGCTTAATACCGAAATTGTCGAACTTGCAGTACTTGATTATTTAACTCGCTTTAATTTTGTGAAAAAAACAAATCTTATTCTAGATATAGATTATTTCTCGAAAAAATTGTTACCCGATATCATTACCATCCCTGAAATTAAAAATGTTCTTCAAAAGTATGAACGTATACCAGAGTATTTTTTTATTAGAGATAATAAGGATGTTATTGCGACCTATATTCATAACTTATTTAATATTAGTTTATTAAACGAAACGCTTACTAATCGGTTACGCGTAAAAATTATTTCGAAAAGCGGTTTTATTTGGGAAGAATATTTAAAAGGACAAATTCGACAGTTTTACTCTGAAGAATCTATTATATTTTGCGAAGAATTAGAGCCTAAGGAACATTGGCCACAATATGATTTAATTATTAGTGATTTCCCAGTGGAAGTACCTGGTGAAGTGGAAGTATTGGTCTGGCATGTTCCACCAGCCGATCGTGATTTCAAACAATTAGCGGATATTATTAAAGATAGGTATCAGGAAACTATTGAATAAATCAGTGAACCAAAAAACGACACAAAATCCGATTTAGATTTTGTGTCGTTTTTTTTATAAGAAAATTGTCGCTGCTTTTTTTAAGATACTATCCGTACTTTTAGTGATATCCCTATACACTTCTTGATTTATTCTTCTATATAATACCCGATTTCCTTCCTGAACTTCAAATTGATCGCGTATTCGTGCCATTTTTTTCACTGCTACCTCATAACTTGGATAAACGCCGAGCGCTACGGCAACGCAAATTGCTGCACCAATGCTGGCAGAACCGTTGACCTCATTTCGCATTGCTGGAATACCAAATACATCAGCGAAAATTTGCATTAATAACGCGCTATTTGAGCCACCACCAGATATGATAATTTTATCAAGGGTGATTCCTAACTCGGCGGACATCTCTTCCACGCGATTTTTCATGGTTAGGGCGATTGCTTCTAAAATGGAACGATACATGTGAGCACGCGTATGCCTTGCGTCAAAGCCAATCATCATGCCTTTTCGGTACGGTGCATCATCGGGTGCTAGCCAATCGAGTACTGTCATCAAACCATCAGACCCCGCAGGAACTTGCTGCGCTTCCCGATTCAAATACTCTTCCACAGAATGTCCATCTTGATGCGCTTTTAACATAATATCATCACCTAAAAGTTCCTTAAACCAGCTCACCGTCCACATCCCGCGCCTAATCCCGTTACTTTCATAAAGATATTGATGCGGCGTGGACGCAAAATTCGTCCAAAACGCCGTCGTGCCTTTCGGATTATCATGCCCCGGAATCATCGCCGCAATATACGTTCCAAGCGAAATCAGCGCCGTATTCTCAGCCAACAATCCCGCTCCAAGTGCCTCCACCGCTTTATCGTTCGCCGTCGCAACAACCGGAATCCCCTCAGGAATCCCCATCGCGTGCGCCGCCTCCTTCGTAACTTGTCCTAAAATCGAGCCCGGCATCTGCAACTCGAATAACATCTCGCGAGGAATCCCAAACTGCTGAATCACCGTCTCATCCTCACTCCAAGCCCAAGTATCCGTATCAATCGGCCACTGTCCCTGATAATTCGCCGCCGTATCCACAAACTCCCCCGTCAAACGCTGCGTCACGTACCCAGAAGTCGTCGTCACATACGCCACATCCGCGTCTTCATGCACGTAAGGCTTCGAAACCCGCGCATCCATCCAGCTCATCACAGGCGACGCCAAACTCCCATCCTTTTTCAACAACGCCCGACAAAACCGAATCGTACACAGTCCAAGTCCAATAATATCCGCTTTATTTCCCGGGAAATTATCCATCGCGGCCTTGCTTGCCACAATAAGAGAATCCCACAAGTCATCGTCTGGATGCTCCACCACGCCGTTCTCCGCCAAATGCATCGGCTGTAAGTCACACTTTCCCTCACTTACAATCGTACCCTCCAAATCAAAAATAACGACCTTCGAGCTCTGCGAACCCCCATCAATCCCAATAATATATTTCTTCGTCATCTGCATCGAAACCTTCTTTTCCGTCAAATTCGCCTTAGCGTACCAAATAACCACCGTCCACAACGAGTAAATGTCCATTCACATAATCCGAAGCACGGCTCGCAAGGAACACCGTCGTTCCCATCAAATCCTGCGTCTCGCCCCAACGGTTCGCCGGAATATGATCCAATACCCGCTGATTCGTTTCCGGATTGCTCCTTGTCGCCGTTGTGATTTCCGTCGCGTAATACCCCGGCGCGATCCCGTTCACCTGAATATTATACTGCGCCAACTCATCACAATACGCCTTCGTCAAGCCCGCAATCCCGTGCTTCGTCGCCGCATACGCCGGTGACCACTGCCCACCAAGAAACGAAAACAGCGAACAAATATTAATAATTTTCCCGCTCCGTTGCGGAATCATCCGTTTCGAAGCCTCATAACTAAGTTCAAAAGCCGCCGTCAAATTCAGCTGAATCATCGGATCCCACTGCTCCCGCCCGAAATCCTGCACCTCCGCAAGCTTACAAATCCCAGCCGAATTCACCAAAATATCCACCGAACCAAGCGCCTCCACACACCCGTCAATGACCTGCTTCGGCACGCCCTCCTTCGTAATATCCGCTTGCATAAACACCATTTTCCCGCCAGCCTCATTAATCAACCGCTCCGTCGTACCATCATCCGCAACAATACTCGGAATAAAAAGATTCGCTCCAGCCTTCGCAAGCGCCAACGCAAAAGCCTGTCCAAGCCCCGAATTCCCACCAGTCACAATCGCATTTTTACCTTTTAACGAAAAGAAATCCATTTCAAAATCTTGTATATTCATCTTATTTTCCTCCCTCAAATTGTCTCTATTGAAGCCATCACAGCTTGTTTTCGCTGTTTAATATCACGCATTAGTAACGCACAAAATAGCAATGCCATTCCCGTTGCAACAAGCCCAAGAATCCACATATTCCGATACGCATGCGTCGCCACGAGCGTGTCCTGCCAATGCCCAATCAGTGGGTAAATAAACACATCCGGCAAAAAGCCAATTAAAGACGCCACACCAATCGTCGTTCCCATCGTCGCGCTCGGCGTCCCAGCCTCACCAATCGTCGCAAAATACATCCCGCGCGATACATAGTTGAAGAATGCCAGCAATAATACTAGTCCAATCATCACAAAAATAATGCTCGCACTCGCTGGAATCACAATAATACAAATCAGCCCAATAAACGTCACGATACTGCCAATAAAGATAATCTTCGTCGGCGATTTCAACCGCGTTTTTGCCGAAACTAGTGCACCAACTGGCCCCGCGATCGTTCGGAAAACCTGATTCCGAATCATCCCGATAAACGTTGCCATCACAACTGGCATCGCAAAAATATCAATCAAATAACTGGTCGTATAACTAAGCACCGCAAAAATCGTATACACACCCATGATAATCAAGCTACAATACCACGTCGTCCGTTTTCTCAAAACAAGTAGAATATCCCTTGCTGTCGTTTTTTCTGATTTTGGAATCGCGGCTCGCATTTTTTTCGACTCCTCAGGCACCACAAACCAGCACAAAACCCCAAATACAATATAGAAAATTCCGTACGTGACCATCACGGCCTTCAAACTATTCGGATTCGAGTCAGCGCCGAAAAGCTGGAACATCCACAACGTCAAAAATGCCGTCACAAGCGCACCAAATCCACGCATCCCTTCCGCAAATCCGAGTAAACTTCCTTGCTCCTCCGCTGTTCCTAGAATCGCAACCGCCTTCACCGTCGCCGACCACATAAATAATACCGTCGTGATCGCCAGTAACACCTGAATCACAAGCAACATCCAATATGGCGGATAGAGCGCCATCACAAACGCTAGTCCACCAGTAATCAGCATCGAAAACGTAATCAATTTCTTATGTGAAAATTTGTCCGCGATCACCCCACTCGGTGCATAGAGTATCATCGCCGCCGTACCATAAATACTCATAATAAAACCTACCTGCGTTGCGCTCAGCCCCATTAAAGACTCCATCGGCACTTGATAATTATATTTTAAATATGGTAACTCGAAGCTCATGCCACCCGTCATACCAATGATTGCGATAATAAACCAACGACTATATTTTGCCTTCTTCATAGTTTGCCCCCTTAGTCGATCGAAAACGCTTACATTATTTGGATAAAACACCATTTTCCGATCTACTTCTTTTTAAAAATCAGATATCATCCCATACTTCCGGACTCGTCGAAGAAATCGCAACGGCCCCAGCGCGTAACGCCGTCAACACATCTTCCTTATCACAAACCAGCCCACTCGCAATCACCGGCTGACTAATCGCATCCTGCACCCAACCAAGCACCTTTGGCATACATCCTGGCAAAATTTCCACACAATCCGTTTTTGAAGCCGCCACCTGTTTCGGCAAATTATGATACGACATCGAATCAATCAAGAAAAAGCGGTGAATCGTGTAAAATCCTTTCATTTTAGCTGCCCGCACAATCGCTGGCTTCGAACTAATAATCCCGTCAGCCTCCGTATTTTTCCGCATGAAATCAACAACAATTTCACGATTTGACGTTCCTTCAACTAAATCAATATCCACAAAAGCTATCTTCCCAGCCGCCTTTATTTCCGCTACAATTTGACCGATACTACAAATATTCCCATACAAAATAAATACGAGATGACAGTTTGATTGCACCACTTTTTCAAGCCCAGCATCATCTTTAATTGCAGCAATAATCGGATTATCCGCTAGCAAATCTAACATATTCTCTCTCATCTAAAATCCCCTACTTTCACTAATGTCCCAGTCCCACCACTTCGTAGAGAGACCGAAACATCATCTTACACTAGCTTAATCCAAAAATTCAAGCGGAATAATATTGCCCGCGTTCATCACGTTATTCGGATCAAATGCCTGCTTCAACGTCTTCAAAATATAGAACGAAGAACCGTATTCATCTTTAATCCACGGCGCACGAGCCTTACCTACACCATGATGATGCACCATCGTACCACCACGTTTTAGCGACTCCTCGACGATAATTTTGTTAATCGGGTTGTGGTATTTATGAATCTCCTCCGTAGGCTCACATTTCAAATTGTAATAATACACGAAATACAGATTCGTCCCGTTCATATAACTATGCGAAGAATGCCCGCCAACCCATGTAATATCAGGAACTTCAACCTTCACACGCTTGCAAGCCGCTTCATAGATCGCATTAATTTGACCCCAATTCGCAGCAATTTCTGTCGTGAAGCCCATATTTTTCGTAGCAACAATCTCCTCACGCTCCTCCGCGACCTGCTCTGGGAACCAATTCAAGTTATCAAACCAATCCGAAATAAGTTGGCTTTCCACCTGTTCACATTGTTTATATTTTGCAACAATCTCCTCAATCCCAGCACCCGTTGCCGCCGTAATCCCCACAGGCCCTTCCGCCATAAAAATCAACACACATTTATCCGTTTGGAAATTCGAAAAATGTCCCGCCGCGTCTGCCACATCATAAAGTCTTGCGATCGAAGGTTTATACCCTGCAACCATCACCTCTCGCAAAATTTCAAATCCGACTTTCATATCATCCAATGTATAACCATAGAAACGATGATTCTCCGGCATAAACTTGAATATTTTCACCGTAACTTCCGTGATATAACAAAGCGCGCCTTCATTTCCAACGACAACATGACGAATATCAGGCCCCGCCGCACGTCTCGGTACATTTTTAATCCGAGTCACTTCACCATTTGGAAAAACCGCCTCAAGCCCAACGATCATATCCTCAATCCCACCATACAATGTGGAGAATTGCCCCGTACTGCGCGTTGCAACCAGCCCACCCATCTGAGCAAGCGGTTTTGATTGCGGCGAATGCCCCGTCGTCAAACCCTTCGCACGCAGCTGATTCTCAATATCTTCAAGTACCACACCAGCCTCACACGTCACTTGCATATTATATTCATCAATCTCAATCACCCGATCAAGCCCCGAGCCATCCAGCACAATATGATTCGGCTTCACAGATTCGAGCATACTCTCAAGCGCCGAATTTCCCGTCCTCGGAATACAGTTAACCCCATTTTCATTACAAAACTTCAACACATTCGCGATATCATCCGTACTTCGCGCCTTCACAATTGCCGCTGGAATCGGTTGCGTAAACACCCCCGAAATATCCTCATACTTCCGATAACGGTCAATACTACTATGTTTTAACTCCTCTTCCTCCGTCACCAAATTCTCCGCCCCGACCAATTTCGCCATTGCTTCCCTAACTTCCTCACATGATAAAACCATCTCTAGATTACCCCTTTCAATCTGTAAAATTTTATAAATTGGTAAATTTTTCTGTATTTAGAGCACAAAAAAAAGCGCACTCCTACAAATTAGGAGTCGCTTATCTCAATTCTCTAGCAACTAACTACAGTATATAGAACGCTTACATAGAAGTCAAGGTTGAAAAGCTGAAAGAGCCCGTTTAGGCCCGAAAAAAATTGTTAGGGGGCGCAGTAAAAGTCCTCCTTTGACTTTTATGGAGGCCACGAAATTTTCGAGGGACTGGCTCTTGAAGCTGGATCTGAAAACGATGATACGTCGAGTACCGGAGCGTTCCCGCATACACGATTGCCATACTTTGAGCTACTTCCATACTATTCTCAACCACTATCTCTCCCAGCTCCGAAAAAACTGGAGCGGCCGCAGTAAAAAGCCGTTCTTGCTTTTTATGGAGGGCTTAAAGTTTTCGAGGAGCTAGCCCGTGAAGCTAGATCGGGAAGCGATGATACGTCAAATCCCAGAGCATTCCCATAGAATATGATTGTCACGCGTTGAACTATCGCCAAATTATTCTTAATCCGCTGTTAGGCCCGAAAAAAATTGTTAAGGGGCGCAGTAAAAGCCCTCTTTGACTTTTATGGAGGCCACGAAAATTTCGAGGGGCTGGCTTCCGAAGCTGGATCTAGCGAAAAGCTGAAACGGCCCGTTAGCTCCGAAAAAAACTGGAGCGGCCGCATTAAAAAGCCGCCCTTGCTTTTTATGCGGGCGTGAAGTTTTCGAGTAGCTGGCCGTTGAAGCTAGAAACGAATAAAACTCCAAACTCCTTCTTACAACTTCCTCGCCGGCACCCCAACATAAGTCCCAAACTCATCCGTATCCCTTGTCACGACAGCGCCCGCTCCAATAACAGAAAACTCACCCAGCACAACCCCTGGATTTACAACCGCAGCAGCCCCAACATGAGCCCCACGACCAATCCTCACACCACCAGTTACAGTTGCTCTAGGTGAAACATGAGCCGCTTCCGAAATAATCACATCATGCTCAATAATCGCCCCAGTATTAATAATCACGTGCTTGCCAATAACACAATCTGGTTGAATAACCGTCACAGGCATAACCACACTCCCAGGCTCAATCACAGCCGTTTTCGAAACAATCGCTGTTGGATGAATAACCGTTGCGTACGGGACATTTCCCATTTTCGCGGCAACCTCCGCACGAACTTTATTATCTCCAATAGCGATAAACCAAAGCGTTCCGTCCTCTTGAAACTTCTCAAAATCATCAAATGGAGCCATAAATCGTCCATCCATTTCTTCATAACTTGTATATTTATTATCTAAAATACCGATGATCGCGTACTCACCTTGTTGCTCTATACACTCTCTAATAACTTTACTATGCCCGCCGTCTCCAACTATAATTACATTTTTCATCAAGACTCTCCTTTGCATATGCTCTTCATTCAAGTATACCACGAGAAAACCCAACTTCTGTAATTATTTTCGCTCTTTCACACAAAAAATACCCCGCTAACATTCCTAGCGAGGCATCCATCTTTCTATTCAAAAATTATTATTGAGGTGTATCAGAAAGTGTCCATGTTAACGTTGTTGCATAATCAGAATCGGCATATTTCGCTGATTTACCTGGAACTGTTAGTGTTACAGCATCTGCTGCTGCAGTGTTATCTGCTCCAAATTTGTCTACCCATTGACCCATACCTTGATTGGCTGTTGCATTCATAACCATTGATGCTGTACCATTCGGGTTCAATTTGATTTGTTGATTCACAGTTGGTGCTGTTACGCCTGCGCCAGTTTTTGTTATCGCAGTTCCTTTTGTAATCGCGATTTCTGCGCCTTCAAGGTCACGTGCTGAGCCGTCTTTTAATTGGCCATTTTGCGCTACTGTTAAGTTCCAACCAGCGTTATTCCCACGGTTATCGGTTACTTGCACGTTGTTTGGTGCGTCTACATATTCACCGCCAACTTTAACTTTGTCTAGTTTCGCATTGTATGTTTTCGTTTCCCCAGAAATTTCTTGGGTACCAAAATCAAATTCGGATACGTAGCCAATGCTTAATGGGCCGCCTGTTCCTGGGTTTACGCCTGCATCCGGATCAAGTGGTTGGTCCGGATCAAGTGGATTGACTGGAGGAATAATCGTTTCTTCTGCTTGTTTCGTGAAGCTTACTTTGCTGTCTGTTGTTAACGATCCAACTTCTGCTGCGGATGCTTGGTGACCCATACCGAAAGTTGCTGCTACTGCTGAGATTGTTACTAAACCGATTACTGCATATTTTTTGATTGTCATGTGAAAAGTTCTCCTTTGAAGTGCCAGGATTTGATGAAGCTACCCCGAGATCACTTGGTCTTACTTGTATTCTGCCATGTTAAGAAATATCCTGCGATTCTCTTAGCATCACATCCTTTATCGTTATTTTTATTAAGGTGTATCGTTCAATGTCCAGGTGATACTTGTTTGATAATCTTCATCTGCTTTGACGCCGGTTGTGTTGACTTTCATGCGCAAACCTTGATCTTTTTCCCATTGAATATTTTTATTCGTTTCTGTATCGGATTTGCCTTCATAGATGGTAAAAGCTTGATTGTCTATGATTCGCGTTTCTGTTGTGCCTTTTGTGAAAGTGAAGGCGTTCGTTAGTTTTTTAGCTGTCGGATCTGTCATATTCTCAAAAGGTCCGTTCACTGTCGCTGTTACAGCCCATTGGTCGCCGTTATTTCTCGCATCTGTCACGCCAACATTCCAATCTGTTTTTTCGCGATCGATTGTCGTTTCACTTGATTTAATTTCTGTCGTATTAAATCCGAGTGCTGACGGTGTTTCTGTGAAGCCAAAAGTTGTATTATCTTTGATTTCAACGTGTGAAGTCGCTGTCGCTGTTCCTAATTTGTAAGTCAACGTGTATGTTCCTGATGTGGTCGGTACTGGTGATTCTAATGTGACTTGGTTCGTCAAATCGGCTCCTGATGTCATATCCCAACCTTGCACTTTTGCTTGTTGGCGTAGAAGGGTTGCTACTTGTTCGGACGTCTTGCCTTCGAGATCACTCGTGTTTAACTGCGCATCGCCACTATGCAGCATATAGTTATCTTGTATCTTGGTGTTCTCATCTTTAACGCTGTACGTTACATTTTTTATCGTTTTATTTCCAGCTTTATCTTGGATAGCGATTTGAGCCGTTCTCACGCCGATTGTGGCCGTTGTTGGTGGTGTGACGTAGCTTATCGAAATATTATCGGCTACATCCGCGTCTGCATTATCGTGTACGTTTGTCAGGAAAGTACTTGCAGCCGGAATAGCTGCGCCTTTATCGAGCGTTTGTGTTATCGTATCTGCTGTTGGAGCAATTGTATCTTTCACGGTTATCGTGCTTGTAAAGGTACGTTTGAGGTATTTGCCCGAATTCAATTGTTCATCTACCTCGACCTCTACTGTGCTCGTGCCAACTTTTGAAACGTTCGGTGCTTGGATAAATGTATCCGCTACGCTCAAATTACTTCCAGCTGGCAATGTCACAAAATCGCTTGCTTGGACTGTTTCACCAGTATTGATTGTCTTGCTTTTCGTTGTGATATTGTTCTTCAACACTTGTTTATAGCCATCTGGCGTTATTTCATAGTAAGTTGTGCCGCTTCCTGTCGTGTTTGTAGCATCGAAGTGTTCTGCTTCGCCAGCTTTTTCAATCCAGGCCTTACCTTCTGCATGATAAAATTCTAGGACATCACCATATTCGACTTCTGGTGTACCGTAATTATTTACAAAACTGTCGACAGTATCTGTACCATTAGCTGATTTTGCAAAGTATGGTGTGCCTAATATATGATCGTCTGTTACTTTAGATACTTTTGTACCCACATATGTCGAAGGGAAATAACTGTGTATTCTTATATAACTATAGTACTCATATCTAGCAACTGTATTGGTTAAATAAGGATTAGCACCGTGATGAATGGTTATCGCAGAGACTCCTCGACGTGAAGAGCCAGATGTTTCAATTCCTGATGCGAAAATAGTATCCCCATACTCGATCGTTGTTGGAACAAGGATGGTTTGCGTCACTTGTGTGGTATTATCCGTTACTTTCACTTCCGTATTGGCTGTTCCAACAGTACCGGTTGATGCTTTATTTCCAAAAGCAATAGTCATATTAGTACCATCGTTTTTGATATCTTGAAGAAACGTTTTTGGGTCCATTTTCGAAATATCCGTACCTAGTATCATCGTTTGGGGTTTAGCTACGGCGAATACTTCCTCTTTCACCGTAACTTTTATCACGTCACTTATATTTCCAGAAGCATCTTGGGCTGTAATTTCAAGAACTGTATCTTTCGGTTGAACTGGGATGGTAACGATGTAATCGCCTGATCCGTTTGCTGTCGTTGTTCCAATTTCTGTACCGTTTACTTTGACGGATATTTTCGCACCAGCTTCTGTTTTACCTGTTACTGTGTTCGATGTTGGATAAACCTTCGATGCGGTAGGCGCTTCTGGTGGTGTTTGGTCCGCGTCAACTAGTTGCAGATTTTTATATTGCGTTACTAATTGTTGTCCTGCATCTGTTGAGTTTGGAAATTGGCCGAAAGCAATGAGTTGTGTTGTGGCAGTAGCTGTAAATGTTTTCGAATAGTGTTTCCAAGTCGTGTCATCATTTGCAATCGTTACGCTGGTATTTTCAAGCGATTTATCGGTTTTAAGGCCATCACCAGTTAATTTACCTACGGAAAAATATAATTCATTTTTGCCATCCGTTATGTTACTGGATGCTACACGATAGTCAGCGGAAACCGTGTATGATTTTCCGACAACAAGACCGCTCATTTGCTGTCCAAAACTGCTGTTCACCTTGCCTGTATTATCTGTGACATCTCTTATTTGAATCGCTGCTTCATTTTCAATTTGTAGTGGTTTTACATACACTTGATAGTCAATCGGATTGGTAACTTTATACTCGTCTCCGGTTGCCACCATATTTCTGCTTAGAGCTAGGCTATTATCGAATAAACCTGCTTGTGAATATAGCCACCCTTGATTACCTTGGTTCCCAAATAATGTAAAACTTGCATCTTTAAATAAATTCTTTGTTTGAATCGTGGCACCCAACATCGCACCTGTTTTTAAAGTTTGACTTACTTTCATGGGCTCCTTTATGACTTCTGCTTGAGCAACTCCTGCGAACATCGGTGCTGGCATCATGATTGTGAGCGCAATGGCTACTATTTTCTTTTTCATGACATCACCTTCTCATCTATTTTGTGGTGCGTATTGTTTGTCTGTTTCTTAAGTACGTGATTATTATACCGCTCTCTGCTAAAACTGTTTTTTGATCCGTACTATTTACAAAAGGTGCTACATGAATATCTGCAGTATATATATTCTTCTAGTAGATAATATACGTTATATTCATACTATTCATTGGCTTCCCTGTCTTTATATGTGCCATAATGATGAACATTTGAAAAATCTATATCAGTATTACTCTATTCTACTAAGACTCTTTTTCCTATTTACTTATTCTTCTAGGACAACATCAAAAAAGCCTCATTTTCAGGTTCAAACCAAAGAAAGAGAGCGTTCTATTTAAAAGCCAGAATCATTAGCTCTCAAATTGAAAATTATCCAAAACCTCATTAAAAGCAGATAATAATCACTTAACACTCTCCATAAAAATCAAAGAAACTTAGACTTCATCCCATTTCTACCAATTTGAGAACCATTTTATCGAAACGTTTATTATAATCGCTACACTGCTATTTACACTCCTGGTTCGAAACCTTCACTAAACAACAAAAAACCCCTACAGAGTAGCGATTTCTCATCAGCTACTCGTATAGAGGCTTCTATTTAATCTATAGACTCTTAATCCGTAATAACTACAGATTTCTCATCCATAACTAGACCATTTTTATCTAATAACGCTATTTTTACAACATCCGATTTCGATGTTACTTTACTTTTCAGTCCAACATAGTAGTTAAAGTTGCCGTCTGCTACCGTTCCGCCTAAAGCAAGCGCCGTGCCGTTAACTGTAACTCTTAATGTTTTCGCTGCACCAGTGTAAGTTCCTTTAATTGCACTTGTACTTATTGAGAAAGTAGCTGGTGTAATTGTACCGATTTCTGCTGTTGCCCCCACGATATTAACTGTTTTTGTATCTAATACAGTACCTTTTTCGTCTAAACCTTTGATTGTTACTACATCTGTTGCTTTCGAGATTTTATCGCCAATCCAGAAACTGATTTTACCATCGGCTACTGTTCCGCCTTGATATTCTGTTCCATTGATTGTTACGATAACAGATTTGACTGCTCCTGTGTACGTACCTGTTAATGTTTTATCCCCTGGAGTCGTGTATTTATCTGGTGTTACAGTTCCTGTTGTTACTGGTACTGTTTGTTGCAACGGTACTACTTTACTTTGTAATACGCGTCCGTAAGCATCGTATCCTTCAATAACAACTGTATCTGTAACAGAGCTGATTTTAGTTCCGATGTAGAAACTTACTTGGCCACCAGAAACGGTTCCGCCTGTATATTTTGTACCGTTAATTGTAACTGATACTGTTTTCACATCACCTGTATAGCTCGCTGTTAACGTTCTGTCCGTTGCGATCGTATACATGTTTGGTGTAATTGTCCCTGAAGTTGCTGGTAAATTTTTCGCTACAGATACTTCTGATGTTGCGATTTTGTTACCGTTGCGGTCATAACCATCCACAAAAACAATTTGATTCGTGTTGGTAATCTTGTCTTTTGCATAGAAAATGAATTGGCCGGAAGCAAGGGATCCACCGCTGTATGTTGTGTTATCTACGCGAACTTTTATCGATGTTACGTCGCCTGTGAATGTTCCTGTAATATTAGTGTCTGACCCTACATTGAAGTCATTCGCTTTAACTGTTCCTGTACCGACTCCTGATCCGCTATCCTTTGCATCTGTTAACGCAATTGCGCTTGTTGCGATTTTATTGCCATTAGCGTCATAACCATCGATGCGTGCTGCTTTTGTTTTATCCTTAATCTTATCTAATGCGTAATAGCTGAACGTGCCATTTGATACGCTGCCGCCTGTATATGTTACGCCGTCATAAACTAATCTGATTGACACAACGTCTCCTGTTAACGTTCCTGTTACATTCTTATCTTTGTTGATGACAAAACCGTTTGCTGTTACTGTTCCTGTCCCAACTCCTGATCCGCTATCATTTGCATCTGTTAGCGCAATCTGGCTTGTCGCAATCTTATTCCCTTTAGCGTCATAGCCTTCGATGCTCGCTGCTTTGGTTTTATCTGTAATTTTATCGAGTCCGTAAAAGCTGAAAGTACCATTTGATACGGTTCCACCACTGTATGTGACACCATTGTATACTAATTTTACAGAAACAACGTCGCCAGTTACTTTACCTGTTACGTTCTTATCTTGGTGAATAACAAAACCATTGGCTGTTACTGTCCCAGTGCCTGGCGTGTTATCGCTGTTTGCCTTCACAATATTAGCAGTTTTCGTGCTTAAAACATTTCCGTATTGATCTAAACCTTCTATTTTGAAAGTACCGGCTGCTGTCGCTTTATCTAGTGCGTAGAAAGTGTACGTTCCTTTCGCGCTGTCGATAGAACCGCCAGTGTAGACGTTCGAACCGATTGTAATGCGGAAACTCTTCACATCACCTGTAAAAGTACCAACGATGTATTTGTCTTTACCGATGGTGAAATCGTTTGTTGTGATTGTTCCTGTTTGTGTTGTTTGCGTAACTATTACTTCTGATTTTGGACTTACGTTACCATTTGGTGCTGTTTCTGTTACTTCTAGTTTAGCGCCTGCTTCTTGTGCTGGGATAGTCACGGACCAGTTGCCATCATCGCCAACTGTTGCCGTGTATTCTGCGCCATCTGGTGTTTTCACAGTGATTGTATCACCTTTTGTGCCTGTACCAGTTGCTTTTGTGTCAGAATCTTTCACAGGGTTTACGATTGGTTTGGCAGGTGTACGATTATCTTTTACGATTGTGTTTGCAGTAGATGTTTTACCATTTAGTGTTGCTGTTGCTGTTACAACTGTTCCTCCTGGTTGTTTTGCAATCGTCAAACTGTAAATACCATCTGATCCTACGCGACCAGTTGCTAATTGTTTGCCATCTTGGTCTTTGATAACCACTGTTGCGTTTGGTTCTGCTGTTCCTGTTGCTACTGTGGAATCTGTTGTTAATGGCGCAATCGTTGTCGCTTCAATACCATCACGTTTTACCGTTGTATTGGCGCTCGATGTTTTACCATTAGAAGTAGCTGTTGCTGTCACAACTGTTCCTTCTGGTTGTTTTGCGATCGTCAAGCTGTAAATACCGTCTGATCCTACGCGACCGGTTGCTAGTTGTTTGCCGTCTTGGTCTTTAATAACCACTGTTGCGTTTGGTTCTGCTGTTCCTGTTGCTGATGTTGAATCTGTGGTTAGAGGATTAATCGTTGTTTGATCAATACCATCACGTTCTACAATGGTAGATGCATCCGATGTGAATCCTGCTAGTGTCGCTGTTGCTGTCACAACTGTTCCTTCTGGTTGTTTTGCAATCGTCAAACTGTAAATACCATCTGATCCTACGCGACCGGTTGCTAATTGTTTGCCGTCTTGGTCATTAATTACCATAGTTGCATTTGGTTCTGCTGTTCCTGATGCAGTTGTGGACTCTGTTGTCACTTTGTTAATCGTTGTTGTATCAATTTCACCGCGAACAACGGTTGTTTGCGCCGTCGATGTTTTACCATTTGACGTCGCAGTAGCAGTCACGACTGTTCCGGCTGCTTGTTTAGGAATAGTAATGCTATATTTGCCATCAGATCCTACTTTTCCAGATCCAAGTACATCACCAGCACTATTTTTGATCTGAATCGCAGCGTTTGCTTGTGCTGTTCCTTCTGCTTGTGTTGATTTTGTTGTTAGCGCTGAAATGGTCGTTTGATCCAAGTCGCCTTGTGTTACAGTAGTTGTTGCAGATGAAGCCGCTTCGCCAACTGTCGCTGTTGCTGTGACTCTTGTGCCTACATCTTGTTGTGAGATAGTAATACTGTAGCTGCCGTCTGATCCTGCTTTTCCAGAACCGATGACTTCCCCATTTGCTTTGATTTCAATCGCTGCGTTTGGTTCCGCTGTTCCTGTTGCTGTTGTCGAATCTGTTGTTAGAGAAGCAATCGTTGTTTGTGCAATCGCTGCTTGTTTCACTGTTGTTGTTGCAGAAGAAGTAATACCGTTAGCTGTTGCTGTTGCTGTTACTTTTGTACCCGCAGCTTGTTTAGGAATAGCAATACTGTAGTACCCATCTGATCCTACTTTTCCAGTTCCAAGTGTATTTCCTGCCGCATCCTTAATAACGATGTTTGCGTTTGGTTCTGCTACACCAGTTGCTTTTGTTGAATCTGTTGTAAGCTCATCAATAGTCGTTTGAGCAATATTCGTCATGGCATAACTACCACCGAAAAGTTTCGCTGTTGTTTTACTTACAAATTGTGATTTGAATTGCGCGCTGTTTGACGTTAGATTCTTTTGGCTGATGTTTCCTTTATCCCAACCAGACAAATCAAGTGTTGCGGTTGTAAAATCATTGTAGTTATGTGTCGGTAATGCATCGTTGATTCGGCCTGAATCCCAAGTGGATAGACCCTTATCCGAATTAATGTTAATATTTGTTGAACTTCCTGCATAGTTAGCAAAAACAGATCCAACAGTATTCGTATTGGTAATCGCAAAATTCGAACCGTTCTCAAATACTAATTTACCACCTGTTTGGACAGTCCCTTGTTTACCTGGTGAAGTAGCTACGAAATCAGCGCCAGTTTGAACTGTCAAATTACCACTTGTAATCGAGATACCTTCTTCAGTCAAGTCACCAGCAGCTGCTTTGAATTTAGCTCCTGTTTTAACAATCATGTTTCCGCCTGAACCTGCTGTATAAATTGCTTGCTCCGTGGTAGATGTTAAGTCCATGTTTCCTGCAACAGAGATTTGTGTATTGCTGTTATGACCGTAGATCGCATAATCTTTTGCATTTACTTTCAAATCAGAGTTGGCTTCTTGCGTCAAGCTTCCATATAAACGAATTGCAGGGCATCCAGATGTAGAAGTGAAATCAACTTTTGCTCCCCCTGCAATCGTAAGTGTTGTTCCTTGATACACTTCTTCATGGTTCGCGCTTGCTACGATGTTCCCTTCTAAAATAGTTGTACCCTTAGAGTTATATACGAATTGTTGACCGCTAGAAGTTACATCCTTATACGTGACTTTTACACCTGTATATTCTGACCAGAATAACGGATATATGTTTTGATTTGTGATTGTTAGATCTTCCACGCGATTGACTGAACTGGCTTTTGCGATTCCAATTCTGTTAAAACTCATATCAATCGAATGACCATTACCGTATAGACTTTTTTGCGTTGTGAAATTAAAACTTGTTGTTACTTTAATATCTGCTGTTAATTTAATATCTGTTATACTTGTATTTAATAATGCTGCTTTCAGTTCAGCAAACGTTGCTACTTCTGTGGCATTAGCAGGTGCTGCTGCCAATACTGCGTTTTTCAGTGCAGTCTCACTCGCGAAGACGTTGACTGGTAATGTGTTCAATAATGAGCTCCCAACCAATACGGTTGCTAAGGCTATTGTGCTAGTTTTTTTGATGATATTTTTTTTCGTTGACATTAATAAATGCCCTCCTTATTTTAATTGCTATATTTTATATTTTGTAACTATTTCCGAGATGGCGTCCAGAACGCTTAACCTCATATCCATCTACTTCGTCTCCTCATTAACCACCACCTTTTCTAATTCTAAAACGAAATGTCACTGGTCATCCTTGGTTTACCGATGCCTCATTTTTTAACGTATTTCCTCTTCTGTTACTTCCCTAGACAAGCCCATCATGTACATAACGGCAAGCATGATACTAATAATGCTACCGGAGGCCAGCAGTGTATCTACCGGGCTCGTTAGTAATGCATAAATATACGGAAAAACAACGATGAGTTTCAGTTTGAAATCCCCAGATATAGATCGGACAATTGCGATTAACGTGACGATAAATAAAGCAATCAAGCAAATCGCGCCAAGAAGTCCCGTTTCCCCAATAATCATCGCCCAGTATGAATCTGTAATAAACGCTGGATTTCCGCTTGATAAACCCCATACACGGGACAAATTGTAATCATAATACAGTGGGGAATAGTGAAGTCGAGATGCATGGGAACCGAACATTCCAAGTCCCGCTCCAAATGGGGCATGATCTTGTGCGATTTGGACAGATGTACGCAACAATACCCCGCGAGCCTCTGTATTCTCACTGCCGAATTGATTCATAATCCGATCCCAGCTAAACCATGCTAGAAACGCACCGAGCAATACATACATGTAAACTGGAAGACGTTTAATATATGGGAAAATAAGCAGTAAAAGGAAAAAACATAGATAAATCCCAATCGCTGTACTTCTTCCTGCCGTGAAAATCAACCCTAAATTCAGCACTAAATAAAGATATGGTAGTGATTTTTTTTGTAGTAAAGAGAAAAATACGAGTAATACTGTGAAAATAATGACAACCATACTAAATGGCGCTGGGTGACCGAATCCGTAATCATATGTTGGCATGCCAAAACGTGTATCAAAAGGTTGCATAATCGGGAATACTAGATTCAAAGCGTATATTCCGTAACACGTAAATGTAAACAACCAGGCTAGGCGCTTCATCCAAGGAATTGTCGCTGTTAGGTCCATACCTTTCACCAAAATCCGACCACTGTAAAACAATAATAGGAATTTTGTCATCCCAAAAAATGTGTATGCTTGCATCAAAATCGTACTATGCGCACCCGTGAAGAGATTTGGCAAAAAGGCAATGAGGAAAAAAACACTGCATAACACGAGCGATAATAAAATCCAACCGTCTAGCGCCTTCTTCTCCGCCTTCTCCAAAAAGAACACTTTAACTAGCGCTACAGCCGCAAAACCGACTACTATTAACTCATTCACGTATCCTAACGCCGGAACCAATGCTTCCAAACAGCTAGAAAAAATCGCTAATACGAACAAAATCATAAACAATACCATACTCTAATTCACCACTAATTCCTCTATTATTTCACTACACTTCGACGCCACTTTTGACGAGCAGCTTTCCTAATAATCGAAAATTGACAAGCTACCAAGCCGACTGCAAAAATCGCTTGAACAAACACATTTGGCATATCGATAAACGCCACGTAGCTACTTTGCAAAAATAATAATGTCATACTCAGCCAAAAAGCCTTTTTAAACTCCAAAGCTCCGAAAAAATTGGTCTGTCTCATCCGAATCAACCACGTGATTAAAAATCCGACAAGCGTCGCGATGGAAGCTCCCATAATACCGATAAATGGTATCAACATAAAGGACAATGTCACGTTCACGACACCACCTTTTAACGAAGTCATCAGTAATTGCTTTGTTTTCTTTTCCGCCATGTAGGACACTTCCAAAAAGCTTGAAAAACTAGACAGCAACACCGCGATTAGTAAAAACGGGACATAGCGCCACACCTCTTGATAAGCGCTGGAAAAGAGCGCCCCCGCAAAAGGTTGGACAATCAGCAAAATACCTTCCGTCGCAACAAAAAACAAGCAGGAAAACATCGTAAACACCGTCGCAAAAAACGTATCGCTTTTCCTAATGCCATCGCCAATCGCTGAAATACTCCACGCTTGGAAAAAGACAGTATTAATCATGGAAAGCAAGCTAGGAATTTTGGCAGCAACCGTATATAATCCAGTAGCGCCAACACCTAAGAAAAACGTTAAAATATAACGATCCGATACTTGCATTACCCACCACAAAATCGCGTTAGGAATCAGCGGCAACGAGTACAGTAACATTGTCCGTAGCAACGGCTTATTAATAGCACGAAACGAAAATAACCGATATAATCCAGCGCCGAAAAATAAACATAACGCGTTGAATCCAAAGGCAATTAAATTCGCATACAAGAAACCCGCTACGCCTAAATGAAGATATTTTAGAAAAATCAAGTTTGCTACAAATAGTAAGACCGACATCGTTAATCCAGCGATCGAGTACAGAATCAATTTGCCATTTGCTCGTACTTGCTGTTGGAATAAGGCACTTACTGCTTGCACGACCAATATCGCGACAAAAATCAAATAATAATCCTGAATCAACGGAACCCACTGAAGAACTGGAGTCAGCATGGCCAACACAACTACCATCAATAGTATGATCACGATCGCCGAACTAAATACCGTTTTGGCATCAATTTTATCCATCGTGTACCTGAAAACACCGTCAGCAATACTCAATGTCAACATCGGAACCAGAATGGAAATACTCATCATTAGTAAGTCTGCCTGTCCATATTCTGCTGGTGTTAAGTAGAATGTGTAGAATGGGACTAGTAAAAAAATCATAAATTTACTGCCCATACTACCCAATCCGATAACCAACGTATTCCATCCTAATTTTTTATAACGATTCATGTAGCCAAACCTTCTTTATCTCATAGAATTTCCCCGCGTCCCCCTTATTCTCCATAGTAGTAATCTTTCATTTTCATATTGGTATTGTTGAAAATCGTTCCAATCACTTTGACCCCAGTTGAATCAAGTTTTTGTAACGCTTTTTTAGCATTCTCTTGTTTCGTATAATTATTTCGCACGACTAATATCGAACCGTCCACCCATGAAGAAATTGTTTGGGCATCTGCCACTGACATGACTGGTGGCGTATCAATGATAATACAATCAAACTCTTGATATAGCCGCGTATATAGTTGTTTCATTTTTGCTGAATTTAGTAAGGCCGCCGGGTCCGCTGGTGTGATTCCAACTGGTAAAACGAACAAGTTTGGAACATCTGATGGAACGATGGCTTCTTCTATTTCTAAAATATTTTTTAATAATCCAGTAACACCATATGAAGAATGACACTCTGGAAAAATTTTGTGTATCGTTGGTTTTCTAAGATCTAAATCGATAATTAGCGTGCGTTTGTCTAATGCTGCATAAGTGATAGCTAAATTAGCCGAGATAAGGGATTTACCGGAGTCAGGGTCTGGAGAAGTAATCATAATCGATTTATATTCGTTATCTATACCTGAAAAATCGATATTGGAGCGGATATAACGAAATGATTCAGCATACGGAGATTGCGTATCATTCTTTGCTACTAGTTTATTTTTACCAGATGTCTTGTCACGAAATTTCTTATTTCTCATTTACGGCTCCGTCCTTCCTTGGTCTCGCCAAAATTACGTTCTGGCAACTTCCCAATCGATCCTAATAATGGCACGCCTAAAATATCTAGGTCTTTTTCTTCTTTAAATTTATTGCTTAGTAGATTGCGCATGAAAGCAATGACAACGCCCATTAATGCTCCACCAAAAAGTCCTAGCGCCATAATAAGTAGCGGTTTGGGTGATATTGGCCCAGTCTCTCCTGTTGACTTTGCTTCTGAGAGAACATTTACATTATCGACTTGCATCACTTTAGGCGTTATTTTCTTAAAAGCAATTGCTGCTTGATTGGAAATTTCGGCAGCTACCTTTGGATTTTCGTCTTTCGCAGTAATATTAATAACTTGTGAATCTTGCTCCGTACTAACCGTTATTTTCTTCGTTAAATCTGATACAGAATACACGTTATCCATTTTATTAGCGACTTCACTTAACACACGAGGACTTGTTATTAGTACACGATATGTGTTCACGAGTTGAAGGTTAGCTTGCACTTCCGCATTTTGGGAAATCGCACTCTGATCCACACCAATTTGTGACACAATAACCTGCGAGTTCATCTCAAAGATTGGGGTCATAATAACATAAGCAAGCGATGCAGCAATCAGTAACCCACTCACCGCAAAACTCAAAATCCATAACCAACTTTTCTTTAAAATTTCAAAAATATCTTTCATACTAAATAAGGTATCCATCTTATTCTCCTCACTCATTGTAATTACTTCCATTTTTACCAATAAAAGTCCCCGTTATTTCTCCATGTTTTCGTATAATTGCTCCCATTTTTTCTGGTAAGCTTCGATAGCAAAACGATTCTTTATTGTTTCTCGTGCCGCATTGGAGAGTTTTTCGCGTTGTGATTCATTCGCTAAAAAGCCGATTATCTTGGATTCTAGTTGTTCTGTATCGCCAGCCTCTATTAATAAACCATTTTCATTATCTTTAATGACTTGCGGGATACCTCCAACATTTGTGCTTATATTTGGTATCCCATATGACATCGTTTCTAAGATCGCCATTGGTAATCCTTCATGATAAGAAGGCAATGCGTGTAGCACAGCGTCTTGCATAATCTTTTCTTTCTGGGCGTCCTTCACCCAACCACCTAAAACTACATTTCCAATTGTTTTTTCTTTGATTTGCGCGGCTATCTCAGCTGTATCTCCATCACCATATAAACAAAAGCGTACATTCGGAAATTTATTTTCTATATTTTTTGCAATTTTCAAAATATCATAACTGCCTTTGCGCTCTCCTAAACGACCGAAAGCTACAATATTTTTCGCTTGGCTATTATAACTACTATTGACAGGCATTTTGACAGCATTCTCAATGACAGTTACTGGGACTTTTGTGAGTTGTTTATAAAAGGTCGCCCATTCTTCACTGAGCGCAACAACCTGATTAGGCTTGTTCAGAATCCAACGAATATAGCGCTGGGCCAGAAAGGAGTTTTTTGAATAGAAGGTATCAAATTGAGAGGCATGGATGTGCAGTACAACGCGACAATTCTTTTTTACTAACAATAGTAGTACTGACTTGCGATAAAAGCTGCCTTGTTGTGCCATGTGGATGTGTGCGATATCGATTTTTTCTTCGCGGATTTTCTTCTTAATTTGAACAAAAGCTCGTGTTGTTGCTTGTAGTCTTTTGAAAAAACTGCCTTCTTGCCATGTTGTAAAATATTGAATCGAGTGCTCATCTGATGCGAAATACGCTTTGAAATTCGCAATAACAGTTGCTATTCCACCTTTTGCTGATGTATCTGGTCCAATCATTAAGACTCTCATAAAAGGTTCCTACTTTCTATTTTGCTTTTAGCACATGTCCCAAAAACACTAGGTTGCCGAGAATATAGCGTCTAAACATGCGTACTGGTTCTTGCACAAAACGATAGAGCCATTCGCAACCTAAGCGTTGCATCCAAACAGGGGCACGTCTTGTTTTTCCTGCAATCACATCAAAACTTCCACCAACACCCATGACAAATGGCACGTTCATTCGTTCTAAATGCTCGTGAATCCAATATTCTTTCATTGGACTTGAGAATGCGACAAATGCGATATCTGCTTGGCTTGATCGGATTTCATGTGCAATATTCACTGACATCTCTTCTGTGAAATATCCATTTTCATGCCCTACTATTTGAATTTTTGGGTACTTTTTGCTAACTGTCATAACTACTTTACGCACAATTTCCTCTGTCGCACCAAAGAAAAAAATTCGATATGCTTTCTCGTTCGCTAACTTTAATAATTCTTCCATTAAATCGATGCCAGTTACGCGCTCAGGTACTTTCTTTCCTAGTAGCTTAGCCGCTAGTACGATTGAAGCTCCATCAGCGTTTATTAATGGCGAACTGTTTACAATTTCTTGGAGTTTTTTATCTTTTTGCATAAGATTAATTTTATTAGCATTAATAACAACGTGCTGTACTGGTTTTCCAGCCTGTATTATTTTATCTGCTGCCTCAACCGTTTCTTGCATCGTCAGACAATCGAGTTTACTTCCTAATAATTGAATTCGCATTTTTTACATTCCTTTTCCAGTGAATTCTTTAAATGTTAAACAAAGTATCTTGATATTCAACCATATGCTTCTAGTCCGAATATATTGCAAATCGAGTTCAACCATTTCTTCAAACGTTAACTTGTTACGACCACTTACTTGCCATAGCCCTGTGCAACCTGGCATAATTTCAAGTCGCCCTAGTTGGTATTCACTATACTCGGCAACTTCGCGTTCCAATGGTGGTCTCGGTCCAACAAAACTCATGTCGCCTTTTAAAATATTTAAAAATTGAGGAAACTCATCTAAGCTTGTTTTTCGAATGAATTTTCCTATTTTTGTAATTCGCGGATCATTTTTCATTTTGAACATGTGCCCTTCCATCTCATTCTCGGCTAGTAACATATCCAATCGCGCCTCTGCATCTACATGCATCGACCTGAACTTATACATAAAAAATGGTGATCCATTCTTACCAATACGCTTTTGCTTGAAGAAAATAGGTGCCTTTGGTTCTTCCAGCTTAATCAATAAAGCTATGATAATAGTAACCGGCGCAGATATGAGGATAGCAATAAGCGCTCCAATAAGATCAAAACTGCGAATAAAAATATCTATTATTTTTACATCCTGTTTATGTTTTACTTTTTGTTTTTTACCTAACTGGTCGTAATACATGGATTGATCGGCACCTTTCTAGACTTCTTGAACTATTTTATTTAGACTTTGATGCATATTTCCTAAATTTAGTAGCTTGACATTGTCTCCACAATTTTTCACAATCATCTTTGTATCCAAAATATGAGCTCTAGACATTCTATCAGTTGCTGTTTCTGGAATCGTTGTAAATTCGCTATGATCTGTTAATACGAGCAGTAACGAGCTATCTTCACAAGCTTGTTCTATCATTATTTCATTTTTATTTGCGTGTGGATCATATTCTGTTACATCAAAACCAGCGTGCTGAAGCATTAAGGAAATTTCCTTTGCTGGACTTTCTCTTGTATCATCAATATTTCCTTTATATGTTAATCCAAAAACTGTAATTTTCTTATTTGGAGCAGAAGCCATTAACCGTTCTACACTATTGACCACAAAAGCAGGCATAGAAGTGTTAATCTTTCTTGCTGTTTGAATTAGAGGCGATAAATGAGGAGAAGCAGCGGCAACAAAATATGGATCTACCGCTAGACAATGTCCACCAACCCCTGGACCAGGTGCATGTAAGTTTACACGTGGATGGCGATTGGCCATTTCAATTACTTTTAACGCGTTGATATTTAAGTCTGTTCCGATTTTCGCCAGTTCATTGGCAAGTGCAATATTAACATCGCGAAACGTATTTTCCATTAGTTTACTGAGTTCTGCTTCACTAGCCGAGGATTCGATGAGCTCGCCTTTTACTAAAGTAAGGTATAGCTCTTTTACTGCTTTTGTACATGCTTCCGTTACGCCACCAATGATACGTGGGTTGTGGACCAGTTCATAAGCTATATTACCTGGCAACACCCGCTCTGGGCAATGCGCCAAATAAATATCTTCACCAATTGTAAAACCAGTTGCTTCAATCATTGGACTGATAACATCTTCTGTCGTTCTTGGTGCGATAGTTGATTCGATAATAACTAAGTTTCCAGCTTGTAAATATGGTAGGATACTTCTAACGGCCGATTTGACATAGCTTAAATCACATGACTTTTGCGCGTCATCATTATTTGGAGTTGGTACGGCAATGATAAAAGCATCGGAATAATCTGGAGTCAAACTTGCTTTGAAATTCTGTGCTTTCAGTGCATTGTTGTAAAGTTTTTGTAAACCTTCTTCTTCAATATGAATATAACCATTATTTAATGTGTCAATAACATTTGCATTCGCATCCACTCCTAGAACTTGATGGTTACTTGTAGCAAACATTATAGAAGTTGGTAATCCGATGTATCCTAAACCTATTGTTGTGATTTTCATTGCATTCACCTTTCTTATTCATTTCATTCGAGACTGAATAATTTTATTTAGCTGGTACGTTTAAATGCCATTCTGCTTGTCTTTTACCTGCGGGTTCGTAGTAAAAAGTAACTGCTTTTGTATCTTTTGGAATTTCGTAATAGCCTTTTCCTGTTAGCGTCTTACCTGCTGCGATAACATCACCGAAATTTTTAGCTTCTAGTCCGTAGACTTTGTATGTTTTACCGTTGTCTGCTTTGACTACGAAGTCTGCTGCCCCGGCGCCACTTTCTTGTTTTGATGTGTTTTTGATGTTCATTTCAACGATCAACATCTGTTTCTGTTTATCGCTGGATTCAGCATAACCGCTTTTTACGGATACTACTTGGAGGTCTAATTCTGGTGTCTCAACTGTTTTCTTAATATCATTTTGTAGTTTTGTAGCTGTTTCTGTTTTTGGTGTATCTTCTGTATTTCCGCAAGCTGTCAATCCAATTGCTAGAAAACATGCTGATATAATCATAATTAATTTCTTTTTCATATGTGGACTATTCCTTTCATATTTCAATTTTAGAGCTGGGCGAATGTGCTTGTTCGCCCAGCTCCATAACTTGAGTTGTTTACTCTACAATTGTTACTGTTTTTTCTTCCATCACAAGACCATTTTTATCCAGTAATGCTATTTTTACGACATCTGTTGTTGCTGTAATTTTGTTGCGAATGCCTACATAGTAACTTAGGTTCCCGCCTGATACTGTACCACCTACCGCTAAAGCTGTTCCATTTACTGTGACACGTAAGGTTCTGCCTTCTCCTGTATATGTCCCTGTAATCGAGCTTGTTTTCAGAGAGAAGGATGCTGGTACAATCGTTCCTACTTCTGGTTTGGCTGCTACGAGTGTTACTGTTTTTGTATCAATAATATTTTTGTTAGCATCTAGCGCTTTGACTGTAACTACGTCTGTGGCAGAAGTAATCTTGTCACCAATATAGAAATTCAGTGTGTTATTTTCTAAAGTACCACCACTATATTCCACGCCATTAATTGTCACAATAACTGACTTAACGGTACCAGTATATGTTCCAGTCAAATATTTATCGCCTGGTACTGTGAATGGGGCTGGTGTTACGGTTCCTGTTCCAACGGCTGGTTTGCTGACAGATACTGTTTTCGTATCTACTAATACGCCCTTACTGTCATAACCATAAAGAGTTACTACATCCGTTGTAGCTGTAATTTTGTTTCCAACATAGAAACTGATAGCCCCACCTGATACGGTTCCACCTGAATACGTGTCATTATTGATTTTTACTTGGACTGTCTTTATATCGCCTGTATACGTACCTGTCAATGTAGAATTACCAATCGTATATGGCGCTGGTGTTACTTCTCCTGTGGCAACTTGTGGACCGTTAATCGTCACGTTTTTGCGTTGTAGGATATTTCCACTTGCATCATATGCTTCAATCGCCACAACATCACTTGTCGAGCTGATTTTGTTACCAATATAGAAGTTGACTTGATTGTTTGCAACCGTTCCACCACTATTTTTAACGCCATTGATAAAGACTGCTACCGATTTTACATCGCCTGTGTAGCTTGCTGTTAGATATTTATCTGTTGGAATCGTGAACGTATTTGGTGTGATTGTTCCTACTGTTACAGGTACATTTTTAGCTACATTTACGACAGATGTCGCTATTTTGTTGCCATTTTTATCATAGCCATCAACGAAAACAACTTGTCCTACTGTGGCAATTTTATCGACTGCGTAGAAACTAAAAGTGCCGTCTGGATTTAATGTACCACCGCTATACACAACACCATCTACGCTTACTTTGATCGATTTCACATCTCCTGTGAACGTTCCTGTGATGTTTTTATCAGTGCCAAGTGCGAAGGAATCTGTTTTAATTGTTCCGCTTCCTACACCTGAGCCAGCGTCATTCGCATTTGTTAATGAAATCGCGCTTGTCGCTATTTTGTTGCCTTTTGCGTCGTAGCCATCGATACGTGCTGATTTAGTTTTATCTAAGATTGTGTTCAGGGCGTAGAAACTGAATGTGCCGTCTGCGTTAATTGTTCCGCCTGAATAAGTCACACCATCATAAACTAGTTTGATAGACTTCACATCGCCTGTTAATTTACCAGTAACTTGTTTGTCTTTATTAATCACATAGCCGTTCGCTGTTACAGATCCTGTTCCTGGTGTGTTATCTGAAGATTTATTTACGATTTTGGCTGTTTTCGTATCAAGTACGTTGCCATATTTGTCTAGACCTTCAACTTTGAATGTGCCTACAGCCGTTGCTTTATCAAGTCCGTAGAACGTGTAGGTGCCTTTCGCCGCGTCAATTGAGCCACCAGTGTAAACATTAGAGCCGATTGTCACACGGAAAGATTTCACATCTCCTGTAAAATTACCAACGAAATACTTGTCTTGGCCAATGGTAAAGTCATTCGCCGTAATCGTTCCAGATTGTGGTGTTGTTACTACAGTTACCTGTTTCGTAGGGCTCGTTTTACCACTTGGAGCAATCGCGATAACATCGATTTTAGCGCCTGCTGCTTGTGCTGGTACTGGAATCGACCATTTACCGTCGTCGCCTACGATACCTGTATACGTTTTACCATCTGGTGTTGTTACTTTGATTGTGTCACCTTTTGTTGCGCCATCGCCTGTTACTTTTGTGTCAGAATCTTTGATCGGGTTGACGTTTGGTGTTGCTGGCGTGCGGTCATCTTGCACGATGACTGAAGCTGGTGTACTTGTTTTGCCATTTGGTGCTGGTGCGATAGCAATAACATCCAGTTTTGCGTCTGCCGCTTGTGGTGGAATGGCTACAGACCATTTACCATCATCACCAACGATACCTGTATACGTTTTACCGTCTGGTGTTGTTACCTTGATTGTGTCACCTTTTGTCCCATTATCACCAGTAACCACTGCATCGGTTGTTTTGACTGGGTTTACGTTTGGTTTAGCTGGGGTGTGATTGTCTAGTACGGTTACCGTTTCTGGAGTACTTGTCTTGCCATTTGGTGCTGGTGCTTCTGCAATAACATCCAGTTTTGTGCCTGCTGCTTGTTCTGGAATGACAACTGACCATTTACCATCATCGCCTACCACACCTGTATACGTTTTGCCATCTGGTGTCGTTACTTTAATTGTGTCACCTTTCGTTCCGCCATCACCTGTTACAGCTGTATCCGAGTCTTTCACTGGGTTTACGTTTGGCTTACTTGGTGTATGATCGTCCACTACCGTTGTATTCACAGAACCACTTGTTTTACCATCTTTCGCTTGTTCTGCCGTTACCAAAGTTCCTGCTGCTTGTTTTGGAATCGCAATGGAATATTTACCACTTGTATCAACAACGCCTGTGTAAGAAACACCATTTGCTTTCACAGTAACTGTAGCGCCCGCAATACCTGTTCCTGTTGCTTTTGTATCTTGATTTGTAACACGGTCAATCGTTGGATTCGCAATAACACTCGTTTGAACAGTAATAGATGTCGGTTTGCTTTCGTTTCCTGCATCATCTGTTAAGGTCACTTGTATCACTTTACCCGCTTGTTGTTTTGGAATCGTTACTTCAAAATTACCGTCGCTATCTGTTCTGCCATTCACGATGCCACCTGATGGTAATTTCACGTTGACATCACAGTTTGGCTCGCCTTTTCCTTTTACTTTCGTATCTGTGTCTTGGATGCCTTGTACTTGCGGTGCATCTGGTGCGGTGACATCTTTAACAATTGTGCTTGCTTTAGGGCTTAGTGCGCCTGAATCATCTTTCGCAATCGCTTCTACTTTTGCGCCTGCATTTGGTTTGTCCACTGGAATCGAATAGTCACCGAAGTCATCTACTTTCCCTGTGTACGAAATACTTGAACCATTATCTGTGATTTTGATTGTGATGGTGTCGCCTGGTTCACCTGTTCCGTTCACGCTTGTCGATTTATCTGTCACATCATTTAGGGTTGGAGCGCTTGGTCCTTGGTGTACAACAATCGTTGAACCTGTTGCACTTACGTTCCCTGCGGCATCTGTTAACGTTGCGCTTATTGTCGTATCTTTGACTTGTTTTGGAATAATAATGTCGAAACGACCATTTCCGTCGACGATTCCTGATATTTTCGAATTATTTGGTAGTGTAATTGTTACGGTTGTATTTGCTTCACCAGTACCTTTAATGTGGGTATCTTTATCTGTCACCGTTTGTAAAATTGGTGCATCTGGTGCGGTGACATCAATAACTGTTGTTGCTGCTTTCGCACTCGTGATATCGTTTAATACGGATGTCGCTTCTACAGCTGTTCCTGCCATTGGTTTTGGAATAACAGTAGACCAATTTCCGTTGCTATCTACTGGGACAGCATACGTGATTCCAGCAATTTTCAGGCTTAGTGCAGAGTTTGGTTCTGCTGTTCCTGATGCAGTTGTTGATTTATCTGTAATAGTATTGATTGTCGGTGTCGCAATCGCTGCTGCGGTTACTGTGATTTCTGTCTTACTACTCGTGTTTCCTGCGGCATCTGTTGCTGTTGCAGAAATTTTCGTTCCTGCTGCATATGGACCTGCGGCAAGTGTATAATTACCATTTTGATCCGCCTTCGTATTACCGATAAGTGTATTGTTCGCATATAGTTGCACTGTTGCATTCGCTTCCGCTGTTCCTTTGATAGCTGTTGCTTTATCTGTCATCGCATCAATCTTAGGAGCATCTGGTGCTGTAATATCCAGTACTGTCGTCGTTGCTTTTGCACTCGTTATACCATCTTTCACAGATGTTGCTTCGGCAATAATACCCGCTTTTGGTTTAGCGATATTGGTCGACCAATTTCCATTACCATCCACTGTAGCTGTATAGATTAAGTTATCGATTTTAAGAGATAAAGTCGAATTGGGTTCCCCAGTTCCGGATGCTGTTATTGATTGATCTGTGATTGTGTTAATAACTGGTGTTTTGATTGTTGCTGCCGTCACCGTGATGTCTGTTTTAACACTGACATTTCCAGCTGCATCGGTTGCTGTTGCAGAAATTTTTGTTCCTGCTGTGTAAGGTCCTGCTGCCAGGCTGTAATTGCCGGATGCATTCGTCGTAACTTCACCCAAATACACGTCGTTTGCGTATAATTTGACTTTCGAATTGGCTTCTGCGGTTCCTTTGATTGTTGTCGCTTGGCTGTTCATCGCATTGATGACTGGCGCGTCTGGTGCCGTTACATCTACAACTGTCGTCGATGCTTTCGGACTAACAACACTATTTTTAACGGATGTTGCATCTACATTTGTTCCAGCTACTTGCTTCGGAATTGACATAGACCAGTTACCTGCTCCATCTACCATCGTTGTATAGTTTCCTGTTGCTGTTACAAGTGTTAAACTAGAGTTCGGCTCACCTGTTCCTGATGCCGTTGTTGATTGGTCAGTAATAGTATTTATTGTTGGAATTTTAATTGTAGCTGCGGTAACCGTAATGTCTGTTTTACCACTCACATTTCCAGCTGCATCGGTTGCTGTTGCAGAAATTTTTGTTCCTGCTGTGTAAGGTCCTGCTTCCAGGCTATAATTCCCAGATGCATTCGCTGTCACTGCGCCAATGTAAACATCATTTGCATATAATTTCACTGTCGAATTAGCTTCCGCTAATCCTTTGATTGTGCTAGCTTGGCTATCCATCGCGCTAATAGTTGGTGCATCTGGTGCAGTTACGTCTAGAACTACTGTCGATGCTTTTGGACTAGTGATACCATTTTTAACAGATGTTGCATCTACATTCGTGCCAGCTACTTGTTTTGGAATGGTGACAGACCAATTACCATAACCGTCTACCATTGTTGTGTAGTTTCCAGTTGCTGTGCTTAATGTTAGTGTAGAATTCGGTTCGCCTGTCCCTGATGCTGATGTTGCTTTATCATTGACTGTATTGATTGTTGGCTTAACAATAGCGCCTTGTGTTACTGTTTGAGTCGCGCTTGATGTCATACTTTTAGCAGATACCGTGGCTTCTACAACCGTTCCCGCCGCTTGTTTTGGAATTATAACTGAGTAATTACCACTTCCGTCTACCGTTCCTCTGCCAATTTCAGTACCGCCATTTTTAATAACGACTGTTCCACCTGGTTCGCCTGTTCCAGTGGCAGTTGTACTGTTTGTGTTTAGTGGAGTTAATGTTGTATCTTGAATAGCATCTGTATCATTCAATGATAAATCAGCTAGTCTAATTGTTCCTGTAGCTGTATATGATGTCGAAATTACGTTCATCCAAATTGATGACTGTGTAGATGTCGCTGTAAATTCAACTGTCTCCAAGCTCCCAGTAATAACGTTCCAAAGATTTCCTGCTGGTGATATAAGGGTGCTTTCATAAGTAGAACCATTTCTTACAGCTACACTCATTTGAGAAATAGCTATATTAGTTGCCTTATAGGTAAACTTATATTTATGCCCTGGAATTGTAGTAATTAATTTCTTGTATGATCCTGCTACATTATACTTCCCCCCCACCAACTTGGGTTTGATCCTTGAATCATACGAACCGTCACCATTTGATTTTACAGATAAGATATCATTTCCATAATCACTAAGAGCAGTATTCCATCCATTAGCATCAGGTGCTGCATACTGTAACCCTAAATTTATATTGGTATACGGACTTATAAATATACTGGGTGTCCAAGTAAGCAAATTACTAATTTCTGTACTTTCCGTTAAGCTTTTACTCGCTGTTAATCCAGCTCCCAGCAATTTCTGTTCTGCTGCCGATCCCTGATTCTCCGCTGCCATACCCATTCCTGGCATTGCCGTAATCATCGTACTTGCTACTACGTTGAAAGCGACCATAGAAACTACTAATTTCTTCATATTCTTATTCATTAATTAAATTCCTCCATGTATTGATATTTTCCCCATTAAAACCAGAGCTTTGATACTTCACAAGACTCCTCGTGCATTTATGATGTATTGCACGCGATCATTCAATCACCCCTCTCTCATTCATTACTTAATAGTAATTGTTTAGAGTCATATACTAGAAAACCCTCTTCAATTAATACCTTCATAATTCTTGCTAATGATTTAACTGACAAATTTGTATAGCTAGCTATTATTTTCCGAGTGAAGATTTTAGGGATATATATATAGTCACCTTTTGAAATACCATAGTTTTCAGCTAGTTCGTTCAGCGCATCTCTCAGGCGTTCTTCGCCGTTTTGTCGCATTAATACGTATCTGCGGTTCATAATTTTTTCATTTTCCTGATTATTTAGGTATATATACAACCAACCTTCTTGCATACTCATCAATGTTTGTAATACTTCTTTTTTCGAAAAGATGTAGGCGGTAACTTTGCTAATCGCAGTGGCAGTATAAAAACTTTCATCCACAAGTGCATCGCCATTCAAACCAATAATTTGTTTCGAACCGACAATTCGGACAACGTTTCTATTACTATTAAGTAAGATAACACCATCTTCCACAAAGTAGACATCCTTATTTGGTTCATTTTCAATTAATAAAATTTGGTGATTTGGAATTTCCTGCTTCACAAAAGGAACTCCACTTGCTAATAAAATCTTTAAAAATTCACTATAGCTGAAATTCTTTTTCACAGTTTCTTTTCCATAAAGATCCATAAATGGCGATTCCATATTTTTCAATCCTCCACTAATATTCGTTTCTCAATTAATTGCTGTCGGATGTAAAGTTATTAATCCCTCTTGTTGAAGCTTTTTGAGTAGCATATTAGTATATTCTCTAGAAATATTCGAAATTTTCGAAATTGTATCTTGAGTAATATACTTTGGTAGCTTGGTTTCTTCTGAAGAATGGATACACCACTTTAAAACTTCATATAATCTCTGATCTGCTGGGAGCGATAACCATTTCACTTTATTTTGTAACATTTTTATTCCTACTTGGTTAATATGATTTTGAAATAATTGTTTATCCAATGGAAACCCACTTTCAAGTAATACATGTATATAAAATTTCTCGATGAACATGATATAGCAAGGAGTAAGTGTCTGTAAGCTTTTTTTAGAATTCTCTTCTATAAAATATTTTTCAATATCGTAGATTTCGTTTTTAAAAAGCAATATACTATTCAGGCTTGGTTTTCCAAAACTTGAACTTCTATGAATTCGCTCCTCCAAACAGGCAGCACCTTCTAAAAAACATATATAATATTTTTCACTATCAACGTAATGCCAAATATCTGTTGCTTTTTTCACTTTCAATAGCTCGATATGTTTATTTGCAAATGGATCATTTTTATAACGGTTCAATAAGTGTTCTTGTATGTTACCTATCAACTCTAAACTTTCCATAGCTCGTCATCCTTTCGTTATCTACATATGTGAGTATACCTGCTTTTGACTTACTAAAAAACCCCTCATTGTTCTCATACGTCTTCTTTTTGCACACTAATTATGAATTTTTAGTCATATCTTTTGCAGTTATCTAGTCTCAACTTGCTTTCCTACGTGTCTTTCGATTGTTTTCTTATCTGTTGCAATTTGCTCTTTTCTACAAAGATTAGTATACTCCAATTTTGATTTTCGGTTTTCAGTAGCATTTTTTATTACTGTTCTGAAATTTTTCCATACTTTCTTAAAATATATCGCTGGATGAACAGAAAATAGCAATGTATACTACCAGTGTCATTCGCATTTCGCATTTTATGTGTTATTTATCATTTTTTAAAAAAAATTTTTTTAAACCATTTGCAATTATTTCAGTTTATATTTATATTTTATAAACCGAAATCAGTTCTTTAATGTTCGTATGAATGGATTTAAACTAAACTTAGTGGGGAAAATACCAGTATACTGCTAATAAAAATTGGAGGGGTAATTATGTATTCAAAAGACACGTTAGAAATTTTTAGTTCCAATAAAAACATTATCAAGATGCTCAAAAAAGAAATTAAGTTTAATTCATATACACACCAAGAACGAATTAAGAAAGGAGATCGCGTTGAGTTACGTAGTTCGTATAATGAGTACGTCTATTTAGTAACATCTGGCTACATGAAGTATAACCACGATTTAAATTACACGGATCAATACCAATTCCTAATAAGCCCTGGTGACATAGCCACACTAAGGCTCTACGACGAAATGTCAACAAACAGACCAGCCTGTATCGCGCTTACCGATGTCGTCTGGTGGAAAATAGATTTTAACTTCTTCAAAAATGTTATGCTGGCCGAAGATCCAAAAAACATTATTCTAACTTATCATATGGAAGTTAGTCGAGATAAACTGTACACAAATTATTTACAAAACTTATTGAACTCAAAGCAACGTGTCCTACTTTGCATTCTGATGTTTTTGGATAAAGGTTTCCACAAAAGCGATAACATTATCGAGCTTCCTAATTTCATAAGTTACCCACTTTTAGCTGAATTTTCTTCTACCTCTAAAACCTACACTTCTGACATTTTAAGCGATTTACGAAAATCAGAAATACTAGTTTCTACCAGTAAACCATGGATTATAACGGATGTGAAAAAATTTATGAATATTATAGAAGATGAAGGCGTACCAAAATTATATTGACTACTATTGAAGAAAATAATTGATTTGCTCCAAACAACAGACACTCTCTTTATGCAACCTGCCCAACAAAAATTTTCATTCTTTGTGCAACCTGACATATCTCCATAAAGCGTTTTCATATACAATGAACTCAACGCTAAAAACAATTTGATGGGGGAGTAAATAAACATGGCACAACTATCACTCGAGCACATTTATAAAATATACGATAACAAAGTAACAGCAGTAGAGGATTTCAACTTGGAGATCGCGGACAAGGAGTTCATCGTTTTCGTTGGACCATCTGGTTGCGGTAAATCAACGACACTCCGCATGATCGCAGGGCTTGAAGAAATTTCAAAAGGCGAACTAAGCATTGACGGCAAAGTCATGAACAACGTCGCACCGAAAGACCGCGACATCGCAATGGTTTTCCAAAACTACGCGTTATATCCACATATGACAGTATACGATAACATGGCATTCGGTCTAAAACTCCGCAAAATGCCAAAAGCCGAAATCCAAACACGCGTAGAGCACGCTGCCAATATCTTAGGCTTAACCGAGTACTTAAAACGTAAACCAAGCGCACTATCTGGTGGACAACGCCAACGCGTAGCTTTAGGCCGTGCCATCGTTCGTGACGCAAAAGTCTTCTTAATGGATGAGCCGTTATCGAATCTAGACGCGAAACTACGTGTACAAATGCGTGCCGAAATCACGAAACTACATTTACAATTAAACACAACAATGATCTATGTAACCCATGACCAAACCGAAGCGATGACAATGGCGACACGTATCGTTATTATGAAAGACGGCGTTATCCAACAAGTCGGTTCACCAAAACAAGTATACGATCACCCAGTAAACATGTTCGTTGCCGGTTTCATCGGAAGCCCAGCAATGAACTTCTTTAAAGGTAAACTAAACGGAACACAATTTGTCGGCGATGACTTCACAATTGAAGTTCCGGAAGGTAAGCTGAAAGTGTTGAATGACAAAGGCTATGCTGGCAAAGATATCGTTTTTGGTATTCGTCCAGAAGATATTCACGATGAGCCGCTTGTTATCGAAGCAAGCCCAGGTTCTACTTTTGACGCTGAAATTATCGTTGCCGAGCTTACAGGCGCTGAGTTCATGCTCCACTCTAAAGTTGGTACACATGAATTTGTTGCACGTGTTGACTCGCGCTCGAACCACGAACCATTCGAGAAAATTAAATACGCGTTTGAGATGTCTAAATCGCATTTCTTCGATGTAGATAGTGAACTTTCGATTGTGGAAGATGGTCGTGACTGAGCATTGCGATCAGAGATACCAGTACTATTTTCATCTTAAACGTGTATAAACACTAGTTCTTCAAGACATATTAATATTTTAACGCTGAAAATGGAAATCCGTATTTTCGAGTACTCCATGAACTTACGAATTTTTCACCGTATATGCAATGAAAAAACATGGACCTTAACCCTCCATGTTTTTTCATATCTGCATCTATTAGCTAGCTAAACATCACTTCATAAAAAGCACTACTCCTAGAATAGAGATTCCTATAAAAATTCCAGTTCTCCGGCCTTTGCATCACTATTTTATGTTTCTAACTGCTGTATAAATCTCAGTATTTTTGCTTCCTCCACTCCCCAATTATAGTCATTCACATGTGCTTTCAGACCATTTTTCGCTAACTGTTTTCGGTAAGGCACTTCATTTATCAACTTTACCACATCATAATATACCTCGTTTATATTCATTGGATTAACTGTAATCCCTGCATCTGTATTCATCAAAAGTTCTTTCCATAATGGAAAATCGGAGGCTACACTCACAATTCCGTAACTCATATATTCATATAATTTAGAAGCTAACGATTTTACATAATTCGGTGTCTCATGAAGCAAAGCTAGGCCAATATCGGCTTTTTGATATTCCAGCTCCAACAGGGCAAAATCCATATAAGGGCAAATCGAGACATATTCCCTCAAGCCATGTTTATTTATATATTCCTGTCCCTGCTCTATCAACCTATTCGATCCTGGGCCAATAATTTTAAGCGAGAATGGGTGATTACCCTCTTTCAACAGCCTAGCAAGTTCTAGCATCTCAAAAAACCCTCGCACCTCATGTAATGCCCCTGCATAAATAAGTTTAACTACATCTGAATCCACTTTCAGATTATTTGTCTCCTTACAAAGTACCGGATAATTCAGCACATCGATTCCCTGAACACACACATCCCCATAGATATCCTTATAATAAGCTTCCGCAAAAAAAAGGCCATCAAAAACAGGCAATATTCGCTGCTCTATTTTTTTTAAAAAACAAACTACCCATCTTGGTAACTTATATTTCCCAACCTTCTTATATAAAAGGGAGGCTGGAAATTCTTCGTGCATATCAAAAATTATTTTTTTATTTGTAAATTTCTTTAGAAAATAAGCTATGATATATAACTCTGGATCATGGAAAATAATTATTTTAGCTGGCGAAATTCTAGCGATATGATAAAATCGATACCAAACTTTATATCGTTTGCCAAGTGGTATTTTCTGGATTGTTTCTACATTTAATCTACAATGCTTTCCTGTATAAGCTGTGTCTGTCTCTACTGCTATTACTTTCACTTTGTACCCATTTTCAGCCAAACTGTTAGCCTCTCTATGAAACATTCTCACATCATTCCAACAATGCACCGAACTCATAATCAAAATTTCATCCATGCCGAACACCTCCTTATTCTTGTTGCTACTAACAGGCCACACACGTATATTATCATTCCTAACACCAACAATATCAGTACATTTATATATACGTTGAAGGAAAGTTCTGACTTGATTAAATATAAGATCCACCCCATCATAAATGCTTGGATCACCATTATCCCATGTTGTTTTAAAAGCTTATGTGACACATCTATTTTACCTATCAATCCTTGCAGTTTTTTATATGCCCAGATGCTCGAACAATAGGTTGTAATGACAGGAATACTTAGGAGCAAGTAAACATTTTGAAGCGGTAAAAGAACTAACAGCATTACTATTACGCCTACAATAGCACTTAACGAAATAAAAGATGGGTTTTTTGTATTTCCCAATGCGTAAAAGGCGCGATATAAAAAATCCCTAATTACCAGACCTGGAAGCGCAAGAACAGTGACTATCAAAAAGGCGTAAACCATCTGGGTATTAGCAGTGGTGAATGCTCCGTGTTGAAACAACATTTCTATAATCTTATCTCCAATTGCAATAAATATAGCTACTACCCAGATTACTATCATGTTTGTCCAACTCATGTAATGAAGTAACGCTTCTTTTGCAGCCTTTGTATCCGTTGAAAACAGCCATGATATCTTTGGAAAGAGGACGGTCAATATATTTAGCAGCAATAGAGCTTGGACAATGCTAACAAGGATATTAACATAGTTCATTGCTGGTAAATAAGCTACACTCAACCATCCCATAATTGAACTTGTTAATAATACGCTAAGCTGAAAAGCGCCTTCTGTGACCATGAGCGGTGCAGATTGACGAACTAATTTTTGAAAAGCAGGCTCTCGCCACTCCCACTTCAAAGCACAGTGATAAGACCTATTCTTTAATTTCAGTATGACATATTCTGCACCATATGATCCACTTAACACTAATGCAATACCACTAATTGTTGGTGAAGAAGCTAAGAGTAAATAACTTACATTAATAATCGCCATAACAAGTAACGCTATTTTAGATGTAATGAAATCTTTTTTAAAATTGCGTAATGCCCCTAAGAATGCAGAGCCTGTTCTAAAAAATGGAATAATCATAAGTAGTAGCATCAGCCTAATAGCCAAATTCGCATTTTCGCTAATCAAAGGAAAGATAAAGTAACCTATAATCCCTATTCCTAAACATAGAAAAGCAGTAAATAAACACATAGTTGCCATGTAGGTTTGAAGTGTATCTTCTCTCCCCCCATTTTCCCCCTCTTGTATCAAGTAAGGGATAATCACAACTGCAATTGCCGATACTGTGATATTGCTCACTAAATTAGTGTAGGTATTGGCTAGAAGAAACGCATTCATCACACCACCTATGCCAAATTCCTTTGCTAGCAAAATATTTCTTACTAAGCCCAATAACTGTGCAAAGATGGATAGCAAAAATGTACTCCCAATTATTTTAGTTATCTGTGTTGTCTTTATATGCACAAAATATCTCTCCCTTACTAAGCTATCATTATTCGCATCATAAGATATCTTGCCATTTACCTAAAATTTCTCTTGGTAGATAATCTTTACTTCGCTGTAATGATTTCTCCTGCCAAACACGCCTTGTCTCAATAGATAACATCATTTTTTTTAATTCTACAACGTATTGTTCTATATCATTTTGGGGTATCAAAATACCATATTTTCCAGTTAATATTTCTTCTGAACCTGTGGTGTTGAAGCTGATAACCGGGAGCCCAAATGCCATTGCTTCTATAATTACAAGACCAAACCCTTCATATCTAGATGTGTGAAGAAAAATCGAGCATGTACTATAGTATTGATGTAACTCTCTATGTGAAACTGCTTCAATATGCTTTATAGTATCTATTTTTTTCAATGCTTTTTTTAATTTTTTTAAATCTTTCCCTGTGCCTACAAGAACGAGTTCCCAACCTATCTCTGAAACGCTTTCGAATATCGTTAATAGTCTATCAATCCCTTTATGTTGATAATCTATCCTTCCGCAAAATAACAATTTTTTTTGCGTTAAATCAGATATTCGATTTCCCTCAGGAGCTAACGTGAGCATATTTGGAATAAAAAGAACTTTATTTGTATATTCTATCCATGCAATTTTGTCATGTTCGGTAATAACTATTATTTGACTGGCTTTCTTTACTCCTCGATAGAAGATGTCTTTGTAACCAACAATTTCTTTCTCTAATTGCTCTGCTGGCGAGTGTACCCAAATAATTGCTTTGGTTTTCTCTAAATTTAAATACGGCACTAACGCTGCAACCATTGGATGTGAAATAATAAGGCTCTCCATATTTTTTTGCTCTATCAATGCATTCAAATGAGCGATTTGTATCGCAAATAGACGCTGCCAGTTTATTGGTATAATGCCTCTTATTGCGAGCGAAATAAGAATCCTTTTCCACTTATTGATTTTAGGAAAAAATATGCTATGCACGTCTTCATTTGGTGTCATGTACGTACCTTCCCCTGTGAAATTCACCAAATACACTTGATATTTCATGGCTAGTGCCTCTGTTATCTCTTTATTTACCGCTTCAATACCGCCCATATGAAAACTCCCAATCACAAATCCTATATTTCTCATGAAATGCTTCCTTTCTTCTCTGTATCTTCTCAATTATAACTTAATTGAAAGGTGATTTTATAACATTTGGGATGTAATGGAGCGCGTTTATGGTAAATTTATTGACAGTTTCGACACATTTCCACTATTTTTCTATACAAAAGAACCATGAAGCTCTTTACTCTCCATGGTTCGTGCAGATATAAAATTTTATAAAATCATTGATTCAAAACATTGTCTTCCAAAAAATCCGAACGATCACCATACACGCGTTCAATATGCGAATCACCCCAATTACATAAGGCAGTCAAAATGCTTTCCAATGATTTTCCGTACTCGCTCAATTCATATTCCACTTTTGGCGGTACTTGATTGTACACAATTCGATTGATAATTCCGTCATGCTCCAACTCTCGCAACTGCTGCGTGAGCATTTTTTGCGTGATCGATGGAATAAGGCGTTTCAACTCACTTGTCCGTTTTTTCCCGTGCGTTAAATGGCATAGAATCACACATTTCCACTTACCGCCGAGTACCTCAAGCGTCGCCTCAACAGAGATATTATATTTTTTCTGCATGTTCCGCTCCTTTCTATAGGTACTAAAAAGTGCCTACGTTACAAAAAAGTACGTACTTGTTTTAATTGCCTGTTAGTATCATAATAACATTTGTCATCAAAAAAGCAAGCAGAACTTAGGAGGGCTTAACTTTGAAAGGGAATCGAAATATTTTTGCATTATTAGCTTTGGCAGTTAGTGCTTTTGCGATTGGAACGACCGAATTTATCAGTGTCGGGTTGTTACCGCTCATCGCCGAAGACTTAGCAATACCAGTGAGTACCGCGGGGCTTACGGTCTCGCTTTATGCAGTTGGCGTCATGTTCGGCGCACCAATCTTGACCGCACTCACATCACGCATGAATCGCAAAACCTTGCTGCTCGCCATCATGATCGTATTCATACTCGGAAATTTAGCCGCGGCGTTCTCCACAACAATCGCGCTGCTACTCATCGCCCGCGTCATATCCGCCTTCGCGCACGGCGTCTTCATGTCCATCGGGTCCACCATCGCGGCTGACCTTGTCCCGCCAAACAAGCGGGCAAGCGCCATCTCCATCATGTTCACCGGCCTAACCATCGCAACCGTAACCGGTGTCCCAATCGGCACACTCGTCGGGCAACAATTCGGCTGGCGCGTCGCGTTCTTCGGTATCGCAGCAATCGGCATCATCGCCCTTATCGCGAATCTCATCCTGATCCCGAAAAACCTGCGTCCCGGCACCAAAATGACGCTCGGCGATCAAGTCAAAGTACTCACAAATGGCCCGCTACTACTCGTGTTCGCCATCACAGCACTAGGCTACGGCGGAACCTTCGTCGTGTTCACCTATCTAACACCGCTTCTCGAACAAGTCACCGGCTTCCAAACGAGCTCCATCGCGATTCTCCTTTTCATCTACGGGATCGCCATCGCAGTCGGCAACATGATCGGCGGTAAAGTCGCGAACAAACGGCCAATCCAAGCCCTATTCTACATGTTCATCGCGCAAGCCGTTGTGCTCGGATTGCTCTACTTCACTGCCCCATCCAAAGTTTTCGGGCTCGCAACGATCCTGCTCATGGGCGTGTTTGCCTTCATGAACGTGCCCGGTTTACAAGTCTACGTCGTGATTCTAGCCGAGAAATTCGTCCCAAAAGGCGTCGACATCGCGTCCGCCCTTAACATTGCAGCCTTCAACGCCGGGATCGCGCTCGGCTCCTATCTCGGCAGCCTCGTCATCACCCACATGCGAATCATCGACACCACCTGGATCGGCATGATCATGGTCCTAATCGCCGTCACCCTTACCGCATGGAGTAAAAAATTAGAAACAAAACAGGAGGAATTTTAAAAATGAAAACAGTCAAATTAGCAAATGGAATCGACATGCCCGTCCTCGGACTCGGCGTATTTAAAGTAGAAGAAGGCGCAGAACTCGTGTCCGCCGTCAAAGAAGCCATCCAACTCGGCTACCGCAACATCGACACAGCAGCAATTTACGGCAACGAAGCAAGCACCGCTCAAGGAATCCGCGAATCCGGCGTCCCGCGCAGCGACCTCTTCATCACATCCAAAGTCTGGAACGCCGATCTCGGCTACGAAGAAACACTCGCCGCATTCGATGAAACCCTGCGCAAAATGGAGCTTGACTATCTCGACCTCTATCTCATTCACTGGCCAGTGGAAGGCAAATACATCGACGCCTGGCGCGCCCTTGAAAAACTGCACAAAGACGGCCGCATCCGTGCAATCGGCGTCAGCAACTTCCAGATTCACCACCTAGAAACGCTTAAAAAACACGCCACCATCATGCCCGTCATCAACCAAATCGAGCTCCATCCACAACTCACACAAAAAGAGCTCATCGCGTATTGCGCCGAAAACAACATTCGCGTCGAAGCCTGGTCCCCACTCATGCAAGGCGGCCTTTTCGACAATGTCACTCTTCAAGAAATCGCGACCCGTCACGGCAAAACCGTCGCGCAAGTCATCCTGCGTTGGGACCTACAAAACGACATCATCGTCATCCCAAAATCAACAAAAGCGCACCGCATCGCCGAAAACATGGACATTTTTGACTTCGAATTAACACCTGAAGAACTCACAAAAATCGATGCCCTCAATCAAAACCTCCGCGTCGGCCCAGACCCAGATAACATCGATTTCTAGACACACAAAAAAAAGCTAAGGTACGCCTTAGCTTTTTTATATCAAACATATTTCAAAATATCACTCGGCTTTTCCAAAACAACATTCGCGTCCGCAAAGCCATCCACCTTCTTCGCGCCCCACAACGCCAGCCCAAAATCGGCGCCAGCCGCATGCGCACACGCCATATCATATGTAGCGTCCCCAACATAAAGCGTCGTCGCAGGATCAGCGCCAAGCAATTCCATACATCGCAAAAGTGGATCAGGATGCGGTTTATGATTCTCCGTATCGCTCGCACAAACGATCGCGTCAAAATACTTCGCCAAATCAAACGGATAAAATCCCGTCTCCATCTCGCCCGCATTTTTCGAAGTCACCACACCGATTCCCGCTAATTTCACCAAAACTTCCTCGATCCCGTCAAAAATATCGACCTCATCATTCAGCTTCGCCTCAAGCGCAAACCATTCCTCCATCACCGCGTCCTTATCCTTCACATCCAGTTGCGCCAATGCCTTCTCGCCCGTAATCCCAAGCACAAATCGCAAATCATCCTGCTCATAATGCAACCCAACATTCCCCAATGCCACGCGTAACGCATGTAAAACCACACGTTCCGTATCCAAAAGCGTCCCATCCACATCAAAAATTACCGTTTTATACATCCAATTCCGCCTCTCTGGCATCACTCTGCAAAATGATGCTGGTGATGCGTCGTATATTGTCGTCTATTCTCATATTTAAAATGCTTCGCTTCCCGTTTCCCAGTTTTCGCACCATGCCTCGCCGTCCTTAATTCTTGCGCAAACCCTTTCAAATCCCCGTCCAAAGCCGAGTCCAATTCAAAAACAGTCGGACCACACGCAAACGTCACATACAGCCGCCCATTCTCCGGAACAACCTTAATATTTTGCAATTTCGCAATCGGAAACGTCTGCCGTTTTTTCATGCCAAAGCTATAATTCCGATCAAAAACAAGATAATCCCGTTCCAAATAAAATTCCCCGTATTGAAACTCCATCCCAAAATTCGCCGTCACCTTACACATACCCTCAACGCGCATCACGATCGCCTCCTTCAATTACTACATTGAATATAAACGATGAAATGCGTTTCATGTCAAGCCTTAAATCGAATTTCGCCTAATTATTTCATGTTGCACCTGTTTCTTCTCCACTTTCTCCTCCAGTAAAATGTCCACCGCAACACGCCCAATATCCCGCAGATTCTTATCCAGCGTCGTAATATCCAGCACCTCCGCAATCGGCAAATTTTCCTCACCCAAAATCGCAATATCAGTAGGTACCCGCAAGCCGTGATGCGTCATATAATAATGCATACCAGCCGCCACCTCATCCCCATTCGCATAAAGCGCAGTCGGCGGATTTTCCAATCCTAGAAACATCTCTGCCGCCAATTTTCCGTCCGCGACATTATAACAATCCAACATAAACAGCGCCTGATCAAGCTCTCCAAAAACCGCCTCATACGCGGCTATTTTGAGCTTCGTGCTATTACTCCACTTCTCCTCACGCCCCACCGTAAAAGCAACACGCGCATGCCCCGAATCCTTCAACATCTGAAATCCATCCGTGTATGCCTGCAACTGATCCACATACGCACACGAAATGAGTGGGTGATCAATATACTCACAAGCAACAATCGGTCCATAATTCGCATACGGCGCAATCGTCTCCCAATTATTCGCACGCGACGCAATCACAAGTCCGTCAATTCGCTTCGTTTTCAGCATTCGCAAATAGCGCTCTTCCTCTTTTTGATCATATCCAGTTGGACAAATGACCACCGAATAACACCTAGCAAAAGCCGCCTCTAGCACACCATTCATCACCTTATCAAACCACGGATGATCATTGTACGGCAACACAAAACCAATCGTGTTCGTCCGCCCCCGACTGAGATCCACCGCATTACGATTCGGACTATAATCAAGCTCCTCCATCACCTCTTGAACGCGCTTACGTTTTTCCTCCGCCACATACGGATGATCATTCAAAACACGCGAAACCGTCGTAACCGAAACCCCCGCCAGTTTTGCAATATCCTTAATATTCGACAAGCCCACGCACCCCCGTTTCCATCTACCTCTATCATACCGATAAACCTAACACATCTCAAGTCTCAAAAATGTACATGAAAAAAAGCATTCGTAGCAAAGTAGCCTTTAGTTGCTATCTCCAGCTCATATCTTTCAACCCACGCCTTCACCAAATTCAAAAATGCGTATCCAGAATTTCTCTAGGATACGCATCTCTATACTTATTATTCTTCCGGCACTACTTCCACCGTCTCATCTTTTATCTCCACTCGTATTGTGACAACACGTGAATCCTTAATCTCCGTCACAACAAAAGTTAAATTCTCATATTCCAAAACAACCTCTTCACCATCATCAGGAATCGTCTTCAACTGCGTCAATACAAAGCCCGCAACCGTATCTATCCCCTTATCAGGAAGTTCCACGTGAAACAATTCATTGAAATCATCGATCGGCATACGACCTTCCACGATAAATGTATGTTCATCCAACTTCTTCACACCATCAGATAACACATCATATTCATCATCAATCTCGCCCACAATCTCTTCCAATAAATCCTCCACCGTCACAATACCCGCAACGCCGCCATACTCATCCATCAAGATTGCCATTTGGTTATGCGATTTTTGCATTGCCTTCAATAAATCATCCACAAAAATCGTTTCTGGCACGAAGAAAGCTTCTTTTACTAATTTTTTCACGTCGATATTATCAAAACCTTGTTTCCTCGCCGCCAAAAATAAATCTTTCATATGCAGAATACCATACACTGAATCCATATCGTCTATATAAACTGGAATTCTAGAATAATTTTTCTCCAAAAGTTTATCAACCAATATGCCAGAATCCTCATTCGCATCGATCATGAAGCTATCCGTCCGCGGCACCATCACTTCTTTCGCATAAATCGTGTCCATTTCAAAAACGCCACGAAGCATGTCGAGTTCGGCTTTTTCAATGGCACCATCACGTCTACCCGTCTCAATAATCAACTGCATTTCCTCACGCGTCATTTTTTCCGTGTTCTCATTTTTGTCCATGCGCGTTATTTTCACAAGAACATTCGTTGAGAACGACAAAAATTTAACGAAAGGCGCTAAAACAGTGCTGATAATCATGATTGGTCGCACCGAAAAACGAGATATCGTTTCCGCTTTCTGCAAGGCAAGGCGCTTCGGATAAAGCTCACCAAAAACAAGCGTGATATAAGATAAAATAATCGTCACAACGACTACAGCCATCTCATTTGCAAAAGCCGTTCCACCAAATCGCGTTCCTAGAACTGAGGCAATACTCGTCGCTGCCGCCGCACTGGAAAAGAAACCAGCAAGCGTAATACCAACTTGAATTGTCGCGATAAATCGGCTCGGATCATCTATCATTTTCACAAGCAACTGGGCCTTCTTATCCCCTTGCTCCGCCTGTGATCTGACGCGGTTTTTGTTAAGCGATACCAAAGCCATTTCTGCCGAAGCAAAGAACGCATTTAGCAACGTTAACACCAAAATAAGAATTAATTGTACAATAATCTGCTGACTCTCGGGGTCAGGGTTCATCCAACCATCCACTCCTTTTCTTAATGCGGCGCATACTCGAAGTAAATCGGCGGCAAGCGTTCGCAATCGAACAGTTTGGTGGACTTCCGGTTCTGCTACACAAGAGCAGTTTCGCTTAACTTCTTACATGGTCGGGGAAACTACCCCCTCCTTGTTTTCAGTCATCATGTACACAAGTACACTCCGCTTCCGGCTTCCACCAAACTGTTCGATTACAAACGCTTTCGCTCGATTTGTGTAAAGCACAGTCTTCTCTCTACCCACAAAGATAAAGAAAATAATCTAGGCTTCATTCGAAGTTTGTCCGTACTTTTAAAATTTTACCATGTTTCGCTAGGGTTCTGCAAGAAATCATAATTCTTTAAAAATACTGACAGCGTCATCTTGGATCATTGTGTATTGGAATGGCAGCCGTAGCAACTCTTGATTTACTGCGAACACCGTGCTTCCGCTTTTGCGATAGTCGGTTAGGTTGCAGAAGGGACTCACTTTGAATGAGGTTCCTACGATGATTATCAAATCGGCTTTTGTGATTGCTGCTAGTGCACCGTTTATCGCGTCTTCGGGCAAGTTTTCTTCGTATAATACGACTTCTGGGCGAATGATGCCGCCGCAGTTTTTGTGTTTATCTGATTCCAAATATTGCTCGGAGCACACCGTCATACCACACTTTTGGCAGTGGCAGCGGTACAAACTTCCGTGGAATTCCACCACGTTGCGCGATCCAGCTTTTGCATGGAGACCGTCAATATTTTGCGTCACAATCGTCACTTGTTTTCCCGCACGACGCTCGATTTCCGCCATTTTTTCATGAATCGCATTCGGCTCGGCGGCTGGATAGTACATATTATCCCGCACAAATGTATAAAACTTATCTGGCTCGTTCCGCAAGCATGTCGCACTCAGCAAGTACTCTGGATTTTCCCGCCCCGTATAAAGTCCATTTTTCGAGCGATAATCTGGAATTCCCGATGGTACCGAAACACCTGCACCCGTCAAGAACACAATTCGTTCGCTGCTCGCCAAGCTTTCTGCTAAGGTTCCCATCATTCCACCTCCCCAGGATACACGCGATCCTTCCAATTCCACCACTTCAAAAGCGCCGGCTCAGGATTTTCCGTCTCCACAAAATAAACCGCACATCGAAACGTGTACAGTACACAAGGATCAACCCGCTCACCCTCAAATTCACACATCAATTCATACAAATGCAGTGGGTTCTTCCCTCTCAAATCCGCTATTTTAGAAACACCAATATTATGCAGCGCCTCACTCAAACGCTTGCCAATCCCAGGTATTTGCAACAATTCATCTTTCATCCTGACCGCCTCCGTTCCTTGCTTCTATTCTACCACGCATGCTATACTAACTTCCAAACATTTAAAGGAGCGTAACCCCATGAAAACTAGTATCCAACTAAAAATGATCCAAACCATCGCAAAAGTAGGCAAAATAAACAAACTCTGGTATCTCCAAGGCCCCGCACTCAAGACCGCAATCGCCAAAAAACAAAGCAAAATAGCCCTCCCATCAAAAAAATTGCGCGAATCCTGTGTGGTGACTTCCCATCAAGTAGAAAGCTTCGATGTATACGAAATCTCTCCAAAATCAGGTACAACAAATCTCATTATTTATCTTGCAGGCGGTGGCTTCGTACTCCCCATCAGCTCTTTACATTGGGACTTCATCCAATTACTAGTCGAAGAAACGGACAGTAAAACCATCGTTCCACTTTATCCGTTAGCACCTGCGCACAATGTCGATACTGTCATGCGCTACCTCACAACTATCTATAAGAATGCTCTAAAAGACCAGCACCCCAACACAATCACCATCATGGGCGACTCAGCAGGTGGCAATATTGCGCTAACATTCAGCGAACATTTACAAACATTAGATCTGCCACAACCAAAACAAATTATCGCGATTTCACCCGTTGTCGACCTCACTCTCACAAATCCCGACATTGCTCCGATTGAGGAAAAAGACTACATCGTTGGCACGCCAGCTCTAAAAGAAATTGGGGAATGGTACCGCGGCACGCATACATTGCAAAGCCCCATTATCAGTCCACTTTTCGGTAATTTCACACACACGGCACCATGTATCATTTTTAGCAGTACAGGTGATTTAACGAATCCAGATACGCGCCTTTTTGCCGAGAAAAACAAGGAAAACACCACTTACCACGAGTATCCCGACTATCCCCACATCTTCCCGCTGTACCCTATTCCAGAAGGTGAAGATGCCCGTCGCAAAATTATTTCCCATCTCAAAACGAAGAACAAGCCATCCTAATCCATGGCTTGTTCTTCGTTTTTAATTCAGTTTTTCAAGCGGTAACCAGCCTGCATTACCATCTTCGTCGATACACCAAGCCCAGCCGTTTAGCTCGCGATTACTCTCGACCCTATCGCCAGCTTTCACTGCCAATTCACGTGCTGAATAATCTTCCGTTGCTGTTCCTGATTTAGAATCTGCGCTGGCACGCGATAAAATCTGCTCAGGAACAAGGCCAGTTTTTCCAGACATTTTTGTCGTGCAAGAAATCCAGCCGGTGTTCCCGTCGCGCTCGCCGATCCACAAATCCTCGTTTTTATTCACAAACAAAGGACTCGTGTTCGCAGGTTTATGCGCTATTTTGACCACATATTGTTTATTCATGCTTTCTGCGATTCCTCCCAATCCGCCAAGAATTTCTCAATCCCCGAATCAGTCAGTGGATGCTTCAACATTTGCTCATATACTTTAAACGGTATCGTCGCAATGTCCGCACCAGCACGCTCGCCGAAATAATCTCCGTATCAATATCATGCACCTCAAAAATTTCCGCAATGTCCCGAATCAAAATCAAGCCATCCGAGCCAATATCGTCTAAGCGTCCCAAAAACGGCGAAACGTATGTAGCACCCGCCCGTGCCGCAAGTAAAGCCTGCGCTGCCGAGAAAACTAGCGTCACATTCGTCTTAATACCCTCCTTATTCAGCACCGCAACCGCAGCCAATCCTTCACCCGTCATTGGAATCTTAACAACCATATTCGGATGGATTTTCGCAATTACGCGACCTTCTTCAATCATTTTTTCCGCTTCCAAACTCACGACTTCGCCACTGATTGGACCGTCCACAATCGACGTAATTTCCTCAATCACCTGGTTGAAATCCCGACCTTCCTTTGCTATCAATGACGGGTTCGTCGTTACCCCCGCAATGAATCCCATTCGGTTAGCCTTACGGATTTCCTCTACATTTGCAGTATCAATAAAAAATTTCATGTTCATCCTCCTCATACGCGTTAAACGCTTTCATAACTTCCACACCATTGTATACCTTTTTTTACCGAATGTCTCCCGAACCGCTCGGACAAAAAAATCCAGACATACCATCATGGCACATCCGGATTCCAATTTTATAATCTTTTTCGATCTAAAATAAGTAGTGGCTTTGGGCGATTACGAATAATTTCATCTTCAATCAATTTCATCACGGTGTGGGCTACGTACTCGCGTGATGTATTTGTGTACCTCGCGATCACTTCTTGTGTGATTTGACGCGGCAAAATAATCCCTTGATCGGATAGCGTCCCGAATTCAAGACCACATTTAAGTAACGCTTTTCTGATTCGTTCTTCTTTCTTCAAAAAGCTGAGTTTGGAGAAATATTGAGCTTCCCGTAGCTCATCTGCCAAATATTGAATCATGAAGAAACCATTCTCTTCTTCTTGATCCAGAATCGAAAATAAGAAAGTACTTTCTACTTCCATAACCTCGCCATGTCCTAAGCTTTGTAACAAAATATTGGGCTCCCATGCATCGTAATACAAGTGGTATAAACCGAAACTATCATGCTTTCCAAGGAAACGCGTAATCCCGCCTTTTGGTTTTTCATCTTCTATAACGGAACCATAGATACCACTCAAAATAAAATAAATCTTGAAATCATTGCCCTCTTTGCATCTTAATATGTCGCCCTTTTTCTGGCGGGTAACTGAGCAGTAATCATTAAATTTTGGGTGATCAAAGCAGCGTTCAATTAATTTTGCAACAGTGATATTCGACTTTCCTTCTTTTAGAAATAGCATAGGCTCTCCTTCTCTCTTACAATCGATGTATTTATGAATTATAACATATGATAACTAAATATGACTACTATAATAGCGGGAATTTATGCTAATTAATTCATAAATTGTGCCTAAAAATGAATTTAAAATATTTAATGTAAATTATTTTATATAATATCTCCTTTTTTCAGTAAAAAAAGAAACATTTACATACCCTTTAACGAAAGTGTTTTACATAACTTTTAAATCCGTTCATATTCCATTCATAAACTTGCTTTATATTAGAGTGGCTGGAGGGAAACCTCACTAGATAATCGAAACTTGGAAGGGACGTAATAAAACATGAAAAAGAAAAAAGAGAAATCATCTTATAGTTGGCGCAAATTTTTCCAACTACTTATCTCCACTAGACCTTCAAAAGCTGTCATCATCGGTGGCTTTTTAGCAAGTTTAGTCACAACCGGAGCAGGATTGCTGATTCCACTATTCACGAAGAACCTGATCGACGGATTCTCGCCTTCCTCACTCAGCTGGCAGTTAATCGTAACGATCGTCGCCGTCTTTATTCTTCAAGCCGTGACAAATGGTTTTGCGATTTTCTTACTTAATTTGATGGGCCAAAAAATGGTCGCTTCGATGCGTGAGAAGCTATGGAAAAAGACGCTGAATTTGCCTGTTTCTTATTTTGATAATACGAAATCTGGTGAAATGGTCAGTCGGATGGTCAATGATACGATCGTTATTAAAGAACTAATCGCTGACAGCTTGCCGCAATTTGTAACTGGTATTATTTCCGTTATCGGCTCGCTCATCATTCTGTTCATAATGGACTGGAAAATGACGTTGCTACTACTCATCGCTGTTCCGGTTACAGCTTTAATCATTGCTCCACTGGGTCAAAAAATGTTTAAAATATCTCGTGGTATGCAAAAAGAAACAGCTAATTTCACTGGCTCTATTAGCCAAACGTTGTCTGAAGTTCGTCTTGTGAAATCATCAAATGCCGAAACAAAAGAAATTACGGACGGTACATCTGGCATTAATCGTTTGTTTAAATTCGGTGTTCGTGAGGCAAAAATCACTGCCATCATCGGACCTTTGATGCTATTCGTTGTTATGGGGGTTATCGTTGGAATCATTGGCTACGGCGGAATTCGTGTCGCTGCTGGTACACTTTCCACTGGGACACTGATCGCTTTCTTGCTTTACTTATTCCAAATCATTGTTCCTGTAACTTCGTTCGTCACTTTCTTCACACAACTCCAAAAATCAAAAGGTGCAACAGAACGTATCTCAGAAATTTTGGATCACGAGGAAGAAAACATTTACGAAGGCGCGAATGTTGATGTTAGTGGTAAGAAAATCACTGCAAAAAATCTCTTTTTCTCCTATAATGAAGATGAGCCAATTTTGCAAGATATTTCTTTTGAAACAAGACCTGGTGAGGTAATCGCCTTCGCTGGACCGAGTGGTGGCGGTAAATCGACCTTGTTCGCCATTCTAGAGCGTTACTATAAATCGAATTCTGGTGAGATTTTGATTGATGACCAGCCGCTTGATGATATTTCGATTCATTCTTGGCGCAGTCAGATCGGCTATGTATCTCAGGAAAGCGCGATGCTATCTGGTACAATCCGCGAGAATTTATGTTATGGTTTAGATGCCGAGTTCAGTGATGATGAGCTTTGGGCGGTGACTAAACTTGCTTATGCCGATACTTTTATTGCAAAATTACCAAACCAACTGGATACTGAGGTTGGCGAACGTGGCGTGAAACTTTCCGGCGGTCAACGTCAACGGATCGCGATTGCCCGTGCTTTCCTTCGTAATCCTAAAATTCTGATGCTGGATGAGGCTACTGCTAGTTTAGATAGCCAATCTGAGCGTATTGTACAACAAGCGTTGGCGAACTTGATGGAAGGTCGGACAACATTCGTGATTGCCCATCGCCTTTCTACGATTGTGAACGCGAATCAAATTCTATTTATTGAACACGGCGAAATCACTGGTCGTGGAACACATAGCGAACTTGTGGCGAGCCACCCACTTTACGCAACGTTCGCAGAGCAACAATTGACTTAAAAAGGACTGCTGCATTATCGATATTTCCCGGGAAATATCGATAACGTTACATAAAATATGGAGGTGAACAGGATGAATCGTATTTTGATGGTAGATGATGATAGTCATATTCGCGAACTCGTGACGATATTTTTGGAGCAAGAAGGCTTCACTGTTTTTAACGCGGAGGACGGGATCGACGCGCTAACCATACTAGAAAAAACAACCGTGGATTTGGCGATTGTTGATATCATGATGCCGAATATGGATGGTTGGGAACTTTGTAGCGCGATTAAAAATTTTCAAGAGATTCCCGTCATTTTCCTTACTGCCCGCGGGGAAATCGAGCAAAAAATTAAAGGTTTCAGCCTTGGTGCTGATGACTATGTGGTTAAACCATTCGCACCCGAAGAGCTTGTCGCCAGGATTCGCGTTCTTCTAAAACGCTATCAAATACTTGCAACACAGGAAATTCGGATTGGTAACATCGCACTTAACGAAAAAGAAATGCTCGTCATGATCCAAAACCGTTCCGTCACATTACCATTAAAAGAATTCCAACTCCTATTTCGACTTGCCGGTTATCCCGATAAAACTTTTTCCCGAGAACAGCTTATCGAAGAAATCTGGGGCTACGATTATGAAGGCGACGAACGGACCGTAGATGTTCATATTAAACGCCTCCGAGAAAAATTCCCCACTGAGATATCCGGTTTTTCGATACGTACTATTCGTGGTCTCGGCTATCGCTTGGAGGAAGCATAAATGGTCAAAAAACTAAAAGCAATTGGCAGCAGTTGCATGGTTGGTGTCTTTTTCATCCTATCAAATTTAGCTTCATATACCACCTTCACTTGGCTAAAAGGGGTATATAACTTCTCCTGGCCAACCATTTGGGAACAAGCAACGATTGCAGCTGGCGGTCTCACATTAATGGTGCTGATCGGATTTATCCTTAGTCGCTTCTTTTTCCGACATGAAAGAGCCTATTTCAAAATATTCGGCGCTGTCCTAGAAGAAATTGGACGCGGAAATTTCCAGATCAGTGAACAACTGCGCCCGTTACAACGAATGGATGACGGTAATATTCGCGACACCGTTTTACAAGTCGAGAAAATGGCCGAGCAGCTTGGGGAAATGGAGACCATGCGGCAGGACTTCATCGCCAACGTTTCCCACGAGATCCAATCGCCACTTACATCGATTTCTGGCTTCACCAAATTGCTCCAAGACAACAGTTTAACCGCCGAAAAACGGACACATTACCTCGAAATAATCCAAGCAGAAACGAGCAGACTCTCCAAAATCAGCGAGAACCTACTCAAATTAACTGCTTTAGAAAAAAATGATTATCAACTAAACCCCACCGAATTCAGGCTTGATTACCAGATTCGCGATATGATTCTTACCGCCGAGCCACAATGGCAAACCAAGAATCTTGACGTTATCGTTGACCTCGCGCCCACTAAATTTTATGGTGATGAATCCTTGCTTTATCAAGTATGGCAAAACCTTTTTCATAACGCGATCAAGTTCACACCAGAAAACGGGACGATTCATGTGACACTCAGCCAAAATAAAGAGGGGCAAAACGAAGTCACTTTTCAAGATAGCGGTATTGGGATATCAGAAGAAGATCAATTACGCATTTTTGAACGTTTTTACAAAGCCGACCTCTCACGCCAAGCGAAAATCGGCGGCAGTGGGCTCGGGCTCTCGATCGTGAAAAGGATTGCGGATCTGCATGAAATGACAATAAAAGTGAGCAGTAGAGAAGGCCAAGGAAGTAAAATCATGTTACAATTGCCGAATAAATAGTACGCAAAAAGAGTTTGGGACATAACCCAGATAAATCGGCGACAAGCGTTCGCATTCAGGGGATTTGGCGGACTTCCGGTTCTCATGTACAGTCGTACACTCCGCTTCCGGCTTCCACCAAATCCCCTGAATACAAACGCTTTCGCTCGATTTGTTTAAAGCAGAATTTTTCGTCCTACCCGAAGAAATGGGAGGGCGTTTTTGCTTTGTCTTGAGTTTTGTCTCAGACTCTTTCTATTTTCTCACGGTGCATCTTCTAATGTCCAATTAATCGTTGTGCTGTATTCTTGATTCGCACGCGCTGTACCTGGGCGAACGTTCAACACTAATTCCGAACTATCCGCCTCATTTAGATTCACTTCCGTCACGCCATCCAAACCTGTTGTATTCGTGAAAACTTCGCTTGCTACGCTGTTCAATGGTGTTAAAATTGCATTCCCATCTTCAAACTTGCGAACAAACAAGCTGTTGACCAATTCTTTCCCGTCAGCCGTTGCAAAAGGTGTCTCAAGTTCAGCCATCAACTTCCAATTCGTACCTGCCGAACGCCTATCTTCCACAGTCAATTTCACCTCATCTTTTGGCTTCAAAAACTGCTCACGCGAACTAATCGCAGCCGTTCCAAACGAAATTTCAGGTGTCGCCGATTTGAATTGTAACGTTCCCGCAAGCACTGTCACAGTAATATCGCGCTCTAACGAATCCAATTTCAGCTTCACATTATACTTGCCAGTCTTTGGTGTAATCCCTTCCAAGCCAGTGATTTCAACAGAATCCATCGCGTTTGCTCCCGTTGAAATTAGATATGCCTGAACGTTTGCCATCTCTAAAACCATATCCTTGATTCCAGCTTGTGTTGTTGGCACATCCGCCGTTGCTACCGTGAAATCACTTGCATGTAAAAAGAAATTCTCATTTTTAACAGAATCATTATCTTGTACAAAAACCGGAATCACAAACTCTGCGGCATTTCCAGCCTTGTCCGTCAACATTACCGTCGCCGTCGTGTACCCAATTTTAGAAACATCCGGTACTTCTGTAATAGCATAACTAATATTATCATCGCCGTTTCCAGCATTATCAGCTACATTTTCAAGTAAGTTCTTCGGATTCGTCGTGAAGTTATCGCCCAGCGTTACAAACTGGCGAATCACATCCGCCGTTGGAGCCGTCGTGTCCGCAACCGTAATCTGGTTTGAAGCCACACTCGCATTTCCAATTGTATCTTTTGCCATTGCATAATATATCTTATTCGGAATCAGCGGGCGCTTATCAGCAGGAATTGTGATCTTAAAATCCCCATTTCCATCGGTCACACCACTCAAAAATTCACTATCATCCGCCGCATCATAAATCGTAACCGTTGTTCCAGTTTCAGCTTCACCACTAATTACCATACTCTTATCAGCAATCGCCTCTAAAATTGGCGCATCAGGAGCCGTACCATCTTGGACGACCGTCTGCACCGAAGCATCCTTCCCGTTCAAGAAAGCATACGTTTTAACCGTGTTTCCCGCTGTCAAAAATTTACCCGCAGGCAACTCATAGCGGTAGTTTCCATCCTGATCAGCAATCACATGAAACTTCGTCGTCTTATCTTCCTCGTTCGGCGAAGCAATCGTCCCAGCAGGAATCCCAGGATCACCAGAAAGTTGCACAACCGCTCCTGCATTGGCTTTACCCGTAATCACATGACTATTTTCACGCTCCTCATTATCACTCAAATTCCCGATCGTTACTTCCACATCCGGAATTCCTTCAAACAGGATACGTTTAAAATTTTGCGATCTAAAATTGGTTACAAAACTATTCCTAGTAAATATACTAACCGATTGGCCCGTTACCGCCGTCACGTTTGCAGCACTATACGTGACCTTTACATTAAACATCGGGTTCCAATTAAAATCAGAATTATCATCCAAACCGTCCGTCCAAGTCTTCCCGTTCCATCCGAGCTAACATCAAACACGCCATCTTTACCAATCAAAATCGTACCAGTTCCCGTACTGAAAACATCCTGCGTAGACGTCCCAGTATCCGTTGCCTCCAACTTAAACACCGCGTCATCACTAACATTCAGAACTCCAGCACCATATACATAAAACGGACTACCATAATACATCGCACCACGCGCTTTAATATCTACCGTCGCATTATTCGACACATTAAACTCACCAGCGTTCATCCAAATCCCGCCAATAGCCGTCTTACCCGCCGCTGGAACCGCATTATCCATCTTCAGCGTCGCGCCATTCCGAACATTAATATTCCCATAACTAAAAATTCCTGAGAGCGTACTATCCGATACCGTAGAATTCGTTCCAGACGTATAAATATCCAAAACCGAGTTCTCCGCAATATCTACCGTTCCACCAGTGAAAATATACATCGCACCACTAGACTCATTCGTTACCTTCACGTCCGCGCCTTCCAATATATTCATATCACCCACCGCGAATGTCGTCTGATTCGCAAGCGTCGTATAACTCACACCATCAAAAGGACTGACATAACTATTCGTCTGCGCAAAAGAAGATTTCCCAGAAATTTGCGTCGTCGTTGCTGGGGCATGAATCGCTTGAGAACCACGATAGTTCACATTATTATACACAATTTTATTCGTGGCACTCGTTCCACCCGCAGAATTATCCGTGTAAAATCCATAATAATTGGTTCCATATGTGTTTAAGTCATTAAATGTCACTACTTTTGGCAAAGAATAATTGTCGTACGGCGCATAAGACTGGTTTCTAAAATCAATCGTATGCCCATTCCCGTTCACCGTAAGCGGACGCTCTGGCATCCTTTGATAAGAAGCACTCGTATTGGTCGGACTCGCATCCGCCGCAGAAAATGCCGCATAATTTATATCCGCTAAAACGTTAATCGTCGAAATATCTTTATTCATCATCGCATTATGAAAATCCGTCAACGTGCTCACATCAACAGTACCAATATCCGCACGTCCAACTGGAGTTTCAGCAACTTTTGCTTTCGGAGTCACTGGAACAACTTGCTGCTCTTTTTCTACCTCAGGTTCTGGCGCTACTTCCTCCTGAACAGGATCAACCGTTATCACCATAGTATTGGACTTCACTTCTGTCCCATTCACATCAGATGTCACAGCTTGAAGCTCATAAACTTGCGCTTTTTCCGCCGTCAACATCAGCTCATAAACACGTTCAGTCGCCTCACTATTCCAAGTCACACGAGCAACACCCGTCTCCTTATCATACGTCAAAGTCCCAGCATCCGTTCCCGCATCACGCATTTGCGTCGCTTCCACATCTAAAACCATACCAACAGGAATCGCGATCTCAACAAAATCCGCAACATCCGAATCCTCACTTGGCGGGTCATCAGAAGAACTAATCGCCGTCTCATCCGTCAATTTCAACCCAAACTGGCGCTTCTCCTCTTGCTTCGGCTTATCCACAACAAGCGTCAATCCCGTTCCAGCAGACACCCCCGTTGCAAACCAATTTCCAAGTCCCGCACTATTTATAGGTCCAACCATTGTTATCGTAAATATCAAAAGAACAACAAACGAAATCTTCATTCTCTTCTTCATCATTAAAAACTCCTTTCCTATCTAATAAAAGCATATTCTCAGGCACGTCTCATCTCGCTATACCTCTATACTACACGCTAACACTGCAAAAAACGGTATATTATCAAAAGTTTCTACCTATCAGAAATAAATGATTCCACAAAAAAACGATGCAATCTCCATCCAGAAATCGCATCGTATCCCTCTATTTCACCAAGTACATCACGAGCATAAACAAAAGTACCAAAACCGCCACACCCTCCAACGCCAAAATCCCATTACTCGTCGTCGTTAAGTATCCAAAAAGCGAATTTCGCCGATGTTTATCCCCAATCTTCGTAAACTGCGCCTTCGGAATCTGTCCCATAATCCGCTGAACCTTCTGCGCCTCCTTCGCGCTAACCGACTCGATAAAGATATTTCCCTTCGTCGTCTGAAAATCCAGCGTATACGTACTTCCTTGAGATTTCACAAACTTCTTCTGATCCACATCAAAATACCGGAACCGCTCCACCTTCTCATGCAGCGTCATCGTCGGCAACTCCTCATACCAATACGACTGATACCGCTTCTCCCCCAAAAACTCAATCACGAAAAACAAAATAATCCGATCCGTCGTAAAAATAAGTACCCGATTTCCCCGCACATCATGGAAATCCTTCACATAATTTTTCGTAGCATCCGTTGTCGCCGCGTACATCCCACCAAGAAGTCCCGATGTAAACACCATCGAATTTTCCCCATTCGTGAATGGCATATAATCCACAATCTCCTCATCTGCGCGTAACTCATCCTTCATCGTTTCAAAAATATCTTGCATCAAAATATGCATCTTCGCCCGCTGAAACATTGACTTTTTCTCCGTCCCATTCAACTCACGCGGAGCCTCCCAAGTCACACCATCACCAACTGTTTCAACCACACGCTTAAATTGATTTTTCATGCTCTCCCTCCTCCTTATATAACGCTCTCAATTTCTTTTTCCCACGCGAAACCCGCGCATACACAACGTCCCGCGAAATCCCCAAGTCCTCCGCAATTTCCTCACCAGAATCCTCATAAAAGAACTTTTTCAAGAAAATCAACTGATCCAAATCATCCAACCCAGCCACCAAATCCAAAAATACTTCCTCCGTAAAATACCGATCCTCCGCAAACCCCTCATCCAAAACGAGCGGCCTCTTCAACTCCCGAATCACACGTCGCTTCCGGTCTAGCGCCTTATTCCGCGCAATCTGAATCAACCACGTTTTAAACGACGCCAACTCCGCGTCAAACTGTCCAATTTTCTCCCAAATCGCCAAGAAAACATCATTCTCCACTTCCGTGACATACTCATACTCCGCAGAATGATTCAATATTTTGCGAATCTGCCAAAAAATCGTCGTCCCATACACATCAATCAATTTCTCCAGCCCCTCAAAACTCTTCGCCCGCAGCAAATCAACAATTTCAGCATCCGACATATGTATCCCCTCCCTTTTTTAAACCTCTTATACTATATTATACGCGCACCAAACCGATAATCTGACAAAAAAATAAAACTCATCCCGTAAACGCTAATTTACAAGATAAGCTTTATATAAATCTATTCCACGCTTCTATAACACCGAACCCAAAAACATCCCCGCAACGACCAGAGCCAATCCCGCCGAATACGTCACCACTTGGTACAAAATCACCTTTTTCCACTTTCGCTCGGCATGTAACTGCACACTTTCCAATTTAAACGTCGAAAAAGTCGTAAACGCCCCTAAAAATCCCGTCGTCAAAAGCAAATTCCAATCAAACGACAGCTGCAACTGCACGACAAAGCCCAACACAAATGCTCCCGCCGAATTAATAATCAACGTCGCCATCGGAAAATCCCATTTTACACGGCTTTTTATCCAAGTTGACAGCCAGTATCGCGCATTTGCCCCAAAGAAAGCACCAATCGCAATGGAAATCACGTCCATCCACATCACAAATCGCCCTCCTTGACCGCTTCTCTTTTGCGCACGAATCGCCGTTCACCGAGCGTGAAACCAAGCCAAGCCAACAAGTTCCCGCCAAGAAAACTAAGTCCTAAATATGTAACCGCCAATATCGCATCTCCCGACTCAAAAAGCCGCACCGTTTCCAAACTAAATGTCGAAAAAGTCGTATACGCGCCCAAAAATCCCGTTCCAATCGCAATTACCAAATCCGTATTCAAAATCGTCAATCGAAACAAATATGTCGTGAAAAATCCAAGCACAAAACACCCACTCAAATTCACAATCAACGTTCCCAGCGGAAAATCAGCTCCCCCAAAAACACCGATCCCCATTCCAACAAAATAGCGACACAAAGCCCCCGCCATTCCCGCAACACCAATCATCAAAAACCGCTTCATCCGCCGAAATCACCCAATTTCAAGTCCCCAAAATGAACCCGCTCGAGTCCATTCGCATCGAACCAATCACGAACCCGCGGGTCACAAAGCGTCGCAAGTTCCCGACATCTCGGCGTCGTCATAGACGAATTATCAAGCACAAACTGATCCAAAAATCCCGCATCGAAATGCATCTCAATCACTTTTTCCGAATCCTGCCTAAGCAACCCAAAATCATCCCGCAAAAAATTCTCCACCAGCGTCCCATTCTCAATAAAAGGCAACCCATTTACCTCCAAGAGCAATCCCATCTCCACGTATCCTGGCAACGAAGGCCAAACCTTATCCCCGCTATATTTCAACGTCGTATGTATCCCATATTCCAGCGCAATATCATAAAACGCCTGATCCACGATCTCGTCACCAACCGCATGACAATCAATATGTTCTGGAAAATGACCAAGCAACTCCTTAAACCGCTCCATCTGCGCAATCGTTTCCAGGCGCACCTCATCATAAACAAAATGCCCTTTTCCGCTCCGATAATACACCGAACGATGAAAATCTCCATTTTTATCAACCATCGAAGGAATTTTAGCAGGATCAGAACACGGTTTCCCAAGCAAAAAATTCGTATGTTGCCCGATAAATAAATCAGGACACGCCACTTTCGCCAACTTCACCGCATGTTCCGCAGCCTCCAAATTCGGCATCAACAGCGTCGAACTAACAACCCCATTCAAATACGCCTCCATCACGCCATAATTAATCCCTTTTGACATCCCGAAATCATCCGCATTAATAATTATTTTCTGCATAAAACATCGTCTCCTTCCAACATTGAAATAAGTTACACGGCGCTACTACGCTATTTCTGATATACTAACCCTGTAGAGAAGTGGAAAGATGGTGGCCGATCTAATCGAGAGGTGGTGGTGCTTATGCAAATAGGTACTAAAATCTGCAGAAAGGAAACGCCTGATTAATGTCTGTTGCTGAGGCACTGACACTTATGCTCGGGTTTGGTACATTTACTGTATCACTCCTTGGCTTTGTCGTCGTGCTCATCAAATCAGTAAAAAAAGACAAAAAATAACCATCTAACTCACTTTTTAGCGAAGAGATTAGATGGCAGATCCAAAAAATATGAAGCCATCGTCTTTTCAACGGCTCTACATTTGGAAGTCATGTTGGACGCATGGCTTCCTTTTCTATTTCATTCTAACACACCACCAAAATATTTTCAATCTCAGCATCCAGGTGTATCTACAATTCCCCTGCGACAACATTTCCCCTAAAAATCGTCGCCATCCGGGCTGAGCGCCTCGCCACCATCTCCGCCGTACAGCTCGCATCCACCAACACAAGGTTCGCATCATCACCAACCATCGGCCAAACTTGCTCCCCTGCCTTATCAAGCGGCATCACCCCATTTGTAATCAAGCCTAGCGACTGTCCCAATGCCTGTTCCGTCACGCGCCCCGTCAATTCACCAAGTCTCCCAACACGTTCCAGCAAATCCGCGTTCCCATACGGCGACCAACAATCATACACATTATCACATCCAACATGCACCGTCACACCCGCAGCCTCCAAATCATTAATCGGCGGAATCTGACCACCAATCGGCACACTTGTCACAATCGCAATCCGCTCCGCCGCAAGCGCTCCAAACAGCTCTATTTTCTCATTACCATCAAAATCCCCCAGAGCAAAAGCATGGCTCGCAGCTACCCGTCCTTGCCACTTCGCCTCACGCGTCAACTCGAGTAACTTCCAAAATGTCGCCTTTCCAATCTCGCCACGATCATGCACATGAATATCCACACCAGCGTCATGTGCCACTGCTAAATCAAACATCGTTTCAAGCGAGCGCTCCACGTCACCATCCACATTTCCCGGATCAACCCCACCAATTAGCGTCGCGCCACTTTGCAAAGCCTCACGAACCAACGCCACACTATCCGATCGCAATAAGCCATGTTGAGGAAACGCCACCAGTTCCGCGTCCAATTTTCCAGCATACTCTTGCAACACGCTTTGAACAGTCTCCAAATATTCCAATCCCGCTCGCGGATGCACATCAATATGCGACCGAAACGCCGTCGTCCCATTCCGCAACTCCGTATCAAGTAACACCCGCGTCCGATCCGCCATCTTCACCGGCAAAGCCCGCAACTCATCCGTCTCAAGCGAAAACCGCTCCACAATCGAATTCACCGGCGTCACCGCACTCCAAGGCGCGCCCAATTTTGTTTTATCCAAATGAATATGTTTCTCCACAAACGACGGCACAACTAGAAATCCCTTCGCGTTTTTCGTCGCGATCCCCGTCTTGTCCACCGTCCCCGCCAGCTTCACATCCACAATTTTCCCACCATCAATCAACATATCAAACAATCCCGTCTCCGTTGCCACCACACGCGCACCATCACGCACAACCCCAGTTTCCAACCGCGCATTCCCCAACCAATACTTCATCCCAAATCGCCCTCCAATTCCTGAAATTTTATCCTATGTATGCAAAAAAGCCTCTCCATGAATGTATCACAAAGAGGCTTTTATCGCTGTGTTAACGCACTTGTTTACGAATCCCGTTGAATAATAACAAACACGCGATCCCTTGGAAAATAAAGAACGCGCCAAGTATCAAAGCCACCGTTACGGCAACAATCGCCGAGCTAAATAGCGAGATAATCGCGATCAAAGCACCGATAATACCGATGATCAGAATAAATATCCAACCTTTCGATCCTTTTACCGAGAATGCCATAACAATGTTCAAAATCGCCGAAGCAAGTACCCAGATAACAAAAATAAGCACGATGAATTTCTCACCAATATTGTTGTTAATCAAGATAATAAGACCAGCTATGAACGATAACGCCCCGTCCAAGAGTATCCAGTTTGAGATTTTCAAAACCTTCCGTCCCTTGAAATAAGAAATAATCTCGTTCAGACCATTTAATAACAACACAATTCCAATAACAATTGTGAAAGCCGCAAGTGACGTACTTGGATTAAATACAAACCAAAGCCCCAGCCCAATCATTACAAGTCCCATTACTAAAATAAAATACAAATAAAATTTACGCATGATTCCACTCCTCCCTTTGATAGTAAATATTCCTATTTAACTATACCCCAAAGAGATAGCTTAAATCTACTATTAAGCCAAACATATTTTTCTAGAAAACAGAAAAAAGCCAAGTAATCACGAGACTACTCGGCTTGATTTCGTTTATTTCGTACCTAAGAATGGACCATATGTGTTTGCAAACGCATTATTATAAGAAACCCCGGCGCTACTCTTACCAGCGTCCCAGTTCGCTGACCAAGTCATGATACCTTTAAGCGGAGTTCCCGCATTTTTCAACATATTGAAAGCATCAAAAACGTTTTGCGGATGAACCACATACCCAGTTGCCGCCGCATCATTATTCGTCGGTAAACCAATAACTAGCTTGTCAGCCGGAATTTGTAGATAACCACGCGTACCGTGAATTAACGAATCCGCCATGTAATAAATGAATTCTTTTTTCAGCGTATCGTTGTTTTGCGCAATCCATTGGCTCGTTTCGTCAACCCAGACACCATCGCCACCTTGGTTATAAAATTGAGGCGCGATATAGTCATAGTAACCAGTTAGCGACGTAATGTAGCTTTGATACGCAGCACCCGGTTTCAAATATGGAAATTCCGGAGCCATCGTAATCAGGAAGTTCTTACCTTCCGCAGCATAATGATTTTTCACAATTTTAAGCGCCGCAGGAATCACCGTTTGGTTGTTCCCAGCCGTAATCGCCGTTTGCTCCAAATCAATATCTAAACCGTCAAAACCATACGTCTCAACTTGGCGAATAATTTCATTGGCGAACGCTTGCTCATCCCCAGTTTGTAGTTGAACATGTCCATCCGCACCACCAAGCGCAAGAAGTACGCTACGTCCTTGTTTATTTAAAGCCCCAACTTGTGCGCGGAACTCACTATCCGTTAACCCAACCGGCTTGAACGTTGGAATCCGATTCACGCCATCGCCCTTCATGAAGGAGACCGGAACCACATTATACGCCGCGTTTACATCTTTTAGCGCAATATCAGCCGAAGTACCTTGCTTATAACCATCTCTGCCCGTGGATTTCCAACTATGCCAATAACCGACTAGAACCTGTTTCCCTTGAATGCTAGGCATTGGTGTTGCATCATCGACCGCCGCATGCGCCTGTGTTCCTCCCGTTAAAGAAACCCCAACTGCAACCGCCGCTGTCAAAACTCCGCCTGCTACCCATTTCTTCGTGTTCTTCCAATCTACCATTAGTAAATCCCCCTCATTGTTTACGCTTTCAATAAGCGTTTTTGCATTTTTGTCATAATCCCTGACACTAAGCAAGTACCCGTGCTCTTTAGGAGTAAACCTCGGAAATAATTGGTTCAAACTATAAGGGGTCTATACCAATTGGGTAGATTTGATTGTCTTGTCAACGCTTTCACGACTGCCCTCTTTGTTTAAATTCTAACAAAAATAAAATTGGGCTATTTATTGAGATTTGGTTTTTAGGCAAATAAAAAAGAAGCCGGACGCATCCAACTTCCTCAAGTGCAAACCGAAGTAATACACCGCAATTCATACTTTGATTATAACCGATATTCTCCAATTAGTAAAGTTCAATATAGTTTTCCAAATCCAAAGTCTTCTTTCGTATATCACTCCCTAATATTTCAAAATATGGCTCACCTGGGATGTTTTTATACAATTTTTCTTTCAGCCTGTTAAAAGCCTTTATGGTCTTCCTAAGTTCCACCTTAGATATACCAATATTTTTTTCTAAATACATCAACAGAATAAAAAAATCAATAGCACTTTCGAATTTAATACCTGAAATACCCGTTTGCGCCTCTAAATAAGTCTTAATCTGTTTAGAATAATTTTGATTATTAAACCTGCAATCAAATATGACCGAATTATGCATTGTTGCATTACGCAAAGCATTTATAGCGAACACGATATTCTATAAAACTCTTCCGTTCTGATTCAGTCCAGAATGATTAATACCAATATCACGCAAGATACCAATTCTATCATCGCATGTTAAACAATTAATAAAATTCCCGAATTCCCCCAATGTGATAACTTCAAAATAAGCCCATATCGGAACAGGTTTATTATTATGAAAAAAATGTTGAATACTAGGATTCCCGTTGCCGTAATAGTACGCAATTGTCCCATCCATTTTCGCTCTGAAATTCAATTTCTTTTTGACTTTTTCTTTGTACTTCCCTGTTCCTGGCTTTTTAGCACTGAAATCGTTGAGCATGTCATTATAAATAACCTCAATCTCTATACTATTATCGCTTACTATATAATCTAAAACACGATTTTTAAGCGCCGTTTCCATCCGAATTAACGTTGGAAAAAAAAGTGTTTTGAGTCCTAAATCAAAATCATATACAGCTTTTACCTGACTAAATTCCGTTATTTCCAGCCTGTTCTCTTTACCTCTGACAAACCGATAAGCCTTATATCCATGATAATAACCCATATTCAATAAATCCCGTCTACTCGAATCGCCACTAATCTTTATGTTATGACGCTCCCGCATATGCTCCATTAACCCATCTGTACTCTTTCCCTTTGCCATCACTAGCCCTCCGAAGCCTGAATTTTTGAGTAAAATAAACCGATATAATTTTGCTATATCCTTGTATTATAGATCATATAATTTATAATACAAGCTTATTTCACAAAATAGTATTTTGACCTATCAAAATCGTTTTTTCAACAAAAAAAAGCCTATCCAGCGCACCAGTTTTGGTACACGCATGAATAGGCTTTTATGATTTAAATTACAACTCTTTTCCGTTCGTCTTAATCACTTTCTTATACCAATAAAAACTATCTTTTGGAATCCGCGTCATTGGTGCATCATCAGAAATATCACGATCCACATATACGAAACCATAACGTTTTTGATAGCCATTCAGCCAGCTCAGAAGATCCGTGAACGACCATGTGCAATAACCAAGCATGTCAACACCATCATCGATTGCCGACTGAATAGCGCCAACATGCGAGCTTAGGTAATCAATACGATACGCATCATGAACCTCGCCATCCTCCAACTTATCAAACGCACCCAAACCATTTTCCGTAATCAAAATCGGTAATTGGTAACGGCTATTAATCCGACGAAGCGCGATATGAAGCCCGTCAGGATCAATCGTCCAATCCCAGTCCGTTGTTTTCACGTAAGGATTCTTCACTTTCTTATACAAACCAGGAATCCCAGTTTCCTCCGCCGTTCCTTTTTTACCAGTCGTGTTAAACGTATTGCTTTGACCGACACCATCTAACGGGTTATGAGCCGCCGTTGCTGATTGATAGTAGTTCAAGCCCATGAAGTCTGGTTTCGCAGACGCAAGCAATTCCATATCACCAGGCTCAATCGTCGGTGCCAAATCGTTCTCTTCCAAGTAGCGCCAAACCGCCTTCGGATACACGCCCCACGCATACATATCCATCCAGAAATAGCCGTTCAAATCTTCCGCATTTTCCGCAGCAAGCACGTTTTTCGGATTCGTATCAACCGGATAATACGGCGTATACGCAAAACTTGGCCCAATTTTGCCATCCTTCACGATCTCATGGAACGCATTGATAACACTAGCATTCGCCAAGTTCGCAATATGATTCACCTGATACATCCGCTTATCGTCCGTCACTTTCGGCGGATGAAGCGCCATCGAATAACCAAGCGACACAAAAATATTCTGCTCGTTCAGGGAAACCCAATACTTCACACGATCCCCATAACGCTTAAACAACGCCACCGAATAATTCGTGAAATCCTCCACCACTTGGCGCGATTCCCAGCCACCATACTCATCCATCAACGCCTGCGGAATATCCCAATGATAAAGCGTCACGAGCGGCTCAATATCGTACTTCAACAACTCATCGATAAGATCATCGTAGAACTTCAATCCAGCCTCGTTCACTTCACCCTTACCAGTTGGGAAAATACGACTCCAAGCAATCGAAAAACGGTACGCCTTCAAGCCAGCATCCGCCATCAACTTCACATCTTCCTTATAACGATGATAATGATCCACCGCTACATCCCCATTTGTGCCCTCATATGTCGTACCAGGAATCTTCACAAAATTGTCCCAAACAGAAGGCCCTTTGCCATCCGCGTCCCACGCACCCTCAATTTGATACGCCGCCGAGGCAGAACCCCATAAAAAATCTTTCGGAAAATCGGTATGCTTTTTGTGCTCCATTATTAAAACCTCCATTTAGGTAAAATCTACTCTTCTTCATTTTAAAGTATATTCTTTTAAATTGGTAGTGAAAGGTCAATATTTCCCGGGAAATAATGAAAACCCGCGCAGATTTGCAAACGGGTTTCCTCTCATTATGCTTTCACATCATCATATTTCTCAGGTTTACGCTCAAACTCAGCTTTTGCAAATGGACAAGTCGGCGTAATTTTCTTACCTTCCGCACGCATCGTCTCTGCAACTTTCTCCACTAATTCTGATGCAATCCCTTGACCACGAAGACTCTCATCAACAAACGTATGATCCAAAATAACAAGCGAATCCCCACTCGGAACCCACGTCACCTCCGCGATTAATTTACCATCTGCATCTTCTTTGAAAAAACGATTTTCACCTTTAACAAATTCCATCATCATAACCTCCTATTTCAATTGATACTTAAGAGCACCACTTGGACAGCGATGTATGACTTCTTGAACCTTCTCTGGTGTCGCATTATCAGGCACTATCCAAGGTTTACGACTCGTATCGAACACAGCGGGGTCACCCTTCACACATTCCGCTGCATGTTCACAAATTGCCGTATTAAAATAAACATCAATTTTCTCACCACGGTACTCACGATAACCCTTCTCTATCCAATTACTCATCATTTCACCTATTCCTCTAAAACAAATTTATTGATCGCATGCGCAACGCCGCTCTCTTCATTGGAAAGTGTGATAAAATCAGCCATATCTTTAATTTTATCAATCGCATTTTCCATCGCAACGCCAACACCTGCGTACTCAATCATCGTCGAATCATTCTCCTGATCACCGATACACATGACTTCACTCTGCTTAATTCCAAGTTTCTGCGCCAAGCCATGTACCGCATTTCCCTTGCTCGCCTCAGGATTTAAAACCTCCAAGAAGAACGGTGAGCTACGAACCAAGTTATACTTTTCGCCAAAGCTCGCTGGGATTTTTGCGATTGCAGGGGCTAAAATTTCTTCCTCGTCAATAAACATCGCTTTGGAAACCATAATATCCTCAGGAACCTCATCCATCTCCGTATAAAATAATGGCGTATTTGTTAAATAAGCCTCATAAACCGTGTACTTACCAACATCACGATTCGGCGTATATAAATTATTCATATCATTAAAATGCATATGAAGGCCCAATTCGCGACTCATTTTATAAATATCCATAATGTTCGCATGAGTAAGCGTCAAATGCGAAATAACCTCTTTCGTGAACGTATCTTGCACCATTGCGCCGTTAAACGTTATCACATAATCGCCTTCACGCTTCAGTTCCAAATCCGTCAAATATTGCTGCACACCAGTAATCGGGCGGCCAGTACACAAGACAATTTTGACACCTTTTGCTTTGGCTTTATGAATTGCTTCGTGAACCTCAGGCGTAATCTCATGTTTATCGTTGAGTAACGTCCCATCGATATCGATTGCTACTAATTTTATCATTCGTCTAAACTCCTTCAACTATGCCCTCAAGATGAGAGGTATCATTTGCCTTAACTACGCGGAATTCACCATTTTCATACTCTACAACGGTGACACTCGTGTTTAAAATATGCGGCGTTTCCGTACGGTGCGTCTGTAATTCTGCCTCTTGCAAAGCCACAAAAATCAAAACTCGCAAAGCCATTCCGTGAGAAACCACTAAAATATTGCCCTCCGGTTGCTCCTCTAAAATCTGCTCTACCGCCATTTTTGTGCGTTCTTTCACTTGATGATATGTTTCACCTTTACTTACCTCAGCCTTATAATATTCTGGGTTATCCAACATCATCGCGTACTCATCACCAAAATTTTCAGTGATATCAACAAAAAGCTCGCCTTCCCAAATACCAAAACTCATTTCGCGAAGACCATCAAGCGTTCTTATATCTATGTCTCGATCACCAATAATATAACCAGTAGTATCCACCGTGCGCTTGCTTGGGCTAGAATATACAGCCGTAAAGTCCACGTCTTTGAGCGCTTCTCCAGTTGCAATTGCACCATTAATACCTTCTTCAATCAAAGGAGAATCGCCCCAACCTTGCATTCTTCTAGCCAAGTTCCATTCCGTTTTACCATGACGTACAAAATAAAAAGTGCGTTTACCCAAAATATTGCCTCCTCATAATTAACTATCCTCTAAAATTGTACCACTGTTCTCCGGAAAATTAAATGAAGTTTCGCACTTTTAACCAATTTTCACATAGTTGCGGCCATATTTTTGCCTCTTGATTATCTTGCGCCATCCCAAGTCCATGCCTACCCTGCTCAAACGTATGAATCGAATGTGGAACTTGGTGCCTTTGAAGCGCAGCCGCAAAAATAAAACTATTGTCCACTGGTACCGACTGATCCTCTTCCGTATGCCACAAAAAAGTGGGAGGTGTATGATTCGACACATGAATCTCATTAGAAAGCTCCATAATCTGCTGCTTCGTTGGCGTTTCACCTAACAAATTATGCAAACTTCCCTGGTGTGTCTGCGCTCGCATCGTGATAACTGGATACGCCAAAACCAACACATCTGGTCGCGTGCTATATTGATGCATCGGATCCTTTGCGTCTGGTTGGCCATCCTCCACATGTGTTGCCAGCGTGGAAGCCAAATGCCCACCTGCCGAAAAGCCAATGGCACCAACACGATCAGGATCAATACCCCACTCCTCCGCACGATGTCGCACCATTCGAATTGCCCATTTTGCATCCTCCAAAGGAATTGGATGTTTATACGGCGCTACTCGGTAATTCACTATAAAAGCAGCAATCCCAATACTATTTAGCCACTTTGCAACAGGTTCACCCTCTCGCTCCGTGCGCCTTCCATATCCGCCACCTTGAAAAATCAACATCGCCGGGACTTCATGCTTACTAGAAATCAAAAATCGCTCTAAACTAGGACAGCCGTCATTATTAACATCTTCTTGAATCTCAGTCATATTGTTTCACCGCCTATTATTATGTTACCTCTATCATAATAGAAACTGCTGTACATTACTATTATTTGTCGCTATCAAGCTCTGTTAAATGCGCCTCAATATCCGCACGCCGCTCTTCCAGTGCAGGCGGAAGCTCAACATACGTGCCATGCTCTTTTGCAAAATCCGTATTAAAGCCAGGCCCATCCGTTGCAAGCTCGATCAGAATACCATTTTCCTCCCTAAAATAAAACGAATGGAAATAATGGCGGTCAACAAAACCAGAATTCGGATAACCAAGATCTTGAATATACTCAATCCATTCCCGCAACTCCGTATCATTTGCTACCCGAAACGCCACATGATGCACGCTACCGATCCCCTCAACAGCATGCGGATCCTTAAAATTAGCCTCTAACTGAACCTCCGCGCCAGATCCACCTTCCCCAACTTGAAAAACCGTAACTAAACGCTCGTCATCTTCATACGCGCCAATCCGATCGAAACCTAGAACCTTTGTCAAAACACGATCTGTCTTCTCTTTTTTCAACGTCGAAAACAAAACAGGACCAAGCCCCACAATCGCGAATTCTACTGGAACCGGGCTTTCTTTCCACGGATTCCCGCCAGCAACACCTTTATTTTTGCGATCCGAAATAAGCTGAATAGACAATCCATCCACATCTTCAAAGTCTAAAACCTTACGATCAAATTGCTCATAAACGCCCTCATGTTTCACGTGAAACATTGTTAAACGCTCTTCCCAGTAAGCTAGCGCCTCATCATTCGGGACACGCAAGCCCATTCTGGCGATCGAATTATAACCCTTACTTCCCCGATTAGCCTGCGGAATTTCAAAAAATGTAACTGTCGTACCAGGATTCCCAATCTCATCCGCATAATATAAATGATACGTGTACGGGTCATCTTGATTCACCGTCTTTTTCACCAAACGTAAACCTAAAACCTTCGTATAAAAATCAAAATTAGCTCGTGCATTCTTCGTAATAATCGAGATATGATGTATTCCTCTTAATTCCATTGTGCCACTACTCCTCACTAATCATCTAATTTTTTTAATAAAGCAAGTAACTGTTTCTGCTCATCACGCGTCAACTTATCAAATTGCTCTTGCTGAAAAGCCTCTTGCGTCGGAACATTTTCTAAATAACAGGCTTTTCCCTGCTCCGTTAACGCGATATATTTTTCCTTTCCTTGCTTACGTCTACATATCAAACCTTGCGACTCTAGCTTCACTAACAGTTGCGTTATATTACCTTTTGTCACAACAAGCCTATCAGCTAGCGACTTCTGCGTGCTTTCACCTTCCAAGCCGATTTGAGCAATAACATCAAATTGCGCCATCGAGAGATTTGCCTTTTTGAGATTTTGATTGGTTAATTTAATATTGCGATTGTAAAATCTACTGAGCCTAAACCAAAGTAATACACCTAATCGTTGCTCTTTTTTCACCAAGGGAATCCCCTCCTCACATATAGTTTAGTTCTAAACTATATAAAAAGCAACTAATTACTCTTGTTCCATGATTTTTTCCAAATACGTAATGACAGCCTTCGCACGTTCCGTATCCCAAACACCACACATCGCCCCATACCACATACCGTCGAGCGTGATACTAATTAAATCCGCGCGTACCTGCCCAATCTCGGGTGTCATTTTTTCCAATTCCTGCTCGTAGACATCCCGCCAAACAGCCGTTGCTTCTTTGTTGGAGACAAGGACTTCCATAGCACCAGCATGAACCTTAATGAGTTCTGGATCATCTAGTTGACGAAGATTTCCTTGTAAAAAAGCGTGAACATAACGTAGAGCATCATTTTCAGGAAGTTTATCATATTCTTCCGCGACAATTTGTTTATATTTTTCAATTGTGAAATGAGTCAAGCCCATCATTAGATCTTGTTTATTTTTGAAATGATAGAAGATAGCCGGTTTAGTGATTCCGACCTTTTCCGCGATTTTAGCCAAGGTTAGCTGGTGGACGCCCTCTTCTTGAATTATTTGAATTGTCGCGTTTATTAGTTCTTGTTTTTTCATTTTTTTGATACCTGCCTTTGTTGTTGTGGGTCTTATGAAGCGCCCTTTGCTGAATTAGAGCCTCAATATGCATGAGAACGAAGTGAGCATGTAATCCATTAGTGGGTCTTGAGAGGCCAACTTAGGATTGTTGTAAAAATAAATATTCCGATTCACAGCTTGATGCACAGTACGAGTTGGTTTCACATATATTAAGACTACTTAAAACAGAATAAAAACCAGTATGTATTTCATTGATGTAGAGAACAACGATGCGAGGGAGCATGTTAAGTGAGTGTTCAGGGTTTTTGGGTGAAGTTTGGAGGTCACGTCTTGTGGAATCTCTTGAATTTTGTGGTTGTCGGGCTCCGCGCCTTCGGATCTAGCTTCACGCGCTAACTCCTCGAAAACTTCACGCCCTCCATAAAAATCAAAAGCAGATTTTTACTGCGGCCGCTCCAGTTTTTTTCGGAGCTGAACGAGCGCGTTCAGCTTTTCTAGTGTTTCCACTTTTCTTCTTTACTCTACCCCATTCCCCCTCTCTTATCAACTCAAAAAGGATCAACCCGTCAAACTGGTCGATCCTTTCTTGTTCTTCTACTATTTCAAATCTTCACCATTCGTCTCGATAACTTTCTTATACCAGAAAAATGAATCTTTTCGTGATCTTGCAAGTGTCCCGTTTCCTTCGTCATCTTGATCCACATAAATGAAGCCGTAACGTTTGGACATCTCACTTGTCGACGCACTAATCAAATCAATTGGGCCCCAACTCGTGTAACCAATTAGATCAACGCCATCTGCAATCGCTTCTTTCATCTGCTCAATATGTTTACGCAAATAATCAATGCGATAAGGATCGTGAATCGCGCCGTCAGACTCAACCGTATCATACGCACCCAAACCATTTTCCACAATGAAAAGCGGTACTCTATAACGATCGTATAAGCCGTTCAACGTCACACGCAAACCGATCGGATCAATTTGCCAACCCCAGTCAGAGCTTTCCAAGTATTCATTTTTAACGCCGCCCATGAAGTTTCCGCCTGTCACATCTTGATTTGGATCCGCCGAAACAGATAATGTCATGTAGTAACTGAATGACAAATAATCAACCGGATAATCTTTCAAAAGCTCCAAATCGCCGTCTTCCATTTTGATATTAATATTATTTTCCGCAAAATAGCGTTTAATAAAACCAGGATAATAACCACCCACTTGAACATCAGTGAAAAATAGATTCATCTGATTTTGGTGCTGAGCAAGCAAGATATCAGCTGGATTATTCGTCGCCGGGTACGTTTCCATACGCGCTAACATACAGCCAATTTCGAAGTCTGGATTAATCTCATGACCCAATTTTACAACCTTCGAACTCGCAACAAATTGATGATGCGCTGCTTGATAAGAAACTTCTAGCGGGTTTTCTACACGATCAACAACCACGCCACCACCAGTGTACGGGCTAATCGCGATAATATTAATCTCATTGAAAGTCAGCCAATACTTCACTTTATCCTTGTAACGCGTCATCACCGTCTCCGCATAACGCACATAATGATCGATAACCTCGCGACTCGCCCAACCATTATATTTCTGCGTCAAACCAAGCGGCGTCTCATAATGCGACAACGTCACGAGCGGCTCAATACCATACTTCACCAACTCATCAATCACATTATCGTAAAATTTCAAACCAGCCTCGTTCGGCGTTAAATCATCACCATTCGGGAAAATCCGCGCCCAGTTAAACGACAAACGAAACGTCTTGAATCCCATTTCCGCAAACAACGCAATATCCTCTTTATAGCGATGGTAAAAATCAACACCATCACGCTTCGGAAAACGAGCTTTCGATTTCCCCGCCAAAATTTCCTCGATCTCAGCCGAACTCACGTCCAGCGCGTGCCCATTACCGCGCTCCTCTTTCGGAACAAACTTCACCATATCAGCCGTTGAAAGACCTTTACCATCTAGGTCAAAGCCACCTTCAACTTGGTTCGCAGCCGTTGCGCCACCCCATAAAAATCCATCTGGAAATTGCTTTTTGATTTCTGTCATTTGTTTATTCGCTCCTCTCAATCTTGTTTACATTTTGAGTATACTTCATGTAATGCATTACAGAGCAAGCGAAATGTGGAGATAATTTTTATTTTTTCTCATGAAATACTTGTTGCACTTCCTTAAACATGAGATATCCATCCGTCTCCAAGTAAGGAATTGGAAGTATCGAGCTTATACCGATAAAAGTACTAAATACTTTTATAAATATAAAATCATAGCCTACAAACATGCCCATTATAATATTGACCGCTGCTGGCATCATTAGAATAAGGCTTTTTTTGAATAAATTCCAATTCTTATCCTCTTCGAATGAGACCGAACAATTGATTATAATCGGTGAGATAGCAAGCTTCTTTACATTAATATGAAAAAAATTGCCGATCACAACTCTATCTATTTTCCCTCTAAAAAGGACAACAAAAAATATATGAACGCATTCGTGCAATACAAGAACGATTACCCAACTTTTATAAATTTCTAGAATCATTCTTTTTATCCCTATAGTTCATCAAAAATAACGTCACGATAAACATGACTAAGGATATCCCCATCGTCGGAAGCATCATAATAAATCCAGCTGTGCTACCGATAATAAGCTGATTCCACGCCAAACATATAGGCACACTTATCATATAATCTATCATCATAATGAAGTAAAGTAACCTCTTGTTCTTTCTTGGCTTAAAGTTCAAATTAGCCATATCATTTAAGAATCCACTAACCAAATTAAAAGATCTTTGCCCAAAAGCTAAAATTAAGGCTGATATTATGACTGATAAAATCACTGATATTGGAATTATCGATGTTAATTTTTCTTTGTAGAATGATAATTGAATGGCCTGATCAACATAATTAGATGCATATTGATAACTTGGACCATGTACTTCTAAATAATCTAGCAGTTCTAGTGATTTTTTCGTATTTGTTTCTATAAATATTTTTGCGAAATATGGATCTTCATATCCTTGTTCTTTCAGAGTAGCCAACATTTTAGTTAATTGCGCTACATTTTTATCTGCTACTTCGGCTACTCCATAGCGCTGCATTTGATTTGAATAAGAAATTGCGGCTACAGGCGAACTAACAATCCCAACAATCTCATGCAGAACACCGTTTATTTCTACCTGTTCGCCTATAACGGATTCTTCATTAGAATCGTAGTCGAAGAACTTCTCTAATTGCGCAAATGATAAAGCGATTTCCTTTTCATTATCCTCAGGGAAACGTCCTTTAATTAACATCTTTTTGGAGACGGGAAATGAGGTTTCGTAATTAGGGGAACTCGTTATTATTTCTGGAAGTGCTAGTAAATCGAGTTTCGAGTTATCCAAAGTCAGTTCGTTTATATAAGCTTGATCTACCACATAAATTTGATTGATATATTCTTTGTTGTTTAACTCCCTTAACTCATCTATTGAAAGATAATTTAGATTTTGAAACTTCTCTTCTGCTTCACTACTTGTCATTACCGTATCAAAGTATCTAGAATAATTTTCTCCAATATCCAACATTTCAAAATAATAATCACTTTCCAGCTCTGCGTCCATCGGAACGGTATACAAAATAGTGTTGGAAACGATAATTGTCAACAGACTCGTCAGCACAAGAATAAACGACAGCATCAGTATGTTGAATTTTGATTTAAGTAAGTACGAAAAAAATTTCCGGTTCAATACAAATTTCTTTGTTAGCATCTCCAACCGAGTTTCTTCTAATTCAATCGCCGACGAGACTTCTATCTGTCCATTTTCAATCAAAATTGTTTTCTCAGAAAAATGTTCTAATCGTTTGTCATGACTAACTAAAAAAATGATCTTCGTCTTGGATAACTCACTTAGCACATTAGACAAAATCTCTGTCGAACCATTATCTAGGTTATTCGTTGGCTCATCTAATATAATCATGGCAGTGTCTAGTGATAAAGTACGGACTAATTCTACCTTAACAAACTCACCGCCACTTAAAGCTCGAATATCTTTGTCCAAATAGTGTGCATCAATAGAAAAAAGCTCACAGTATTGCTTTACTAAATGCGGATTTATCTCAGGAAACGCTAAAAATTGTCGTACCGTTGTTTTGTATTTCCAATTTTTTTGAGCAAAATAAGCAATATCTTTTTGTCGGGATTGCTTATTTTTTAATTCCCTTTCAATGAATGTAGTTTTACCTCCACCGTTACTCCCAGTAATCATATAGATTCCTGGTTTTTTTATTAAAAAAATGCTAAATGCTTTTGTATTATTCATAAATTCACCTTTCTGATGCTATATTTTACAGTTTTAGGAATTATAATAGAGGCAATTATATTAAAAATTGTTGGCACAACGATAATGCTAGCGATAAGGAAAGAATGTGTTAAAACCCACATACCTAATATTACGATTGCTACAACAATGATAGAAAACAGTTTAAATTCAGCAATCATATATGCTTTTTTCCTGAAGTTCACTAATTCTTTTTCATCGTATCCATAAAAAGCTAGGGTACTATAGCTATTTTTATAATTAGCCTCATACATATACAACAAAATGAATAACACGACTAATAGCAAGCCTATAAAGAGCAGTACTTTTTTGATTAATTCAAGGGAGCTACTGTATTTATTGACTTCTGCGTTTAATATTTCCGGTTCATAGCCTTTAATCAGTATTTTTTTTGCATACAACTTATTTGCTGCTAAAAAATCATAGAATGAATCATCTTTCTTTAACTCCACCTGAGCCTCTGTTAGTAAAACATCATTCTGCTTAACTTCAGATAGAACTTTCGAATATAATATCGGGCTAAATTCCATCTCTATTTGATTCTTTACTAGCGCTTTATTATACTTAATCCGATATCCCAATTGTTCTGCTTTAGCTAGAAAGTCCTCTGTCAATATGGAATTATCCGCTACATATAGTGATGGATTTTTATTGTTTTTAAAATAAGTTCCATCATCTACAATTACTTCCGTATCCTCACTAAGTTTCAAATAACGCCGTAAATCATCGACCATTATCGCCTTAGTATCTATAAATTCCTTAGAACTTGGGTTATATAACTCCAAATAAAATAAGTTTTTATACGTATCCTTCTTCAATTTTATCGACTGTTCTATATACTCATCTTCATTGATACGCTTTTCGTCATTAAAAAATTTACTCTTATTGAATTTAGTTGCCGACTGCACAAGTAACGTATTAATAGACTCCTTATCAATGTATAAAGACGAATTACTACTATACAATGCCGCTAGCTGATACGTTCCCTTCTTGCTCGTTGGCTTTTCATCCTCATTATTTATCACTAACAGGATTATCAAGCAAACAGCAAATAAAATCGTACATAACAGATAAAACACGTGCAGAAAGTAAGTTTTTCTTGGTTTTAATTTGATTTCTCGCTTTATCTCATTCTTTTTATCGAAGTGAATTTTCCCAGTAACAAGCTGCCCTGTTTCGTCGTAAATCTCTCCATTTTCAATAGTTAGCCTTTTTTGGTATTCTGTAAATCGGTCATCGTGTGTTATTAAAAGTATCTTTTTCCTTTGTGATACTTGATAAATAATTTGCTTTACTTTTTCAAAAACAACTATATCTAAATCGTTGGATGGTTCATCAAGAATGAGAACTTCTTGCTCTGATAAAATCACTCTCAATAAATTCACTAATCTTTTTTCGCCACCACTTAAATATTTACTTTTTTTAGTTAACAGGTAGTCCAACTTATGATTTTTCAAAAAACTGATAACCATTTCTTCTGATAACACATTCATTGTAATGTTAGTTAAAACTGTTTCTTGTTCTAAGATTTGATTATCATCTTGTTTCATCATGCAGCATATACTTCTGTTACCTGCTAATATATCCTTTGCTAACGTAGTTTTCCCTGCTCCATTTTTACCACTTAATATGTATATACCATTTCGAATTATATGCAATTTTATTATCCCTCTTTTTTCAATTGAACCAATTTCATAAGTCGCTTTTTATTCGAAATTAGACGAATCCAATTTTATGATTTTTCATTTTTAAACGTTCAGGAGTTGTTTTGTTGTCAGGCGTTCCACAGCAAATTTGACGGCATTATAGGTTAACTGGATCAAGCTTACATGCGTGGCCGTGGCTTTGCCACCATTAAAACGGACATTGGATAGCTGATAATTATTTTTTAAATAGCCATTTACTCGTTCCACAGCGCTTCGGAGGCTGTAAAGCTTTTCCCAAGCTTGAGTTCCACGCGCAGGTACCGCATATTTCCGAAGATTAGTTGTTTGCTTTATTTTGATCACCTTTTGGCACATACCTTCATCTCTCAGTGGACAGGTTTGGCATTTGTCCTGCGGACTAGTAAACTTCAGCGCTTGATAACGTTTGTCTACACTATCATATTTGTAGGGATATTCTAAAAAACATGTAGGATGAAAGTGTTCATTCACTTCTCCACTCGTGATTTCTCGACGCCGATTAAAATCAATGATTGGTTCTATCTTTAACTGATGGCCCGCGTGGTAGATTGCCGTCACATCGTAACCTTTGTCCATCATCATATAACTTGGTTTACTGCCAATAGCTGTTACCTGCCTTAAAAGAGGGATTGCAACAGATGAATCCGAGACAAAGGCTGCAGAAAGTAAACTGCCCACGATATATTGGATAGTCGTTGAAACAGCTAAATGCAACTTGTAGCCAAACCAAAACATATTTTTCCCCTTGCTGTTCTTTTTGATGCTCCATGTTGGGTTAGTTGGGATTGTTCGCATCAAATTTTCTGATGACATTGTTAATTGTTCTGCTACCGATGGTAGCTTTGGGTTATCTGTTTTATGCGCTTTATCATGTGCGGAGAAATGCGTCGCATCTATCGCTAATTGCTCTGAAAATAAGCCATTTATGGCATCGATTTGTTCCAGTAACACATGATTTACTGTTTGAAGGACATCTACATGTTGCGATAACACATGTGTGAAACGAGAAAAAGAAGCTTCTGATGGTACACGCTCCGAGTATAGAAATCCAAGATTCATCTTAAACAAAAGATCTTCATTTAAACGCTTTACAAACGCTTTGATTGTTGGAATGCCTTCTACATAACGAATCACAAGCGCTTTGAACGTCGCTTCATAGTTGAGGCTCAAAGGTCTTCCCATGCGAGTAGGTTTATCAAATAACCGTACGATCTTTACGAGCGGTAATGGGGAGAAAATTTCACTGTATCGTTTCATTGGTTCTAGTGTTAATAAAGTTTCCATGTCAAATAACGTTGGTTGGTGTATAATAGCCATGAGGGATCACTCCTTTTTGATTTTGTTTGGCTCGCACCTAACATTATATCAAAAATGGGGAGGTTCCTCTTTTTTATTGCTTTAAATCTCTTGAGCCGCAAGGCTTAGGAGTTATGAAATTAGTTCAATTAGATGAATGAAAAGCTCTGCTGATGCTCTTAAAGTACGAATAAATCTATGAGCATTTGAGATTTCACATTTTTATTAGTATTTTTCATTAATTTGTATGAATATTTGTCTTTTCCATTTGTAGAGTGTGCGAAAAACTCTCCATAGTAAGTATTGTTTTTCGAAGTATATCCATTATCATATTCGAGTATATATTTACCGTTATTTTTCTTATAATATATACTGTACTTTGTTTTTACCGTTCCAGATTTTTGATTCACCCCATAGTATACTTTACCACTGGTCCAATGTTTTTTAGTTTCAATGGCTGAGGCACTCTGGTTCACTTGATACGTATTACTCCACTGGTAGCTAGCGTCTACTCCCCGAACAGTATACCTAGCTTGTACAGTCGAAACTGCCAAAGATGCTACTGCAACACTCAAGCTAGCAACTGCAAGTATTACTATCCATGTTACTTTTGTTTTTTTCAAATTAACTCCCCCTTATTCTCGCTCTCCATCCATCTGTGAAAATGATAACATGGTAAATTGGTTAATGCAACATAATTTTGGATAATACTTCTTTTCTACATGTATCAACTATATTTCACACAAAAAAGCACTCCATCTAAGACAGAGCGCTCCTCTTCAAACATTATTATACTAAATCACTACCATTACTCTCAATCACTTTCTTATACCAATCAAATGACTTCTTCTTAGAACGATTCAGCGTACCTTTACCTTCATTATCGCGGTCAACATAGATGAAACCGTAACGCTTCTTCATCTCGCCAGAACCAGCGCTGACAAGGTCGATACAACCCCAAGGCGTATAGCCAATCAAATCCACGCCGTCCTCGATTGCCTCGCCCATTTCGCGCACATGTTCACGCATGTAATCAATCCGGTAATCATCATTAATCGAGCCATCAGCCTCAACGGTGTCCACTGCGCCCAGACCATTTTCCACAACGAAAAGTGGTTTTTGATAACGGTCATAAATTGCGTTCATTGTAATACGCAGACCAAGTGGATCGATTTGCCAGCCCCATTCGCTCGCTTCCAAATTCGGATTACGCAATGTCGCAAAAACGTTACCTTCCGTCTCCTTCATCACTTCCGGATCTGCACTTGTTAGGCGAGAAGAATAATAACTAAACGCCACATAGTCTACCGTATGATTTTTCAGAACGTCTAAATCGCCATCTTCTATCACTAAGTTAATATTGTTTTCCTTGAAGAAACGCTTGCTGTAACTTGGGTAGTAACCACGCGCTTGCACATCAATGAAGAAATAGCCTTCACGATCCGCTTGCATCGCTTTCCACACATCTTTCGGGTCACACGAGAACGCATACGTCGCGCCAGCCGCCAACATACAACCAACTTGGTTTTCCGGATCAATCTCATGCGCCAATTTCGTCGCCATCGCAGAAGCCACCAGCTGGTGATGCGCCGCTTGATACTTCGCCTCTTCCGGGTTCGCTTCCCCGTTCACATCCATACCTCCACCGAAAAATGGTAGATGCAAAATCATGTTAATCTCGTTAAAAGTCATCCAATATTTCACTTGTCCTTTATAACGATTAAAAATAACCTCACAGAAATTCATATAAAAATCGATACATTTGCGATTCTTCCAACCACCGTATTTTTTGAAAAGTTCCACCGGCGTATCAAAATGGTTAATCGTCACGACAGGCTCAATCCCGTATTTCGCACACTCTGCAAAAACACGATCATAAAACTCTAAACCAGCTTCATTCGGCGTTGCATCATCGCCATTCGGGAAAATACGCGGCCAGCTAATCGATAAACGGAACGACTTGAATCCCATTTCCGCAAACAACGCAATATCCTCTTTATAACGATGGTAGAAATCAATTGACTCGTGACTTGGATAATAATCATATTTCGTTTCAAGCGCTTTCGTCGGATTCATAACCGCATCCCAACGCCCTCCTTCAACAGACGGTAAAACATCGACAGGAGATAATCCCTTGCCATCCTCTAAATACGCGCCCTCACATTGATTGGCAGCAACCGCGCCGCCCCATAAAAATCCTTCTGGAAATGGTGATTTTGTCATAATAATTTTCTCTCCTTTTATAATTGAAATGGATTACATGTTCACTTTGTTCTCATGCATATTGAGGCTCTAAGAAAGCCCAATACACTTTCCAAGGGCCTCAACAATGCTGAAAGAGCCCGTTAGGCCCGAAAAAAACTGGAGCGGCCGCAGGAAAAACCCGTCCTCGGTTTTTGTGGAGGGCGTGAAGTTTTCGAGGGCCTGGCTCTTGAAGCTGAATCCGAAGGCGCCAAACAAGACGCCCCACTATACTATCTATAAGTTTGGCAGCAATGACGCTGCTTCTTTATCCAAAATAACTGTAATCGATGGATGCAATTGTAAAATGGAAGATGGCACAGCGTTCGTTACTTCACCAAAAAAGGCTTTTTTCACGATTTCCGCTTTGTGCTTCCCATTTGCAAACATAATAATATTTTTCGCCTGCATCACGGCTTTTGGCCCCATTGTCACATAAAAATCTGGAACCCTCGACGCATCTCCGCCAACCTCACCAAGCAAAATCTCCTTCATTTCAGGCGTCGTCGGAACCGCAACCGTCTCATCATGAACATCCGTCGTATCCGGCAAATTCCCACAAAAATGACCATCCGCGCCGATACCAAGCAACATCACATCAAGTCCGCCATCCACTTTCAACCTCGCGTCATGCGTCTCATAATTCGTTTCGTCCAACACGTGAATCTGCTCTGTCGGAATCCCGGCTGGCGTAAAAAACGACGCTGCCAAATTACTAATTGTCACACCTGGCTCATCAGTTCCTTTCAATGGAATCTCATCGAAATTATAATAATGAACATTATCAAAATAAGATTTCCCCTTCACCTGTGGAACAAGCTGCTCATACATCCGAAGTGGCGTATTCCCAGCCGTGATCGACATGTTAACACGGCGATCTTGGTACATATAACCGAGTAAATGTTGTCCTGCAATCGTACTCATTTCTTCATACGAACCTGTGATAATAAACTTCAAAAAATCAACTCCCATCTATATTTTATATCCTAAATCAAGTGTAACCTGTGTAATGCATTACAGGTCAAGCATATAGCTGCGCAAAAATTCATTCCACACCATTATATTTCGTCTTTTCAAATATCAATATCCGATTATTCCAACTCTTATTCATTGTTTAACCTATAAGAACTTTTTGAGGAACGAATGCTCGCTTCGCTCCCACTCATATTGAGGCTCTAATTCAGCAAAAAACACTTCATAAGAGCCACAACAACAATCCATTATTAATCACTGTACTATTCAAATTGTCCGATTCCGCTCCGTCACCCGATGAATATGAAGTGTCAAATACACCCGTTCATCCTTCGTAAGCGTTGCGTGATGCGCCTTTTGCAGATACGCATCAATTTTTCCCGTACATTCAAAACTCTCCGGATATTTCACCTGCACCTGATCAAAAAGAAAATCATCGCCAGAATCGACAATCTCATTCCGCAAAAGCCGCTGCGCAAAATACTGTAAATGCGTCACAAAACGCGTATAATTCAGCGACGACTCATCCAGCACCACATTAAAATGATACGTCACAATGTTCAGTACATCCTGCACAACCTGCGTCATATCAACCGTCGTCTTCATCGCCTGACCGTCCGTCCGCGCATTCACAATATGTAGCGCAATAAACCCAGCCTCGTCCTCACCAAGCTGAACCCCAAGCCGCTCCTTAATAATCTCCAGCGCCTTCAGACCAATCTTAAACTCATCCTTATAAAACTTCTTGATTTCCCACAACATCACATTACGAATTAGCATCCCTTTTTCATGCCGCGCGATCGCAAAACTGATATGATCCGTGAGCGTTAAATACACATTATCACTGATTTTCGCATCAAAAGTTTCCTTCGCATAATTCACAATCTCATCCGCAATTTCCAGATGTATTGCTGGAATCTCGCCAAGTAAATCCATCAATTTCTCAGACAATTCGTCCGTTTCCAAAACAAAAACCTTCTCAATCACCGCATCATCAATAATATCATCCAACTTCTTCTGGAATCCAACACCTTTGCCCATTATCACGAGCTCATGTCCCTGCTCATTCACCGCCAGAGCAACATTATTATTAATCGCTTTAATAATCTTCATAGAAGCCTCCTCGCTTTCATGGACGAAAAAAATACCAATATCTCACGCAGCTACACGTACTCAAATACGTGCTTCCCCGTCGATGTTGGTAATGCCTGATCGAATCAGTAACAATCCTTTTCCTAAAACTAAGTATATCACCTTATCGAAAGCGCTGTCAACAACATTCTTCCTCCTATTTTATAGCTCTTCCGTTTTGCTATACAAGTAAGAAAGTTCCATCATCGTTTCCCTTACAATCTCTTCCATAGCAACACATTGCACAGCTTCCTCTTTTGGAATAACCCGCCCAATTCGTAGCCATTTTTTCGAGTTTTCCAAGAGCTCCCGAAACCCTTCCCGAACCTCCAGATTTTCCAAATAATCCTGCAATCCCACGAAATTATCCGGCTCATCCTCATACGAAGTCCATACCTGATAATCCGCCACATCAATCCCCAATCCCCGAACCCACTCCGGCAAAAATTCCACCCACCGAATATGCTCCTCATAACTCGTCACCGAATCCGAGCTCCTGTACGCATGCCACTCCAAATAAATCCGAAAACTATCTTTTTTGAGCAAAATCGCAATCATACTCGCCGAATCCTGCCGTGACAATCCCTTATAATATGCCCAAAAATGCGACCGAACCTGCCAACCATTCGTCCAACTCTCCACTTTCGGCTTCCCAAAACCCACCGTTTCCCGCTGGCACAACAACGCAAACTCCTTCCAAACATCCCATCTAGCCTTATATTCCGCCTTCACACTCTCCACCAGCGTTGGCGTAAACTCCTTCATCTGCCGAAACTGAAAATAATCCCGATCAAAAAGCGCAAAATCCGCATCGCTAAACTGCATTATGTATCACTCCTTTTTGCAAACATCTACTATTAAGTAAGTATACACTATTTCACCACGGAAATGACAGACTAAAAAGGCTTGCGACAAGGAAACAAGCCCCACTAGTCCTGCGTATCAGCACGCTGAAGTTTGGAGAATTATCAGAGGAAACCCGACAAATCAGTCCTATTTAAAAATCCCCAAAACAAACCGAACCGTCTCTTCCATCACATCTTCCGCTTGTGGCGCATCACCAATCTGATCCATAAACGCATGAATCATTCCGTTATATTGAATATACTCCGTTGCCACGCCATTTTCACGTAATTGCGCTACCAAAACCTCATTTTGCAGCCGTAACGGATCAAACTCACCGACAGCAACTAGCGTTGGCGGAAGTTCCCCTAACCGCTCCGAATAAATTGGCGACACAAGTGAATTTTTCGTATTCTCTTGATTCTCCAAATACATCTCATCCACCTTAAAATCCAAGCTACCAAATCCAGCAACATATCCTGCTATGAGCTCCGCGTCAGCCTTTGCACCTAGACGGGATGCGTCCCAAAGCTCGCCCTTCCCATCAATTCCTCTCGCGACCGTCGGGTAAAGCAGCACCTGCGCACCAATATAATTCGTTCCAAATGTCCGATCAAGCAAGCTCACCGTGATACTCAAATTTCCACCCGCCGAGTCACCTGCAACCGCAATTTTTTCCTTCAAAATTCCCAATTTATCCGCATTCCGATATACCCATTTCACCGCGCGATATGAATCAAGCAATCCATCCGGATACGGTTTTTCAGGTGCCAGCGAATAGTCCACCGAAACCACCACGACATCCCCTTTATCCGCAAGTGTCCGACACGGATGCTCCACATTATCAAGCGAACCACCAAAAAATCCACCACCATGGAAAAAGACAATGACAGGTACGGGCTTACCCAGCGCTTCTTTCCGATAAATTCGCACAGGAATATTGCCATCCGCGACATCATTTTCTATAATAAGCGCGTTCACCGATATATCCCTACTCGGCCAACCCATGCTCGCGCGCAACGCTTCAACCGTCATCACTTGATTCGGATCTTGCTCAGCAGGCGCATCCTTTGGCATTAACTCCTGTTTCGTCGCCTCCGCAAGATAGCCCGATTCCTCCAAGCCAGGTACATATTTCACCCATTTTTCCGCATTCCCAGCCTTCGTTTTCAATAATTCCTTCGCTTCTTGATAATTCATCTTACTTCTCCTCCTTCATCAATTTTCTCGCCTCAAGTTCCCTCGTCATCGTGTCGCTCGTTTTGTCCAAGTTGTAGAACATCATAACCCCTGCCGCCAAAATGACACCAATAATTGGAACCCAAATATAGCTCCATTCAATCGCCATCAACGCCGACGCACTCTGAGTCTGATTTGGCACATAGCCACCAGCCGACAGCAGCCAGCCAGAGATTGCACCCCCAACACCCATCCCGATTTTAACGCCCATCGTCGGTGCCGAAGATAAGAAACCTTGCGCTCGAATCCCTGTTTTCCACTCGCCATAATCCACCGTATCCGCAGCCATTGTGAACAGAACCGGTTGAATCAGTCCAAGTCCCAACACCCCAACAATTGCCCCGATAAATAGCAAACTTACCGAATCATTCCCGCTCGAAATCCACACAATGAGTTGTCCTAATCCGAAAATCGCCAAACCCACCAACATCGTCGTCCGTTTCGTAAAAATTGAGGTTAACTTCGGAATACAGATCGTCGCCACAATACTCAGCGTCGAAACCCCCAGTATCCCAGCTGCTAAATCAGGCCGCCCAAAATTGTACGTCATATAATACATCGTCGACTGCATTTTGATCGTAAATACCAAGAAGTAAATAAAAGCAAAGATCACCATCACAACCCAAGGCCGATTTTTCCGCATCACGAGTAATAAATCCTTGAATTCAATTTTCTCCTTATCCGAAATTGGCTCCACTTTTTCACGAACATTTTTAAAAGCTATGAAAAAGAAAATAACCGCGAAAACAGCTAAAATAACCACCGTCCAAAAGAAGCCTTTCTGCTTATCGCCTTGACCAAGCAAATCAACCATCGGCAGCACACAAATACTCACAACCGCACTACCAAGCGCCGCAAAAATCATCCGAACTGTCACGATAACCGTCCGCTCTTTCGGACTGCTCGACAAACTCGGTAAGATTGCCGTCACTGGAACATTGATCGCCGAGTACATGATGCTAAGCGTCATATACGTGATGTAAGCGTATACTGTTTTACCCGTCAAACTCAGATCTGGCGTCGTAAACGTCATGACGAAAACAACAGCAAGCGGTATCGCGAGCCAGAGAAAGTATGGCCTTGATTTGCCCCACCTCGTGTTCGTCCTGTCAATCAAGATTCCAAAAACAGGTCCATCAAAAGCATCAATACAACGCGTCACTAGAAAAAGCGTCCCCACCGTCGCCGCACCAATACCAAAAACATCCGTGTAAAAATAAATCAAATACGTACTAATCATTGCAAAAACAAAATTTGATGCCGTATCGCTCAAACCATAGCTGATTCTTTCCTTCCAAGACGTTTGTTTATCAAACATGTTGTCTCCTCCTAAATTCAAAATGAAAGCGCATTCTTCACTTCTTATTCTAGAGGATAAACTAAGCAGTCACCCGTCCTTTTTTAGGCATTATACCGTCAAATTATGATTTTTCCCTTGAAGTCGATATTTATTAGGCGTTATTTTATACACTTTTTTGAAAACCCGCGTAAAAGATTTTTCGTTTGGAAACCCACAAGAATGCGCGATATAACTAATCGTTTTATCCGTATTCATCAACAACTGATGCGCCTTCCCAAGCCTGATTAACTCCAAATATTCCAGCACCGTACTATCCATATAACGCTTGAAAAACCGCGAAAAATACTCAGGTGTTAAGTTGAAATGCGCCGCCAAATCCGAAACTGATAGCTCCTCTGCATAATTATCCTTCATGTATGCAATCATTTTCGTCAACCTAGCCAAATGCTTCTCCGTCGTGATCAACGTCGTATTCCGCTTTTGCACCGAGTAATTTTTTATCAAAAGATACAGTACATCATACATGATCGCTGTGAGTCGCAACGAAGATAAGCCACGTTTCCCCGTCTCCGCTTCCACAATAAAATCAGCTAGCAAACCCTGCAACCGTGCTAATGATCCATCTGAAACTTCCTTCAAAAAACAGCAAAACTCAATTTCCGAAATATTCGGCACATGCTCTTGCAAAAAAGAGTAGGGAAAAAAGATTGATAACGCCTTCCGGTTCTCCTCAAAAAGAGGCAATATCGAGTGAATCGCATTCGAATTGATCACTAGAATATCACCAGGTTTGGTCGTATAATTTTGCCCATCAATGTAGAAGTTCTGCACTGAACCGATCGCCGTATAACTGATTTCCATCGCCTCATGCCAGTGCCTCGGCACAGAAACTGGGTCAGACGCCGTATGAATAATGTATTTCACAGGAATATTAGCATCCGCCTCAATCAATTCATGTGTGAACCCCATCTTCTGCTCTCCTCCTCACTCAAACTGCAAGAAAAAATTATACAAAGCCCCGTATAAATTGGCATCATTTTTAAAATGACACGTCACGATTTGAGGACTTGCCGCATGGAAAGGAGTCACCTTTTTAATCTCTTCTACTGCTAAATTAAGGCGTTCTGTCACGATTTCTTGCGCGCTAATCCCGCCACCAATCGCAATAATTTCAGGGTCAATCATGTATTGAATACTCATAATATGCGATGCCAATGCATAAATATACTCATCGAAAATCGCCACAGCTTCCGCGTCACCATCATGAATAAGCTGAAAACAAGTTTTTCCATCTGTTTTGTCTGCCAATCCTTTCGCCGTTGCAATCTTTGAAATCAGTTGCACCGCCGAACCCGTCATTCCAAAGACATTCCCCTGTAACGTTTTCGAGTTAAAATCCATCAGCATATAACTTACCTCACCGGCCATCAAATTAAAGCCATTACGCAGCTTTCCATCAATGATAATAGCACCGCCGACACCCGTTCCTAGGGTTAGAACAACCGCGCTTTCCACATCTTTCACTACGCCCAACCACAGTTCCGCAAGCGCCGCACTTTTCGCATCATTTTGAATCACCGCAGGAACTCCGCAAGCTTCCGTCAACATCGCCGCCAAATTTTTCTCATGCATAAACGGGAACGATCCACCTTTATAAATGATGCCCGTTTTCGTATCTACAATACCAGGACAACTGACCGCGATTCCCTTGACGTCCTCTTTATAAGGCAGGAATTTATCCACCAGTTGTGCGACCAGATCCTCCGCATTCTTCACATTCGTCGGGAATTTATCCTTCATAACCACCGTTCCCGCCCGATCCATCAAAGCATATTTAATAAAAGTCCCACCAATATCGTATACAAAATACATAAACCACGCCTCTTTCTCTAATCTATATCCTCCATTATAAGCCGTCACCTTTATTTTTGCCCACTAATTCGTGATTACTTTAGCGTCAAATATTGACCAGTTTAGAAAAAACGAAAAAACGCGCTTACTCCGATTCGGAAGTAAACGCGTCTCTGATAACTATTTATTTTTCGCAGCCGTGATAACTTCCACGCCACCCATATAATTTTGCAATACTTTCGGAACCGCGACAGAACCATCTGCCAACTGATAATTTTCCAAAATAGCCGCAACCGTACGGCCAATCGCAAGTCCAGAACCGTTCAGCGTGTGCACAAATTCAGGCTTCGCATTAGGCTCGCGACGGAAACGAATATTCGCACGACGCGCTTGGAACGCCTCAAAATTACTACAAGAAGAAATCTCGCGGTAGCAATCTCCACTCGGAATCCAAACCTCGATATCATATTTTTTCGCAGCCGTGAAACCTAGATCCGCAGTACACATGCTCAGCACGCGATATGGCAATTCCAAGAGACGCAACACTTCTTCCGCGTTATCCGTCAAAGCCTCAAGCGCCGCATAAGAATCCTCAGGTTTCACAAACTGAACCATTTCCACCTTATTAAACTGATGTTGACGAATCAATCCACGCGTATCACGACCGGCAGATCCCGCCTCAGAACGGAAACACGCGCTGTAAGCCGTATATTTTTGTGGCAAATCATCCACATTCATAATTTGATCACGATGATAGTTCGTCACCGGAACCTCCGCCGTCGGAATCAAGAAATAATCCTCTTTTTCAATCAAGAACGCATCCTCTTCAAACTTTGGCAATTGCCCAGTCCCCGTCATACTATCGCGATTCACCATGTATGGCGGCAACATTTCATCATACCCGTGCTCCGTCGCATGCAAGTCCATCATAAAATTAATCAACGCCCGCTCAAGTCTAGCGCCCAGTTTCTTATAAAAAACAAACCGGCTTCCCGCAACTTTCGCCGCATTCTCAAAATCAAGAATATCTAAATCCGTGCCCAAATCCCAATGTGGTTTTGGCTCAAAATCAAACGCGCGAACCTCGCCCCATTTGCGAACCTCAACATTATCATCCTCCGTGTCACCGATTGGCGTAGATTCATGAGGGATATTCGGAATCGCCATCAAAATGTTGCGCAACTTCTCATCAATCTCGTTTAACTCAATATCAAACGTCTTAATCCGATCCCCAACAACACGCATTTCCTCGATTTTCGCATCCGCATCCTGTTTCTCACGCTTCAACTGCGCAATCTCTTGCGAAACCTCATTACGTTGACTTTTAAGCGTCTCCACTTCCATAATCAACGTCCGACGCCGCGCATCAAGCGCACCAAACTTCTCAAATTCCCCAAGATCTTCCCCACGATGCGATAACTTCGCCTTCACACCTTCAAAATCCTCACGTAATAACTTAACATCTAACATCTCTTTTCCTCCTCACAAAATGATATTCTCAACTCTTACTTGGTTTGAGATTCGGTCCAGCCACGTTTCGCGTAAAGAAAACTAAAGGATTAACACTACGCTTCGCTCCGTCTTATATTTGGACTCTAAGAAAGCACAATACGCTTTCTAAAAGTCCAAACAAAAAAGACCCCCAAATCTCTCCCCAAATAAATACATGGAAAGGGACGGAAGTACCGCGTTGCCACCCTAATTGAGTCCGAGAACACATCCCAAACTCCAGCTCAATTGATATAACGGTTCCCACCGAAGCAGATTACTCACATTTCCTCTGCTCACTCCAAGACGGATTCATAAAAGCGTTCCTACTGATTTTCACCAACCATCAGCTCTCTAAAAAGCCCAACTTCTACTACTATCTCTTGTCAACGTTTTAATTCATTATTTAAGAACATTCTAACCCATAACACCATAATTAGCAAGCCCGAACAGAAAACTTATCACCACTCAAAATTTGTAATATCCTTATAAAAAGTCCATTAAATAATCATCAATAAAATCCCGAAAACCCGTGCTATAATAGGCTTACAAACAAGTTTATCAAGTCGATGGCAGCCTAGAAAGTAGGTGATGCCATGTTGTTCGTGGTTTCTTCCAGAAAGGAAAGAGCATGACTGTATTCGAAACAGGATTGAGATGGACTACAAACTCATTTCATTCCTTTGCGTATTGAGGTTCTAATTCGTTCCACTTCAAAGAACCATAACAATCGCATTTGCAGGCCGTATCGTTATGGTAATGAACAATAAAAATGACAAAAAATAAAGCCACTTTATACGCCCGACAGCTAAGTGGCTCTTGAAATATTCAGGCTGTCACCATCTAAATGGTGTTTGTAATTGGAAGTTGTGTTTGCCGCACAATTTTCTTTTCTCATTCATTATAACAATTCTCCTCCTTTGCAATACTCCCATTCATTCCAAAAATACAGTTTCAGAAAGTTTGTGAAATCACAAGTCTGCTTATTGGACAAACTGCCACTATTTTGCTATAAATAGGGTGGACGTATATCCATTAAAAATCCATTTAGGAGTGATATCGTGATCCTGTTAATTGACAATTACGACTCATTTACATACAATCTATATCAATATTTATTAGAACTCGGCAAAGAAGTTCAAGTTGTGAAAAATGATCAAATCACTCTCGACGAAGTTTGTGAAATAAATCCCGAATCGATTGTCATTTCACCAGGTCCTGGCACCCCAGATGATGCTGGAATCAGCTTAGCGCTTATTCATGAGTTTAGCGGCAGGATTCCTATTCTCGGTATTTGCTTAGGCCACCAAGCGATCGTTCAAGCATTTGGTGGTGAAATCATTCGCGCCCCAGAACCCGTTCACGGCAAAACCTCAACGATTACAAATGACCAAGAAGGTGTATTTACAAGCTTAAGCGCGCGTTTTTCAGTTACTAGATACCACTCGCTTATCGCTGCAGAATCACATCTACCCACAGAACTTATTATCACCGCAAAAACCGATGATGACCTCATTATGGCCGTCCGTCATCGCGAATTTTTAGTAGAAGGCGTGCAGTTTCATCCCGAAGCTATTCTTTCCGAGCATGGTCACGAAATATTAGCCAATTTTGTAAAACTAACAGAATGGAGCTACGAAAATGAAAATGCAATTCGATTTTAACGGAAAAACACAGCTTTTTTCCGCTCCAGAAGCTATTATTCAAACAGATAATATCGGTGATGTCATGGATCGGATGCAACAAGTGGAACAAGCGGTCGACCTTGGCTATTACGTTGCTGGGTATGTAGGCTATGAAGCTGCCGCCGCCTTCAATAAAGATCTCACAACCCGCCCAGCTGGAAAAATGCCACTACTTTGGTTCGGAGTTTTTCGTGAAATGCGCGAGGTAGAACAAGCCGATATAACGCTCTCACAACCACCCAAATTAGACTGGCAACCGACCACAGATTATGCATCTTATGCAAGTGGAATTCGCTTTATTCGCGACCAAATTGCAGCTGGAAATACATATCAAACCAATTATACGATCAGGCTACAAAGCAAGTTTGCCGAAGAGGATGAGAACTTTTATGAGCAGCTAAAAATTGCGCAAAAAGCGGATTACTCAGCGTATATCTCAACAGGCAGGTTCCACATTTTATCCGCCTCACCTGAACTTTTCTTCCATTGGAAAAACGGCACGATCAAAACAAAACCAATGAAAGGTACCGCCAGACGTGGAATGACGCTTACCGAAGACCTCAAAGCGCGGGATTGGCTCGTCGCATCGGCAAAGAATCAAGCAGAAAACGTGATGATTGTCGACTTACTCCGCAACGATCTTGGTCAAATTGCCAAACCAGGCTCTGTTAAAGTTCCGAACCTTTTTGATGTTGAGCGCTATCCAACCGTGTGGCAAATGACATCCACAGTTGTAGCCGAAACGTTGCCAGAAGTGCACTTAACCTCGATTTTCAAAGCCCTGTTTCCCTGTGGTTCCATTACCGGAGCCCCGAAAGTCAAGACAATGCAGCTCATCACCGAAGCAGAAACCTCTCCGCGCAACGTCTACTGCGGCACAATTGGCTATGTAACTCCCGACAAAGAGGCCATTTTCAGCGTGCCAATCCGCACTGTAGTAGTAGATACAGAAGAACAAACGGCTGAATACGGTGTTGGCGGCGGTATCGTTTGGGACTCACGGAGCGGCGCCGAATATGAAGAAGTTCAAGCAAAAGCATCGCTCCTCACAACTTACATACCAAAATTCGAGCTGTTAGAAAGCTTGCGATTAGAAGATGGCGCCTATTACCGTACTGATCTTCATCTAAAACGTATCGAAAAAAGCGCTGATTATTTTGGTTTCACGTGGAACATTGACGCTGCAAATGAGGCCCTACAATCGTTTGCAACCGATCACCCGAATGACATTTGGAAAGTTCGCTTGCTTTCAAATAAGAAAGGCGAGATTTCCATTGAGGGGACACTTATCATTTCCGATCCGATCACATGGACTGCCCATTTCGCCGATAAATCCGTCAATAGCACCAACCCATTCCTTTACCACAAAACAACGAATCGAGCGATGTACGAAAAACGCCGTCGAATCGACTATGACGAAACACTTCTATGGAATGAGCGAGGCGAGATTACCGAATTTATCAATGGCAACCTAGTCGTAGAAATCGATGGTCAACTAGTCACCCCAAAACTATCATCCGGCTTACTCGGAGGAACAATGCGTGAAACCCTTCTTGCCGAAAAAACAATTACCGAAAGAATTCTGCATCGTAATGACCTCCTAAAAGCCACTAAAACATGGCTAATCAACAGCGTCCGAGGCTGGGTCAACATCGATCTACACTGAAATGAAAAAAGCCTTACCAAACATTCATCAAATTCTCATTTTACTCACAGCAAGTTCTCCATCCCGACCGTTATTATATAAATATAAGCTAACAACAACAAACGAACTTTCATTCTTTCCCCCTTTTTGGATGAAAGCTCGTAAAACTCCCTTTTTGACCACCGTGGTTACTCCCTTTTCCACGGTGGTTTTTTTGTTGTGTTTAAAATCTTTCTAATCACGAGGGACCCGCCTAACCTCAGCGGAGCGACAAATGCTCAGATCCTAGGCAAAAGCGCGCACCGACGCGGAACGTATATGTATACGTGAGCATCGGAGCACAGCTTTTAACGACGGAAATGAGCGTTTGTCGCTTCGCTGAACGTAAAACTCCCTTTTTGAGCACCTTGGTTCTCCCTTTTCCACGGTGGTTTTTTTTGTTGTGTTTAAAATCTTTCTAATCACGAGGAACCCGCCTAACCTCAGCGGAGCGACAAATACTCAGATCCTAGGCAAAAGCTACTTAAAGGACGGCAATCTCACTTCGCTGAACGTATAAAAAAGCCTTGAAAAATTTCTTGCAATTTTTCAAGGCTTCTCTTTATTTTTAAAAATTAACTACACGACCATATCCCGCGATGTACTTTTTCCAGTAGCCGCTTGATACGTTGTCATATTTCACACCGTTGTTCTGAGCATTGATCATCTTACCGCTACCAATATAGATACCAACATGAGCAATCCCGCTGCCGTAATTGAAGAATACAAGATCGCCTTCTTTTAGTTGGTTTGCTTTAATTTTTGTAGAAGCGTTATATTGAGCTTTTGCCGTTCTCGGAATAGTTTTATTAATCGATTGTTTGAATACGTAGCTTGTGTAGCCGGAGCAATCAAATGATGTTGGACCAGTTGCGCCCCATTTATATTTTTTACCTAAATGTTTTTTTGCTTCTGTGTTTAACGCTGTAAATGACTGTGCTTTATATGGTGCTAAGCATTTCCCCGATACATAGCCCACTTTGCCTTTGTATGTAATACGGTACCAGTTATTTTTTGTTTTAGCGTTGAATGTTACAGTCGTTCCTGCTTTGTAATAACCTATGACCGGATGCTTCACACTATCCCCAGTGCGAATATTGCTTTCCACAGTTGTTGTCATCTTGTATGTCGTTGCCGCTTCCCCAGACTTCGGTAATATGAAAACACTTACTGCCAGAACCAATACGAGCAATAACGCCATACTTTTCTTCATAGATTTCACAGTCAAAACATGCACTCCCTTTTCCCCATTTGAGACATATCATACCAGATAGACATTACAGACAAAATACAATCTCGCGTCAATCCCTTTAAATTCAAAAACTATTTTTCATCAAATTCTAATCTAACTCACAGCTAATTTTTTTCTCACAGCTGTATTATATGTTTATAAGCTAACAACAAGCAAACAAATTTTCATACTTTCCCTTAAGAATGAAAATCCCAAACTCCCTTTTTGACCACCGTGGTTACTCCCTTTTCCACGGTGGTTTTTTGTTGTGTTTTAAAATCTTTCTAATCACGAGGGACCCGCCAAACCTCAGCGGAGCGACAAATGATTAGTTCCTAGGCAAAAGCTACTTAAAGGATGGCAGTCTCACTTCGCTCCACTGCATATTGAGGCTCTAATTCACTTTGCTTCAAAGTGCCTCAACAACGCGGAACGTATATGTATACGTGAGCATCGGAGCACAGCTTTTAACGACGGAAATGAGCGTTTGTCGCTTCGCTGAACGCAAAACTCGCTTTTTGAGCGCCTTGGTTCTCCCTTTTCCACGGTGGTTTTTTGTTGTGTTTTAAAATCTTTCTAATCACGAGGGAACCTCCAAACCTCAGCGGAGCGACAAATGATTAGTTCCTAGGCAAGAGTAAGGATGTTTTCTCACATTCCAAATTTATCAAAAAATAACTTGTAATCGTTTACAAAAGATGTTATATTGAATTTAACGAAAATTTGTTGTACCACTCAATACAATTTAAAAGGATTGTTACCGTTCATTCGGGCATAACCTAAGTAGATTTAGAGTCGCGTTATTTTGACGTCTGCTCGAATCTATTTGGGTTTATTTTTTTGCCAAATTCCTATAGTCACACATCGTTTTCAACAGTTTAGTCGACTGTCGAGATAAATTTTAAACAAAAAAGGAGCAAAAAAGATGAAAAAACAGATGTTAAAAATTTTATTGGTAGTTTGTAGTGTGTTCTTAGTTATAGGTTCAAGCGGAGTAATTGCAAATTCATGCAAAAAACCTACGCCAGCCAAAAATGTAACTATTACTTTCTATGTAGTGAGACACGGGAAAACAATGTTGAATACCACGGACCGCGTACAGGGATGGTCTGACGCCGTTCTAACGCCTGCTGGTGAAAAGGTAGTCAAAGATGCTGGTAAAGGACTTAAAAACGTTCAATTTGGCGCAGCGTACAGTAGCGACAGTGGACGCGCAGTTCAAACTGCCAATCTTATCTTAAAGGAAAGCAAAAAATCATCATCTCTTAAATTAAATACAGATCAACGCTTCCGTGAGTTCAATTTTGGCTCATATGAAGGAGATTTAAATCATAATATGTGGACTGATATCGCTAAGAGCCAAGGTAAAACACTTGATCAGTGGCTAAGCGAAGGTATCGTACCGAAAGATTTCGCAAATAGTGTTGCCGCACTTGATAAAACACGTATTAAAGACGATGGCACAAACTGGCCAGCTGAAGATTATGCAACGATCACAACTCGCTTAACAGACGGAATTAATGATGTTGCAATCAAAGAAAGCAAAAAAGGCGATCACAATGTTCTACTTGTATCCCACGGCCTCAGCATCGGTGCCTTACTTGACACCATTTCCCCTGGATTCAAATTACCAGACGGTGGACTAAAAAATGCAAGTGTTTCTAAAATCCAATACAAAAATGGTAAATTCACGATTCTAAGTGTCAATGATATGAGTTACGTAGAAAATGGCGCGAAGATAAAATAAGTAACAAAAGCTTAGCATGAAGCCTCTTTGGAGCAACATTGCTAAGCTTTTTATAACTTCAAAAACTTTATTATCAAATTCTAATCAAGATCACAGCCAAATCTCTCTGACAAACGTTATTATAAACCTATAAGTTAACAAAATAAATTTTCATTCTTCCCCTGAGAACGAAAATCCCATAACTCCCTTTTTTGACCACCGTGGTTACTCCCTTTTCCACGGTGGTTTTTTTGTTGTGTTTTAAAATCTTTCTAATCCCGATGGAACCGCCAAACCTCAGCGGAGCAACACACCATTACTTAGCTCTATTTCTGAAAACACAAGTATCTCTTTCACTCTACTCTCATATGTTGCGTCCATTTTGATAACTTTATCATAGCCTTTTTGAGCAATTTTAGATCTCATATCCTCATTACGAGTGTAAAATGCCACTTTTTCTACCAATTCTTCCTTGCTACTGAAGAAATCCGCCTCCACTCCTTGTTTGAAAATGTCCATATGTTCTGCTGTCCTCGTTCCCAAGAAAAATCCTCCACACGCTGGGATTTCGAACGTTCGCGCGGTGTGTTGCTCTGTCGATAATGTCGTTAGGAATCCCACCGAAACCTTCGCACCTTGGAAAACTTTCGCCATTTCTTCACAAAAAATGGGGCGTCCTTCACAAAATCGGTTTAATTTATAGCTTTTAGGAATCTTATCCCACTTTGTTCCCCAAACTTTTAAATCATAGTTTGCTTCAGCGATTTCATTCAGTGCATCAGCTCTTGGCAGCTCCATTCGGCCGACGAACGCAACATCTGTTTTGAAAATCGGGATTTCTTGGTTAGTCAACTTTATGGGATGATGGATATCGGGATCGTACGCATACTTCATAAAATGAACATACTGACAGCCAAACTGCTTGTATTTCTCTACTTCTGTCGTTTTGGCAGTCACCACAATATCGTATGCGAGAATAGCTTTATCTAGAATTTGGGACGTGTGGTAGCGATCGTCAAAAAGAAAATCAGGATGAAAATGTATTGTCGTAATACCTTTGGATTTCGCGTACTGAATGATTTCTTCGGTCACCCACAGACCTTTGACCACGAATAAGATATCAGGTTGGTAAGAATCAATCGTACGTTCAATTGTTTTATTGAACTTTTGGAATTTGGCCTTGAATGGTAATTTACGAACCTTCATATAGAGTCTTTCTGGGATCGTATAATTGTAAAAATAGCCGTCTGTTTCGATAACCCGAATATCACAGCCTAATTTCGTAAAACCACTGAACAAGGACCTGCTATTCGAGCCACGCCAACCAGCTCCAATTGCTAAAACTTTAAGTTGCTTTTTCATGTTGTTCCTCCTAATTCTAAATTTTTCTCTAACAAACAAATAATCGTCAGTGCTAGCCCCATCCCAAGCCAAACGACGCGCATTTCAAAAATACTACTGCTTCCAATTGATATCGCGAAAAAGGCAACCAAAATACAGATCGGAATCGTAGCCAATAGGTGTTTACTCGTGACGTATAGTTTCAAAGCGTGTGCAACGAGCCAAAAAAATAGCACAACAAATGGGAAGAAGCCAATGACACCAACGTCTGATAAATTAGAAAGCCATAGATTATGCGCACTCATCGTTTGTTGCATATCGACTGGTATATTCGATGTTCCATATAACGCGGTAAAAACGTATTTTGGAGTCACGCCAATGCCAACACCTAAAAAATAGTGTTCTTTGCATAATCGGTAAATCGTTTCGTACATGAACATACGTTGATCGGTGGAATTTACTTTTCCAGTAAAATATGTGGTAAGTTGCTCCCCATGTTTGGCTATCAGGATAATTGCACCAACTAAAGAGCCCATAACGAGCCCAAAAAAGAAGATAATTTTTTGCTTGACCATTTTGTATAGCATCAATATCACGACAATCGAAAAAGCGAGCAAGCCAGAGCGCGATTCTGTTTCAAAAATGAGGAATACGAGCACGCCGAGCGCCCCTATACCAATGAGCGTTTTAAAGAATGTTTTTTTGTGAAATAAGGCTAAGAACAAGGCTGGTACGTAAAAAGCAAGATAAGAACTATAGTCGTTTGTGTTGACAAGCAGTCCAGTTGGGCGTGTATCTCCGTATGACAAAATATTTCCCGCCGAATATATCAGATGGTTCCCCGTTAGAGCTTCCCATAGACCGATAAAAATGGTTAACACATAAATAATTAAGATCCAAGTCAGGATTTGCTTTAATTTTGCGAAGCTATCCATGTAATAAACAAAGGCGAATACGAGGTAAAACGACTCAATTTGGTAGTATATTGCAGGTAAGCTGAGTGATGCTGATCCAGTCCATAGTAAGCTGAAAATAGAATATAAAATCCAGACAATAAATAGGATGAGCGGGATTTTCACTGGTTCTAGTTTCTTAAAGTCCTTTTTTTCGAACAAAAATAAGACCATATGTAGAATGATCAAAATCCGAAACAGGAAAAAGCTTGGAAACGCAGGAAGCGCTAAATACGGACCAAGAAAACCGCTGATCACAACGCCGATAAAAAGATAATAATTGCATTTATGAAGTGGGATATCTTTTATCATATAAAGTAAAATCGCGATAAGAAGAATCCCTAAAACTGCTGGTACGAAAGGAGTTATCACACTTAATATCATAAATAAGATAATGATGCTCCGATTTTTGTTATTCCAAGTTTCATTCCATCTGTTCATGAGCGGTTCCTTTCAAATTAGTAGCCAGTCCTTACTTTCGACAACACGAGCGAGTTTTTTTTATCTGCTACAATTATTTATTCTGTCTCCGTAAAAGTTCCCCCTCTAAATAGGTTGCATCTAGTTTTTGGCATTGAGATGGCTTTGCTGATCTGTTTTGTCCCACCATGCGCTTTTTACAAGGTTTTCAATTGTATTTTCTTCAAATCTTTTTCTGAGAATCCTTGCTGGTACACCGCCGACAATAGCGTATGGCGGAACATCTTTTGTCACCACAGCTCCAGCAGCTAATATCGCACCATCGCCTATTTTTACACCTTGCATGACCAGAACATTTCCACCTATCCAAACATCATTCCCGATGATCGGCGGATTCTGAAAATTATCCCAATTCTTGCTATCATAAGTGAATGGAGATGTGGACACTTTATCAATGGGATGCTCGTCTAAACCGATTTGGCAGTAGGCCGCAATTGAGCAGTATTTCCCGATGATCCCTGACGCAATAATAGCTCCTTTATTAACATACGAATAATCACCAATGCTCACATTATTTCCAATAATAACATCTCGATTAATCCAGCAATCCTTTCCCAGCGCCACATTCACGCCAATTTGACTCGAATGGATTGTGTTTTTTGGAAATCTTTTTCTGCATTTAATCAAATTCATATAAGCTCTTAACTCTAAAGGCATATATTTTTTTATATTCATATTGCTGTACTCCCATCGTTTTCTACACGTTATAATCTCTCTAAGCTTATAAATAGTATATAGGAGACTTCTGTTATTTTCAACTCCGTATGAATCGATTATATCTAAATATTCACCATTTGAGTGTTTAATTAATGAAAGTATGTTATCATACATGAGGATTTTTCGTATAGAGTCTGGATTAGCCCATCAAGTTCAGCTCGAATTGAGTGGCTTACTAACAAACTATGACTATTCGGTGAACGAAAATTAATATTCTTTACATGATTCTATAAAAAAAACTGAGCCCTCTTTTATAAGGAACTCAGTACATCTTCTATTTAGTTAAACCAACCTTTGACTCCATCGGCTACGTAATCCCAAATACTAGTGAAAAATCCACCAATACTGGATAGCATCAGCATGAACCAGTTAGCCTTTTCGACATCGTCTTTCGTCACAACATTGATTGTATCTGTTTTCTTGCCATCTACATATCCAAGTGTGTCGCCGTCTTTAAGCTGAACTGACATTGTTCCAACTTTTGTATCCTTCTTCACTGGAGCATCTAGAGTCTTCTTATCTAACGTTACTTTTTCATCTAGTTTTGGTTCGGTTGTTGTTTTTGGAACGACTATTTTTACAGCTTCCTTCGTCATTAGGCTCACATTATCTTCTTTGCCTTTATCAACGGGAATTGTTTCTTTCACTGCTGCATCTGCCTTACGAACTTCCATCAATTTAAAATTGTTAAACGCATAATCCAGCATTTTATTTGTTTCACTGAAACGTGTTTTATCATGGTCACTTGTACCACCATTGGCATGCATAAGTACCGTGATAACCCGCATTCCGTCTTGCACTGCGGTCGCCGTTAAACATTGACCAGCGTAATCTGTCGTCCCTGTTTTAAGGCCATCCACACCTTCACGCGCGTATATCAAGCCAGGTAATAGCCAATTCCAGTTGGTCATATCGATCTGGTCGCTTGTACCTTCACGGAATTTTTTCTTCGCAATACTCGATGTTTTAAGCACATCTGGATAATCTTTAACGATATGTTGCGCAAGTTTTGCAACACCACGTGCCGTCATTTTATTCTCATCTGTCGCTGATCCAACTTGAGATTTACCTTTTAGATCTGCGTTGTTTAGGCCCGTAGAATTCACAAAATGATGTTCTCCAAGTTTTAATTCATCTGCTTTTTTGTTCATCATATCAACGAACTTCGCTTCACTGCCTGCTATTTTTTCAGCGATTGCAATTGCTGCACCGTTTGCTGAATAAATCGCCATCGCTTGATAAAGCTCTTCTACGGAGTATTCTTCACCGCGTCTTAGCGGCACGTTGGAAAGCGAACGATCCTGTGACACCTCATATGCATAATCGGAAATTGTGACTTTATCGTCCCATTTCAGCTTGCCTTTTGCTACTGCTTCTGAAATTAAGTACTCATCCATCATTTTTGTCATCGATGCAATGCCCATTAGTTTGTCAATGTCTTTACCGTACAAAATTTTACCTGTTCCTTCTTCAATTGTAATTGCCGCATTCGCGTTAATTGTTGGTGGTGCTACAGCTGCATCCACCGCTATTGGTCCATGTACTAAACTACTCATTGCGAGTGTCGCTGCTAAAAAGACAACACCTAATTTCGAAAAAATTTTCACCTTACCGCTCCTTCATGCTCTATGTTTTTATTTTTTAACATCCAAGATCAAGCTCCCTTAGCCTCTTGGAAGATACTTTAAAATTGAGAGATACCTAACTATTCTACCATGAATTAAATAGCTAGCATAGGAACTTTAGTCATAAAATTATTTTATTATTGGGAGCAAAATATGAGATGGGTGTTCCGCGTCATGAAAAATTGTTTGATTGGCGATAACACTCTCTGTTGTATTGATAAAACTAGCGCCAGTATTTGGGTTAGCATCAAAGCGCGGGAAGTTACTCGATGATATCTCCACACGAATCGAATGTCCCGGTAAAAATACATTACTTGTGGCCCACAAATTAATAGTGTAGCGTTGAATTTCATTTTGAACGGTATCTCCGTGTTGTTTGGAGGCACGGATGATACCTTCTGTAAGATTAAAAGCAGTCCCATCTGGCATGACATCCATGATTTTAGCTGTAAAATCCGTATTAACAGCATCTGTTTTTGCCCATAAAGTTACCTCAATTGGACCAGTTACTTCTAGTTCTTCAGTAAGAGGCGCCGTTGTGTAGCATAAAATATCTTCGCGTAATTCTAGTTCGCGTTGATCGCGCGGTCCATCTGCCTGAATCGCTTTATGGAGAGTTCCACCGCCATGAGATGGTACAGGATTTTCTGGATCATATACGAATTTGTCGCTATTTCCGGTGGCTTTTGGTCGATTAAAACTAGCTGTGCCATCACCAATCCGCGTATTAGCCTTCCCATCACTATGAAAATACAGCGGTGTAAAATTCGTGTTTTCAAGTGGCCAGTTTTTCGCACCCTGCCATTTATTAATTCCCATCGTGAATATTTGAATTGGCGCGGTCTGTGGTAACAGCTCGCCTTTTAGCCAATGATTGAACCACTCGATATGGCGCTCATGCATAGCCGCCTCCCCCCATGATCCTGCTGCTGTTCCAAAATCACGATCACCAATCATCGATATGAAATTACCGTGTGTCCATGGTCCGATTACAAGTTTGTCCCCTAGACCTTGGCGATGACCACCGAGAAAATTAGCAATCGTTTTATCCAAGAAGCAGTCATACCAACCACCAATGTGAAGTCCTGGCGTTTTTACTTTATCATAATTATTTTTTACACTCGTATTTTTCCAATGTGGGTGGTCGAGCGGATAGTCTAGTATCTCAGTGAAATAAGGCATTGCACCAGTATTTTTGATTGGTGGCCAGGCATTGATCGGCTTGAATTTATACCATTCCTCTAGGTTATCCATATCTTTTGTCCACTTTTCAAATGCTAGTTCCTGCTCTTCTGGATCGGTAATATTTCGTACAATTAGATCTGGTAAAATCGATTCAATGCTCCACGACGCCCAAGCCCCAAGTTCCAGCGCACCATCGTGATCATTAAATACGTCCGTCATATTATTTTGCGACATCGTTGGTACGATAACTTTCAAGCTCGGCGGTTCAGCCATAGCGGCCAATAACTGTGTGTAGCCGTAATATGACAAGCCAAACATGCCGACTTTTCCATTTGCTTGCGGCAATCTTGCAGCCCATTCTACCGTATCGTAACCATCGTTCGCCTCATTTATGTATGGAATGAATTCTCCCTCTGATGCAAAGCGACCTCGCACATCTTGCACGACAACAATATAACCGTTCTCCGCCAATACATCTGGGCGTAAAAAATGTAATCCAAAAATCTTACTGTATGGAAGTCTTGTTAGTAAAACTGGGAATTCTCCCTCCGCATCTGGGCGGTAGACATCGGCGTATAATGTTACGCCATCTCGCATTTTCGCTGGGACATCTTTCTCAATCTTAATTTTACAATGTTTCACGTGAAACAACCTCCTTTTATACCTTTTATTGTTTCGTATTCTGGCGCTAGAGTCAAGAAAAGCGCCCAACAAAAAAACTAGAGTTCCCTCTGAATTTATACTCAGAAAGACTCTAGTTCGGAAATTTACTCAAGTTCATGTAAAATTAAATCGAGCGGAACTGGTCCAGCAATGCCAATAAATACGAAATCTTTGGTTCCGGTATTCTTCATACCGTGTTTCTCGCCTGGCCTAGCGACACATACCATCCCTTTGGAAATTTCAACAGATTCGCCAAATTCTGGATAATATGTTCCTGAATCCCCATCAATACAAATCCAAATATCATCTGCCTGTTTATGTGAATGAAAATAAAGCTCTTGCCCCGGCTTCAAACACCAAACTGCACCAACTGTTTGTCCTGTTTCATAAAAAATATTTTTCTTGGCTTGATTATCATCGAAAGACTTGATTTCATTTACATCAAAAATACGGTTTTGGTAGTCTTGTACTTTTTTCGCAAACATCGCTCTTTGCAACCCCTCTCGAATTTGTGATTATATTCACAAATAATATTCTACACCTGATCAGCCAAGAAATCTTTGTTCTTTTGAGCTAGTTTTATAAGCAATTTTTATCCAAATCGGATAAATCTTCTAACCTTTATGTCCACCGACCATAGTCGCACGTTTGCGCCCTGTTGCACCATTAGCTAAACTGCTTGCATGCATCAATGATTGAAATCCATACCGATCGCGAATTTTGTCTATCGTTCGCTCTAATTGCTCTTGATTCACGGTTTGGACCGCATTTTCAAAAAGATTCAGCTGTGTTCCTGTCTTATAACTGATTTTCCCAAGTTGAACAGATATGCTACGAATTGGTTCATGGACAACGTGTTTTCGAAATAAATGGAGTACGTAGACAGCGATTTTCTTACTGCTATCTGTTGGATGAATCTTCATTTGGTGACTAAAACCTTTACGTGTACTGTAACGGCTATAGCCTATCGCTAAATGGACAACTGCTGATTCTGCATGTTCACGCCGTAAACGCATAGCGATATCCTCCACCATTTCGCGAATCACAATCTCGACTTCACGGTGATTTGGATAATCACGCTCTAATATTTGATTCTTACTGTAACTCTTTGATAGTGGTACGTACTTCTCAGCTAAATCTGTATAATCGACGCCATTTGCATGATAATAAAGCTCTTCACCAACTAGCCCCATCGCATGACGCAGAATGCTCGGCTCGGTATGCGCTAAATCATATATCGTATAAATTCCTAAGCGATTTAGCGCCACTTCTGTTCTCCTGCCAATCCCCCACATCTCAGTCATCGGCTTCACTCGCCATAACTTGCTTGGAACATCCGCGTAACGCCATTCTGCAATACCATCTTCTTGATGTTTCGCCTCCACATCTAATGCTACTTTCGCCAGTAAAGGGTTGTCGCCAATTCCAATCGTGACGTACAAACGCAATTCATCTAAAATATCTTTCTGGATTCTTTTCGCTATTGTCATGGTGTCACCAAATAGGCTATGTGAATGTGATACATCCAGAATAGCCTCGTCGATAGAGTAAATTAGTAAGTGTTCAGGTGCTACATAACGTTTAAAAATCTCGACGATCAGTTCATTAACTTGCAAATAGAGCTTCATTCTCGGTTCTGCCACAACAATTCGTGTGTCCTCAGGAATTTCATAGCGTCTTGATCCCGTTTTGATATGAAAGACATCTTTCATTTTCGGTGTCGCAGCAAGAACTAGACCACCCTGACTTTCCTGATTACTCATCACGACTAAATAGGCTTCTAACGGGTTTAATCTCCTTTTGACACACTCAACGGATGCGAAAAAAGCTTTTTACATCGATGCATAGAATATCACGTTTAGGTGCATGTTCATAATTGATTAACTGTACCATTTCTCCAGCCGCCTCTCTTCTATATGACGGATATTGGACAGTTCGATTGCTTTGATTCCGCTGCTTGTTCGAATATAAATACTATCGCCTTCAATCCCGATCAATTGCCCAAGAATATCTGCTTTTGCTTCGATACCGATGGCTTGGTGTTCCTGAATCGCTAGCATCACGCGGTGAGACAGAGCATGCTCTAAAACATCTTGAATACTCGCCTCATCCATCGCTTCTTTCCATTGCGGGGCTTGATTTGCTTGCTCAATATGCGCCGTATGTTCACTCAATATGAAGCCGCCCCACTTCTTCATTCCCCGGTCTTTGTAGGTCATGATAAACCGCCTCCTGTTTCTTGGCTAGATGAATAATTCGCTACTTTTCCTCCACCACTATATATATCAGTATACAAACATACGTTCGCTTTTGCAAGTTGATACTCAAAATATTAAAAAATCGCATCTATTTAGCTAGTAAACTTCCAATTTAAAACACTGCATAAAAAAATACACACCCAAGTTTAAATTTGGATGTGTATCCACATTTTATTTAAGTTTCAATTTCGCCAAAGCTTCTGCCATCGGGTTATTGAATGGCTCTTCTTCTTTCTTAGTTTGCTTCTTCATATAGTTCGCAACTTCGCTTTTCGAGACATTTTTATTTTTCTCGTTACCTCGGCGAGCGTTGAAAGCAGAGAGTTTTTCGCGATGCCCACAAGAACACGTGAAGATTTGTTTATCGCCTTCTCCGCGCAATTCCATACGTTTATGACAGTTTGGACAGCGGGCGTTTGTCGTTCTCGCAACGGATTCACGATGTCCGCATTCACGATCTTGACATACAAGCATTGTTCCTCTTTTACCCTTCACTTTGAGCATCAATTTGCCGCAATCTGGGCATTTTGTGGAGGTAACGTTATCATGTTTGAACTTCTTGTCATTTTGCTTAATTTCATTCACAGCTTTTTTCGCATAATCGCGCATTTCGTTCGTAAATGTGGTCTTATCTAGCTGACCTTTTGCTATTTTGGATAGTTTTTGCTCCCAGATAGCAGTCAACTCAGGCGATTTCAAGTCAGTTGGAACGAGGTCTAGCAATTGACGACCTTTTGACGTGATCATGATATCTTTTCCTTGCTTCTCGAGAGAAAAACTATTGAAAAGTTTCTCGATGATATCGGCGCGCGTTGCTACAGTTCCGAGTCCGCCAGTTTCACCAAGTGTTTTCACAAGATCTTTTTTACCGCTAGAAAGGCTTGGGTTTTCCATCGCTGAAAGTAGTGTCGCCTCGTTGAATCTAGCTGGTGGCTTTGTTTTACCGGTAGTCAGCTGAATATCGCGAACCTTCAATTGCTCGCCTTTTTTCAGTTTGGTCACGGTGTCAATATCGTTATCTTCGTTGTAAACGGCCTTCCAACCGAGTGATTTCACGACTTTGCCTTTAAGACCGAATGTTTCGTTGCCGATTTTGGCTTGCACGGCTGTTTCTTCATACACAAATGGTGCGGAAAGTATGGCTAAAAAGCGCTTGACAACGAGGTCATAAATCTTGCGTTCGCGATCGTTTAAATCAGACAAACTCGGCGTTTCTTCCGTCGGGATAATCGCGTGGTGATCGCTTACTTTGCTATTATCGACGAAAGACTTACTCGCTTTGATTGGCTTAGATGCTATGGCACGTGCAGGTTTCGCATATGGACCGATCCCACACGCTTCGACGCGTTCTTTCAATGTCGGTACGATATCATCAGAAATGAAGCGCGAATCCGTACGTGGATATGTTAGAATTTTATGGCGTTCATATAAGGCTTGCATAATATTTAGCGTTTCTTTTGCAGAAAAATCGAAGCGTTTATTGGCATCACGTTGCAGTTCCGTCAAATCATACAGACCTGGTGCATGGGTTTTCTTCTCCTTCACAGCAACATCGGTAATCAGCGCTTCCTTGCCGTTCAAGCTCCGCGCGATTTTCTCCGCTTCAGCCTCATCGAAAGTCTGGCCCTTACTCCACGCAAAACTGCCCTGTTCCGTGACCGCAGTCAACTGGTAAAATTCTTTAGGCTTAAATTGGCGAATCTCTTCTTCACGCCCAGCGATCATCGCAAGTGTCGGCGTTTGAACGCGTCCACAAGAAAGTTGCGCATTATATTTGGTTGTTAGCGCGCGCGTGGCATTAATTCCAACCACCCAATCAGCTTCTGAGCGGGCTTCTGCTGAACGATACAAGTTTTCATAAGCTTTCCCTGGTTGCAGGCGATTGAACCCTTCACGGATCGCTTTGTCGGTTACAGATGAGATCCAAAGACGCTTAATCGGCTTCTTCACTTTGGCGTATTCAATGATCCAACGCGCCACAAGTTCGCCCTCACGCCCTGCGTCCGTCGCGATTACAATTTCAGTAACATCTTTACGCGTCATCAGACTTTTCACGGTCTCGTATTGTTTACGCGTTTGTTTAATCGGTACAAGTTTCATTTTTTGCGGAAGCATCGGTAAATCTTCCATGTTCCACGATTTATATTTGGCATCATAATTTTCAGGGTCGGCAAGTGTGATTAAATGCCCCAGCGCCCACGTTACAATGTATTTCGAACCTTCAAGGTAACCATTTTTGCCCTGCTTGCAACCAAGCACGCGCGCAATATCTTTCCCGACAGAAGGCTTTTCTGCTAAAACTACAGTTTTTGTCATATTAAAATTCCTTTCTGGACTCTTGGATACCTCCATTTTACCATAAAAAATCCTTCTATACTTACTTCCTTTTGTGTATCTAGGGTTTTGTTAGATCATAGGTGTCTTCATAGTCTTAACCTCTGGCGGATTACATGCTCGCTTTGCTCTCATGCATATTGTGGTTCTAAATCGGCATTGCCTCATAAGATCCTCTGGTGGATTACATGCTCGCTTTGCTCTCATGCATATTGTGGTTCTAAATCGGCATTGCCTCATAAGAACCACAACAAAAAGCCTGAGCAAAAGCATCGTACACTGCTCTCACTCAGGTCTCTTAGTTATTCTTTTTTGTCTTCGTCTTCGTCTTTATCTTTTTTCGAACGTTTTCCTAACCAGAATGCTAGGAGTACAAGCAAGATCAGCACGAGCGCGCCGCCTGCAATGTACCACCATGTGTAGTCTTTTTCAAGATCTACGGCGGTGTCGTTCAGTTTCTTCGCGTCGTCACCCTTTATGGTGAATTCTTCATCCCATTTCCATGTTTTATCTCCAGATGTTGCCACCATTTTCAAACGATATTTCCCGGCTTTCAGTGGCTGGTTTTCCCAATCAATAGCATAGTTAAAATTGGAATTTGGCGCCATTCTTAAGTTATCGCGTTTGGCTTGGTGCAACACTTGGTCGTCCCCTGATTTGTAAACTTTCGCATCAATCATCAATGGTTTAATCATTGTTGCTTCAGGGTTTTGTAAGTTCGCTGTTACCACGTTGCGGTAGTTGATTTGTTGTGGTTTGATCGCATGAAGTTTCATGTCCGGTTTCACAACAGTATCGTTTTCCGATAGCATCACGCCCACTACATACGCATAGCGATTCTTGATTTGTACGCCTTTACCACTTTCTTTTTTCGCGTTGGCATCTTCTTTTTCAATGAATTGTAATCCGCCTAAAATAATGCCGTCAAAGGACGCGGCGGGCATTGTTACCGTCACCTTAATTGTTTTACTGCTGTTCGCAGGAAGCACGGCCTCATCGTCAGTTTTCGCAATTTCGGAAAATGGTGTTTTCAGCGATTTGTCCAGTTTCGGATCGGTTTGGCTGTAGTCCACAATTCCATTATCGTTGGTAACCGCCGTGTTTGCGTTTGTTTCAATCGTGATTTCCTTATCTGTATCGTTTTTAAGTACAACCTCTAAATCCTGTTTTTGACCCGGTTTCATGCGTAAGTCGAAGTACGTTTTGGATTTATCGATTTGGTTATCTGGAATAACCGCCGTTACCGAGAAATTCGCGGCCGCCTCAGGGCTTAACGGATGAAATAACACCCCTATCAACATAATGGGCAATACTAAAATTAACATGAACTTCTTCACAAAATCCCAACTCCTTTCAATTCTCTCTTTTAAAAAATGGTTTATATGCCTCCATTACCAATACCCGTTGATTCGGTTTTAAAAACTAAAAAATTTTTTCAAGTTTCCTTAGAAAAAGGCTTGTTTTGGTGAACGTTTTGTGAATATCGTCTTTTTTAGCAATAAAAAAAGATAGCATCCCTATTTGAACTAACTTATGCTCGTAACAGAACAGTATAGAAAGTGTGTAAATAGTGAAAAAAATACAAATCTATTCTTGGATGACATGCTTAATTTTTGTGATTTTACCATGTTGACAAAAGCAAAAGTGCGAAGGGCGATATCATCACATATGGAATGGGGATGGGAATGATCCGTATATTCGCACGACTCAGTACACGCACAGTCTTGCTTCTAATCCAAATGTCGTGATTATTCAACTCGGAACGAACGATTCGAAGCCTCTGAATTTTGCGAAAATCGATTCGTTTGTTGGCGATTACGTGAAGCTGGTTAACAAATATAAGAGTTTAGCAACGAAAGCAGTATTTGTGTGGAATAATATTCCTAAATACTGCTCTTTCATTATCTGTAATTCATAAAAAAAGCGTATACTTCGTGAAGAATTGGTTAACTCTGCTTTTTTGACCTGTTTTTTAGCTTGAAAAAGGTGGGATACATACTTGAGCTTTGCTATGATTGGAATTAATCTATAATTTGGAAAGGATGGAACGCACAAAAATGATGAAAAAACTAATGACCTATTCACTGACGGCTAGCATCTTAGTCGCCATTTTCATACTGGTACCTTTATCGGCAAAAGTCATGGCGCAAAGCTTCATCCCAACGGTTAATATTGTGACGACCGCTGGAAACACAGTAGCATTACCAAGCGAGGTCGATCAGGCTGATAGCGCATACAAGTTAACGAAAACGAAGGTCACATGGGACAATGTAGATCCTACTATTTTCAACCAAGTCGGGAAACATAAAGTCCACGGTAAAACGGTTATGACCGGTGAGCCTGTCCAAGGCGCGATCCATGTTTTTGGCACGAATAAGCCTGTCAATGTGGCGGCAATCGGCGATAGTATCACGTATGGTATGAATGTGGAAAATGTCACTGAAAATGCCTACCCTAAACAGCTCAACAACAGACTCGGAGTGAACTATAATGTAACAAATTTCGGAAATAGCGGAAAGACCTTGCTCGAAAACGGGGATGCCCCTTTCATCCGAACAACGCAATACACGCAGAGTTTGGCGTCTAATCCAGATGTTGTCATCGTGCAACTCGGAACGAACGACTCGAAACCGGCTAATTTTCAGAGAATCAGTGCTTTCGTCGACGATTATGTGAAATTGATTAATAAATATACAATGCTAGCCTCGAAACCTGTTGTCTACGTGTCATTACCACCCATCGTCTTCAAGCCAGCTTACGCAATTACGCAAGAAAAGATGGAGCTAATTTTGCCAAAAATCGTGGAAGCCGCTGAAAAAGCGGATTTAGACGTTTCTATCATTGATAACCAAACTGCCACGATTGGCGCGGGTGCATTCGTACCAGATGGCGTTCACCCAAATGGAAAGGGAGCTGCCATTTTAGCAAATAATGTATACCATACCATTACCGGCGCGCAACCGGAACTAACCGGAGAAGTGCTAGCTAATGCTTATAATACAAGCTATGGCGCCATTAATGCGGTCCCAACAACTGCGGATAAAACGTTATTTCTATCCAATATCGCCACAGAAAATTGGGTTTCTTATAGCAATGTGAAGTTCCACAAATCGCTTGAAAACCTAGAGATGTATGCCGCGATACCGTACGATGCAACAACAGTGGAAGTAAAGCTTGATAGCCCAACTGGGACAACGATTGGTACTAAAATTTTGAATAAAACTGGGAGTGCTACTAGCTGGTCTTGGCATACGATTCCAGTTGCAGAAACAACTGGGAATCACGATGTTTACTTCATTTTTAGCCGACCAACAACCACAGCTGGGACAGAAATTGCGCGTCTCGGAAAGATTGATTTTTCTTATGAAGCAGTAATATCACCTGAGATTACTTCGGCGCAGGATTTGGAAGATGCTCTTACAAGCGGACTTACCGACCTGAAACTAATGAATGATATCGTCCTCACCAAAAATCTACTGCTCCATGAAGATACAAAACTTGATTTAAATGGGCATGTATTGAATACCACTGACTTTTATCTAAGTAAAGATGAGGCAGCTGGGAAACGCATTCAATTTGATATTTTTGACGGTCAAGTTACTGGTTTGAATGCCAATGGTAGTATTTATAACCCTGATTCTGAGAACGACAGCAATGGCATGCATATCAACGCCAAAGATATTATGTTTCACGGAACACTTTTCATTCGCAGCAACGTGAATGGTACGGTTGTTACTTTTGATGGTCATAATGTGATTCAATCGACGACTGGCAGCAATGTTTATGCCCGCAATATCACCATCAAAACTGGCGCGTATTATTTCGGTTCTACAGAAGGCGGTGGTTCCTCCAACGAGAGCGGTTCCACTGTTATCACGATGGGAACTAGCAATACGGACAAGCATTTCATCGTCGAGCCCCATGCAAAAGTAGAGCTGTCTCCTGGAAGTATTGGGATAGATTACAGGCAAAACGCGATTTACGGCTTCTCTAAAATCAAGATTGGAGAAAACGCCAGCTTTATAGCAATTGGTGCAAGACCAATGTTGCGGACGGATTACACTGCTGAAAATGCACGTGTGGAAGTAGCTCCAAATGCCAGATTCGACGTTCGCACAACGGAAGCGCTGGAAGGGTTCTCCTACACGCACGGCATCGACTATGTATTTGATCATGTCGCGTATCTAAACATAGAAAGCCCGAACAAGACCAGCTTTATGACGGCCAATCAAAATAGTTCCATCCATATCTACAGTGGTACTATCAGCGTTTGGACGGCCACGAACACCACCCAAAGTTGGGCTCCTGTTGAATCCTTCCAGCTGAGTGGTGAAAATATGAAAAGCTTGACAACCAGCTCCGAGGAACTCCAAAACACATTCGGCAGCCTTGCAAATTATGTAAGACTCACGAATCAAAATTAAACGAAATACAGCAGCATCTGGACTCGATAACCGTCCAAATACTGCTGTTTTTTATGCTTGTTTCTGTAATACTTCCAAAAATTCCGCGCCATATTTCTCAAGCTTGTTCATACCGACACCTTTGATCTCCAAAAATGCCTCTTCATCTTTCGGCAAGTACTCACACATTTGCCGTAACGTTTCGTCGGAGAAAATAATATACGGCGGAACTTTGTGTTTCGATGCCAGCTCCCGACGAACCTCGCGCAATTCGCCGAACAATCCTTCATCTACGGCAATCGATACCTTCGTAACTTTCCGAGCCGTTTTCCGCGTCACTTTTTCCTTACCAAGCAGCACCTTAACCGCCTCGTTCGTCAGTTTCAACGACGGAAATTGGCTGTCCGTATACGCTAAATACTTCTCCGCCGCCAAATAATCGATCAATTGTAGCACATCTTTTTGTGAGCGGTCCTTCATCAAGCCATGCGTCGATAACTCCTCCAAGCGCCACTGCTGGATTTTCTGATCCTTCGAGCCCGTCAACACTTTGGCAACCATCACTTTTCCGAACCGTTCTTGCATCCTTTTAATACATGAAAAGACTTGCTGTGCCTCAATCGTGATGTCCTGTGCTTCGCGCGTATCGAGGCAGTTACCACATCGTCCGCAGTTCTCGCCTTCCTCGCCAAAATACTGCACAATATATTTCTGCAAACAAATCTCCGTATAGCCATAACCCGCCATCTGACGCAGTTTTGCATACTCATTCTGCTTGCGTTCCTCGTCCATTTCCGACTGATCAATCAAAAAATGCTGAATATGCGTGTCTTGCGGTCCGAACAGCAAAATACAGTCACTCGCAACGCCGTCACGCCCAGCACGCCCAGCTTCCTGATAATACGCCTCGACATTCCGCGGCAAATTATAATGAATCACGTACCGCACATTCGATTTGTTGATTCCCATACCAAACGCATTCGTCGCCACCATCACGCGCACATCGTCGTACAGAAATTTCTCCTGCCAACCATTGCGCTCCTTGTCCGACATCCCACCATGATATTTCCCCGTCGGAATGCCCTTCTTGTTCAACATCTCGTACAGCCGTTCCACCTCTTTACGCGTCGCCGCATACACGATTCCCGACTGCTCACTATTCGTTTTCACATAGTCGAGCAGATACTTATCACGATCCTGCCCCTTCACGACCTGAAAAGCCAAGTTTTCCCGTGCAAATCCCGTCTGAACAATACTATCTGGGCCAATATCAAGCAACTTCATAATATCATCCGAAACCGTTGGCGTTGCCGTCGCCGTCAGCGCAATAATAAGCGGGCGCGGATGAATCCGATCCAGCGTATCACAAAGCGTCAAATAACTCGGACGAAAATCATGTCCCCAATGCGAAATACAATGCGCCTCATCAATCGCAAAAAGTGCAATATCCGTCGTGTCCACCAACCGCTGAAAACTCGCCGTCTCCAACCGCTCAGGCGCGATATAAAGCAGCTTTACCGCCCCGTTTTCCGCATCCCACAACCGGTTATCAATCTCATTTCCCGTCAAGGAACTATTCACAAACGTCGCCGGAATCCCCTGCTCATTCAGCGCATCCACCTGATCCTTCATCAATGAAATCAGCGGCGAAACAACAATCGTCAAGCCGTCCAAAACCAGCGCTGGAATCTGGTAACAAAGCGATTTCCCGCCTCCAGTAGGCATTATCGCTAACGTATCCTTACGCGCATAAAGGTTTCGCAATACATCCTCTTGCCCATCGCGAAACGACGAATAACCAAAGCTCTCCTGCAAAACCTGCTGCGATCTACCCCAATATTGTTCTATCATTTTCCACTAGCACCTACCTTTATCTCCCGTGCAAACTTTTCTATCTATCTAGTATACCGTTTTTCACCAAACAAAAGAAGGACTTTCACGAAATCCGTTTTTTCACAGATCTCAAGCCCTTCAAAATTGATTTTTACCCCTGATTTAGTAGCTAATCGCGCGTTTTTTCAAAGCACTCCACGTACTATTGAACGCTGCTTTCGAGATTCGGACGTTCTTTTTCACTGTCCATGGATCGTTGTAGTAATAATAACTGCCATCATATCCCGTTAGAGTCACCGCATGAACACTAAAACCGTGCATCCGCGTCCAAGCAACGACAGGCCGGCCTGATTTTAACTTTTTCTCCAAAGTCGCATTCGCAGCCCCTGTCAAATTCACCGCTGAACCCGCATATTTCTTCGTTAATTTCATCAAAGCAGGCGGGTAAATCGTGTATCCTGAGCGATTAAACGGATTCCCAACATAACCTAAATTCGGATTACTCGCATGTTTTGGCATCTCGCGCGCCAACCTCACCTTGTCCACATTCGCACCCTTATACTTCAGCATCATTGTCACCGCCACAATCTCGCACCCCGTCGGCAACTGCGGTCGTTGCGCAATTAGCGGCACATTGAGCAGCACTTTTGCAGTAGGTTTTGGCGGTGGCACAGGCTTCACAACCCGCGTCGTCAAATAATTCCCCGACACATACGCCTTTTTCCCTTTAAAAATAAATTGGTGCCATTTCCCAGTCTTCGCCAAACTGCTCACTTTCGCGCCCTTTGTTAGCCAACCAACCGCCTTATAATTCGTCCCAGCCCCAGCGCGTACCGTCAAGTTCGCCGTTGTATAATACGTTGTTGCCGCCGAAACCGTTGATAAACTGATCAAACTCAATAAAACGACTAGGACTAGTCCCACCAAACATTTCCGGTAATTCCCCATTTTCAAATCCCCCTAAAATTTCACAGCTATCCTTTCGATTATGTTATTTTTATATACCTCCCTGATTTAATAGTAAACAAATTAACATAAATATGATCCTGTTTCTTATTTAAACAGCATTAATAGGAGTTTTCAGTTGTTTCTAGAGTAAAAAATAGTATATTTTAAAACCACGCAAAAAAAGCGATAAAAAACCTAATTTCAGATTTTTTACCGCTTCTTTTAATTTTCACATCAGGAAATACTATAGTTCGGTGCTTCTTTCGTAATTTGGATATCATGTGGATGCGACTCACGTAAGCCCGCACCAGTCATACGAATGAATTGCGACTCTTCACGTAAATGGCGCAAATCAGGCGAACCACAATAACCCATACCAGAACGAATCCCTCCAATAAGTTGGAACAGCACGTCCGCAAGAGAACCCTTATAAGGCACACGACCTTCAATACCCTCTGGAACCAGCTTCTTCGCATCCGCTTGGAAATAACGATCCTTAGAGCCCTTCTCCATTGCAGCAAGGCTTCCCATACCACGATACGTTTTAAAACGACGACCTTGGAAAATTTCCGTTTCGCCAGGGCTTTCGTCAGTTCCAGCAAACATACTACCGATCATAACCGCATGTCCACCAGACGCAAGAGCCTTCACGATATCGCCAGAATACTTGATTCCACCATCCGCAATAATCGTTTTGCCATACTCCCGTGCAACCGTCGCGCAATCATAAATCGCCGTAATCTGAGGCACACCAACACCTGCAACCACACGCGTCGTACAAATCGAACCAGGTCCGATACCCACTTTCACGATATCCACCCCAACATCAAAAAGTTCACGCGTTGCCTCAGCCGTTGCCACGTTACCAGCAACAATATTTACGTTTGGAAATGCCGCACGGATCTCAGCAATTTTATTCAAAACACCTTGTGAGTGACCATGCGCCGTATCAATCACGATCGCGTCCGCCCCAGCTTTCACTAGTTTCTCCGCACGACTAAGCGTATCATGTGTCACGCCGACTGCCGCTGCAACAAGCAAACGACCATGTGAATCCTTCGCCGAATTCGGGAACTCAATCACTTTTTCAATATCTTTTATCGTAATAAGACCTCTCAAAACACCATTATCGTCCACAAGTGGCAATTTCTCAATACGGTGTTTCTGTAGGATATTTTCAGCTTGCTTCAAAGTCGTGCCAACTGGTGCTGTAACTAGGTTTTCCTTCGTCATCACATCAGAAATCACGATCGAATAGTCTGTAATGAAACGCAGATCACGGTTGGTCAAAATCCCAACAAGAATGCGATCTTCTTCATTATTAACAATCGGTACACCCGAAATACGATATTTCGCCATCAAATGCTCCGCGTCAAATACTTTATGATCAGGCGTCAAGTAGAACGGATCAATGATAACTCCACTCTCCGAACGCTTCACTTTCTCAATTTCACCAGCCTGTTCATCCGCGCTCATGTTCTTATGAATAACCCCGATGCCACCTTGACGAGCCATTGCAATCGCCATTTTAGCCTCCGTTATCGTATCCATACCCGCACTGAAAACTGGTACATTAAGCTTAAGTGTTCGCGTCATTTCTACTTTCAAACTCACTTCATTCGGCAGTACATCCGATTTCGCCGGTACCAACAATACATCATCAAAAGTAAGACCTTCTTTTGCAAACTTAGTCTCCCACATGGGTCGCAACACTCCTTCAAATTTGGTTGGCTTCACAGTTCCAAATTCCGAACATTTCTATAGTAGAAAAATCGCTCGTAACCCTTCCCTTTTTCGCCGATAGATTTTGCTAATTAGATAAATGCTACAAGAAATAGTCGCGTATGTCAAGAGGCTTGCAATTATCAGTTTTTTCTGAACTAGTTTGACTTTCAGACCATTAGCGAACTATTTTGATATGAAAGGAGTTGCAGCCGTTTTCCACGTTCCTCCGTCATAGGTATATAGTCTCTATGTTTCACGTGAAACAATCGCTTTTCGTCTCTGAGCCGCATACGAATAATTTCCCCCATACGAAAAAATTTGCCCCTGCTCCAACCAAACCGTCCTATCGAAAATCTGATCCATGAAGAAACGGTCATGCGAAATCGCGATAATCGTCCCTTCAAAATTCCGCAACGCTTCCTCCAGCACTTCCCGTGAAGCAATATCCAAATGGTTCGTCGGCTCATCCAAGAGTAGCGTATTCACCGGCTGATTCATAAACTGCGCCAAACTAAGCCGCATTCGCTCGCCACCACTCAGATTCGCCACTTTTCGAAACACCATTTCGCCGTAAAATAGGAACGTTGCTAACATATGTCTCGCGTCCCCTTCCACGACCGCCACTTTATCACGAAACGCCTCGATGACCGTCTGATTTTCATCCCCAACATCCACGTGCTGCGATAAATAAGCAATATCAACGCTCGGCCCCACATGCACCGTCCCGATATCAGGCTCCAGCTCACCAAGAATCAGCTTCAAAATAGTCGATTTCCCAGCCCCATTCTCGCCAACAATCGCAATCCGTTCCTTCTGCCTTACATGCCAATCCAGACTCTCAAACAAAATCTGCGTCCCGAATTCCAACCCAACCTGATCGAAAATCACCACATCTTTCCCACTACGTTTTGACTCCTCGAATTCCAGTCGCATGTTTTTCTGCTCCAAAGCTGGTTTTTTCAGGACCTCAATTCGATTCAGCGCCTTCTCCATATTTTTCGCTCGACGGAACAGCGCAGCATTCGGCGGATTAGCTTCCATCGCCCACTGCCGTAAACGTTTGATAGCCTGTTTCATTTTCTTAATTTTCTTCTGCTGATCCTTATAATCCTTGAATTCCTTGAGCAGCCGCTCCTCACGCTCCACTAAATACCCCGAGAAATTCGTGTAATACGTGATCAATTCCTTATTTTCGAGCTCCACAATCTTCTGGACAACCTCATCCAAGAAATACCGGTCATGCGAAACAACCAACACCGTCCCCCGATATACCCTCAAAAATTGCGTCAACCACTCCACCGCCTTTAAATCCAGATGGTTCGTCGGCTCATCCAGCAATAGCAAATCCGGTTCCTCAAGCAACATCTTGGCAAGCGACACCTTCGTCCGCTCCCCACCACTCAACTGTTCCCAAGCCTTATTCGCCAAATGTGGGATCCCCAGCCCATGCAAAATTTTATCCATATCCGTATCCAAATTATAGCCGCCCAGCTCGATAAAACGCGCCTGTTTCTCGCCGTAATTTTGCAGCAACTTCTCGCTCGTATCCTGCATCATTCGGCTCTCCATCGCTTCCAGTTCCGCCTGTAAAGCCAACACATGCCCAAACGCCGTCCTCAGAAAATCACGCACAACCATTGTTCCCGTCACGTTCGGCATCTGATCCAGCAAGCCCACCGTCGCGCCCTTCCGAACCGAAACAATTCCTTCATCAGGGATCTCGATTCGCGCGATAATCTTTAGGATCGTACTTTTCCCCTCACCATTTCGACCGATGAGCCCGATTCGTTCCCCCTGCTCCACCTGTAAACTAATCTTTTCTAAAATCAAATCCCCAGTAAAGCGTTTTGTTATATTATTTAAAGCTACTATTGTCATAATTCCTACTCCTCATCATTGTGCGAGAAGCATTTCATCCTGTGGCTCCATTTTTTTTCAAAGCTGAACAAGCCATTTCAGCACTTCATTCAGATCCGGCGTCAATGGCTAGCTCCTCGAAAACTTCTCGCCCTCCGCAAAAACCAACACCAGGTTTTCACTGCGGCCGCTCCAGTTTTTTTCGGAGCTGAACAAGCCATTTCAGCACTTCATTGTTTCACGTGAAACAATCATTATTTGGTATAACAAAAAAACTCAAGCAAATCCCTAAGAGCCCGACACAAAGTCAGATTCAGCATTCGAAAGGATGTACACTCCGTCTCGAATTGGGATTAGTCCTGAGTTTTTCAGTTTAGATCTAGCTTCAATGGCTAACTCCTCGATAACTTCGCATCTTTCGCAAAAACCAAGACCGGGTTTTCACTACAGATGTTCCAGTTCTTTTCGGAGTTGAACGAGCCATTTTAGCTTTTCAGTTTAGATCTAGCTTCAACGGCTTACTCCTCGATAACTTCACATCTTTCGCAAAAACCAATAACAGGTTTTCACTGCAGATCTTCCAGCTTTTTTCGGAGCTAAACGAGCCATTTTAGCTTTTCAGTTAGGAATCCATGCTTCTCTTATTTTTCCGATATTCAGTTACGCAAATTGGACAGACTTGTGTCCTGTAACTGAAAAGATGGAAAAAATGGCACGGATGATACTGCATAAATTGGCAACTAACTTCAAACGTGCTATCGAGAATTTCATGGATTCCTCACCTCTTTCCGTTTCTAAAATATGCTTTTAGAATACTAGGTTCCGCTTGAATTGTCAAACCTTATTTTTACGCTTTCTCTTTTTTCCTATAAAGAAGTGTCACGGAAGTCAAAATTGCTAACAGACCAACGAGGACTAGCCAGTTGCTCGATGATTCGTCGCCCGTTTCTGGAAGCTCTCCAACTTTTTCTGGACTTTTCACAGTTGCAGTTTCTTCCACTTTCGCGTCTTGCCCATTATCCACGTTAGGTGCTGGTTTCGGGGCTGGCGCATCATTTGCATAAATATAAACGACCTCTTGTGCCGTTTCTGAAAACGTGCCGCTAGAATCGCCTTTCATCTCTTGCAGTGTATAATCTGTGATATCTTTCTCCGCAAAGTCATAACTCTCACCAAATTTCCCAGTGAGCTGCACGTTATCCGCAATTTTTTCACCCTTCGTATCTTGATAAATCGCCGTCACTGGCTGTGGAATCGCTGCAATACGGTTCGTGAGACTTGCGACAGCTGCATTGACCTCCGCCTCCGTATATTTCTTCCCGCCAATCAAGTTTGTTAAGTCGTTTTTTGCCGTTTTTAAAGCCTCTACATTCGCTGTGTTACGCTCAACTTTAGACAAGATGAAATCAGCTTCGTCAATCGCCGCAAACGCTGGTGTAAGGTCAATAATCGTTAACTCTTTCTCCAAAATAGGATCGTAACTTGGGCTAATCGCCATTTCAAAGTTCGCACCTAGAATCGCAACATTCGCTTCGTAAAGATTGCTCGCCTTGTTAATAAGGTTTTCAAGCTCGGACACTTTGGCGCTGGCGATACCTTTACTATACTGAATCCGCTGCAAATGATGTTTCGCCAACTCTTTCGCGCTTTCTACAGAATAACCATTAACCTCTAAAATCGCCGTTTTCGTCCACAACAGATTCGACGGTGAAACACTGCTTATGTCGGGCTCATTATACGTTTTCCCATCGCGATCGAAGGCATACAAGAACATTCCCGACAAATCGTTCTCCCGCACATATTTCGCCAGCTGATACATGTTCGAATCCTCATATGGAAGTTTCGTGTCATACCAACGATTCCGATCCTGCTCCTCTGGGAAAGTGAGGCCTGGCAAGAACTTATCCTTCGAAATGTACGGCGCATAAGCATTCGACGACATCGCAGTTCTATCCGTGCCACTGCCATACTGCTGGTACGCCAACATATCAAAACTATCACTCACATTCTCGAACGGAGCCATCGTTTCGGCATTGGTATCGTATAAAAAGAGCGTCCCGTTATTCGCTTTCGGACCAATATATTTCGATAGCGCCTTGATAACACCATCCGAAATTTTCACATCGGCTGCACTTGGATGCGTTTCCATATCAATATCTAGCCCATCCAAACCCCACGGTGTCATCAATTCCTCCAACAAAGCCTTAGCATAATCGTCAAACTCTTTCTCAGTTGGAAAACTGCCTGCGTGTGGCACGGTCAATAATTTAGAATAGTCAAAACCACGAATCAACTTGACTCCACGCGCGTGCAATTCCGGTCCATATTCCGTTTTTAGCTTATCAAAAAACGGTTTTGCAAGCTCCTCCTGACCCGGCGGCACGTAACTAAAAACGTTGACAACATTGATCCCATAAGGAATATCACTCATACTAATCCAGTTTTCATCCGGTAAACTCGTATTAACCCCCTTCATCTCAACATCCCGCCAAGCCCGATAATAAACCATGAAATTCTTATTCGTGATCTGCTCCTCGGCCTTCACACTTCGCGATGGTAGCGAAAACATCGGAATCAAGCTAACACATAACACAAAAACAATCGAAAAAATCAAGCTCTTCTTACTCATGAAAAAACCCCTTTTCAATTTTGTCTTCTAATCTCCTCAAGGCACGCTGAATAAAACTAAAATTTCAAAAAAACGCTTACATAACAATTTTAGCATAGCTATATCTGGATTATATAGACAAATTAAAGGTGTTAGTGGACAAAGTATTGTTTTTACTTGTAGACAAAGTAGGATTTGTCTTCTTCGATAATCACTAATTCTTGATAGCCACCTATTATATCATTCATTCCCGACATATCAAGCGCAGTATAGTTCACCGGTTCCATTTTGCTATTAAACTCCATAATTCCCTTCCCATCAAAGCCATAACAGCGGTTATCGTAATAATAAGAACCCTCATAATAAGTCGGAATCGTGTAATATTCACCTTGATTTGTAGCCAAATTATACTTCAAACAAAAATTCCCATAACCCTCACCCATTTCGCCGTAATAGAAAACATACAAATTCGCTTTACCGTCGTAGCAAAATGAATTAGCGTCGTCAATAGGAAGAAACTCGTCAGGCAACACACGCACCATTTCATTTTGAATAGGCTCCCATTTTAATAACGCGTACATACTATACCCGTTTAACTGGCTGTCTGAATGTGTATGATATACCCCCTCCTCATGGTACAGCAAATAAGCTAGCCCACCGATTACCAAAAAACCTGTCAAACCTTCGCCTACTAGCGCATAACTACTAGCACTATCACTGAAACTCAAAATATACAGGCCCTCATCATCTAGCCAATCGCTGACAATAAGAAATACTTCCCCGCCCTCCGTCAAAATAGCCTTACATATTGTAAAAGTTGGCTGACTATACGTATACGGAAATTCCAAAAGCAGATCACCATGTAAAATTTCTATCGTACCATTCTTAATCGTATATGTAGCTGGTCCTCCTCCGTTTTCAGAATACAGATAGAACTCATTCTCCAGTAATACGTTTTCAGTGATTTTCATTTTGGATTTTGCCCTCCTTAAAATTTTGATTTCCCATCATATTCTTCTTGTATTCGTACAATTCTTCTTTTTGAACTGGATTTTCCTCTATCGCAATCTGCTGATCTAATGCATTTCGAAATTCTCTCCAAGCTGATTTACGCTTCGCAAGTTAGGCTAATCTGTTCGCTCCCCTCGTCTGGGCTGTTACATACGTAGAGAAAATCGTTTATAAGGCCATTCATCGAAACATGCCCTCCCCAAAACATCGAGAAGAGCACGTCCCAAAACTACTTCCGCACAACCGGTATCCAAATCTCACTTTTATAATCTGGCTTACTTGTATCAGGACTCTCATTCCACAAGATTTCCGGTCCCGGAACAACTTCATAACCCGACGTTGGGAGCCATTCTGAGTAAATCCTTGCCCAAACATCCTGCAATGCTTTAGGAAATTCTCCACACGCCGTGAACACTACCCAAGTTGAAGGTTCCACCACTAAAGCTTCCCATTTTTCCGGAACAGCCATCGTCGTAGCAACACCAATGTATTGATCTAACTCAGCGCCTTCCTCTCTACCCTCACCAAAGTTCGTTGAAGCACAAATGATTCCCGACGGCTGAATATTCGATAGTTTTTTCAACGCCACAAAGTCTTCTGGTTTTAGGCTTGCCCACATAGAATCCATCTGCGGATTTACGCCCTCATACACTAGTTTAATGCGCTTGCTAATCCCGACAATTTTAAAAGCATCTTTTGTTTCAATCCGATAATCCATTATATTTCCCCCTTGTATTTTCAATTGGAAGGTCATCGGCAGAAAAGTTTTTAAGTGCGTGTTCTCTTTTTTAGCCTGCGTAGGCGTGACGTGGTGCATCGACTGAAACGCTCGGGTAAAAGCATCAGGCGACTCATAGCCAAAACGCATCGCAATATCGATAATTTTTTCATCACTATCTTTTATCAAAATGGCTGCTACGGCTAATTTTCTTAATCGAATATACTCGCTAAGCGGCATTCCTGCAAGGTATGAAAAGACCCGTCTGAAATGATACTCCGAACAACACGCGATTTTCGAAAGCTCTTTGTAATCCATTTCGTCCATCAAATGAGCTTCAATATACTGCATAGCTAGATTCATTTGCTTAATTGTATCCATTCCTATGACCTCCTTAAAGCGATTTTATCAAAAATATAACAAGTGCTCCCGTCATTATCGTTGCATATAGTGACGATTATGTAGAGTATCACCAAAATTAGATCTCACCACATTTCAGTGATTATTCAGTGTTCTCACTTAAAATTTTTCTTGAAATAGCCAGATACTCTTTTTTGGTAAATTGAATTATAGAATCGTCAAATGCATCTATAAAAACTTTCTCAATCTTATCGGCGAGTTCAAAATCTGTAATCTCACGTCTATTTAAAAAGTAAACAATTTGATTTATTTCTGAGTCATACTCATCTGAAGGAGCAAATGGAAGCACTTCAATCGGATCCCATTCATCAATGACATCCTTTACTTTATTTCTCATATTTCGATTCTCCTTTGACTTAAATTCGATACAGCTCATTCTTTCTACATCCTCTATTACATGATAAAATCCACGCTTATCTTGTGTTCTCTAGGCAATCACTCATAATCAAATTGAAAAATCTCCGCCAAATCAAGATCATACCCTCTTACAATAGCTTTATTAACAACCAGCGTCTTCTCCTTAGAACCAAACCTATCCTGCCAGTATAGCGCCATTGGCTGATTTTCTGGAAATTTATTAATACGTTCTAAAAATTTTTCATACATCTCTAAATTATCAGGAATCGCAGTTTTCTTATTCCTTGTCATACAATCCAACCGCGCCAAATTTTCTGCTGTCATTCCGCCCTTTATTGTTTTTATAACACCGATAGCGCTTGGTTTTCTGTCATCACTCAGTGCTACAAAATAGGATGTACCTCTTCTTGGCTTGAATAGTTTTTTGGCAGAATCACCTTTTTGAGGAAGAAACAGAATATCACCTTGGTTTGCATAGCTATGGAGTTCGGGTGAATATATGCTAACCAGAATTTTATCGTATCGAATCATTATGTACCTCCTGAATTTGTACTGTGCTTTAACTCAAATTCTCAAATTTAGAACCAGCTATCTCAATCTCATCAGCCTCAATCAGCAATAAACCTTCCATGAACTCTAATGTGAAATTAAATTTAGCGTCAAACCCATCGTAGAAGCGGTCTCTAGCTTTGATTAATAAGCTTTGATGCTCCGAATCACCATAAACTATGGACAACAATTCCCGCTTTTCGCCATACTCATAATCACTCGTAGCATAACGACTGTCCTCATATCCATTTACAAAATAAAACACGCTGACTTTCCTAAAAATAACATTCACCTTCTCACCATTATCAGGATATACGAGATTCAGTTTGATTCTATTTAGCAGAATATCGACGCTATGTCTTTCAATCAAAGCTTCTTCTATACCGTTCAATGCTTTAAGCAGCTGCATGTTACACCTCCGAATACTCTCATTTTTCTGTTTTGCTTTTTCCACTCTGTATAATAATCAAACCCAAGCAAGTATCTTAGGCACCGCATATACCACAGTTGCAATAAAAAACAGGCACACAACGAGCAACGCAGCTATTTTCCTTCGTGTTTTATAAATTTTCGTCTTATAAATAACAAGCATAACAACTACTATTATAAAATTGCCTATTAACGCCATCAAACTCGCTTCTTGATACATTTTTGCCACTCCCTTCAACTACAAAAATATCACTACACTCACAGTAATCAGCAACCAAAACGTGAATAATACGCCCCAAAAACTTTTCCATTTCTCGTTTTTAAAATTCACTAACATGAGACATGCACTTACAATAAATATGTAGAGAAAATCGTTTATAAGCTCAATCATGATTCACCTCTCCTTTGGCGCACAGTCACCTTCATCCACCAAACACCGCCTTACCACTCTCCCATGCATTTTTTAATAGCACAGACCCTAGACCTAGAAAAAACACCACGCCTATCATTTTTTTAATAATGGAAGTTTTGCTATCAAGTACAATAATCCCGACAACAGAACTAATAATCCCACCAACCAAATATAAAATAAATCCCCACATGCTTCATAACTCCTTTGCGTCACTCATAATAAATAAAAGTATCCACCACATACTTGGCATAAACCCCAACAATCAACAAAAATACACAAATCGAGCTGAGGGTTAGCCACTTAGTATGTCCGTAGGCTTTCATTGCAAAATAAAGTACCACAGTGACCAAAAACAGAAGCAAAAACACCGCAAAATAAACAAAACGATATATATTTGAAAACTCCATTTCCCACCTACCTCGACGTTATATTGTTACATAAAAACCTAGACCAACGATTAGTAGCCATACACCCAACATGATATACGAAACTCCTCTATCAAGAGCACCCCATTTAAATTTCTTAATACCTATTAAAACTAGTATCATAATCATCAATAACAAATGTATAGATATATTTAATAATGAATCCACAAAGACCCCACCGCCTATATGTATGTTATTTCTTCATAAATCAGCCTACTTCAACAATTATCTTACATACAGCCCTTCCACATTACATATACCCTCTAAAAATTCTTTGGCTTGCTTCTCCTCAGCCAAACAGGATACATACAAATCAGTTATAAATAAAATCAACTTTAAATCACAAAGATAAATCGTAACTTCTGTTTTATCCCTTAGAGCTTTCTTTAAAATTGCCGGTAAATCCATTTGCTGATCTAGCTTTTTTCCTTTGCGTCCTATATTTATTGAGAATGCCTTTGCTAAACTATTTCTATTTTTCGCTAAATATACATTTCCCATCTCTTCTGCTGGAATCTTCGCGAAGCTTTCTCCGTGACCCTTTCGCAATTCTTCACTTTCAATATACAGGTCATGACTATAGCCCATAATGGTAAGAATCACTTTCAGAAAACGCATTTCGTACTTCTTGTGCTCTCTTACATTATTACGACTGCCGTTCCTATAATAAATATTGAAATAACTGTCATAAATATACGTATTCATCATCGGTTTTGGAAGAAAATCTACACCAAATGTTAATTCTTCATTTTCTTCAAATATCTCCATTAGTGGTATATCTTCACCTATTTGATCAATACCTTTAATATTGAACTTGCTAATAACTGCATTTTCTTTCTTTAACAAGTTAATCCCTCTTTCTTCTCAAAATACAAGCCCCCCTCAAAACTCGAGAAGAGCCTGTTCCCATCTTACCTCGCTTGCTTCCGAAGTTTCTGCATCATATCTTGCTCAACGCTACCACCAAATCGAACCGCAATAATGTCTTCTTTTTTAATCCAGCAAGTGCCATCTGGGCGTCCTTCATCGGTGACTAGACTGACTTCCAAGCCTTCATAATCACTCCCAACGATAATCCCCGCAACCTGAGCCTCGTCTCCTAGGATTTCGATACCCGCAATTTTCTCGTTTTGATACACATGATCCACCGCAATTTCGAATTCGGGTTTATATCTTTTGCTATGTTGCCAATATAGTAATCAAGTCAGCACATCTTCAAATAAAACTCATTTCTTTATTTTACTCTGCTAACAATAAGTGAGCGTATTTCATAGCTATGTTTTTTTTGTATGCTTAAGGTAGGAAAGATATTGGGTAGAAATCTCGTGAATACTTTGAATATAATCAGGCATTTCAATCAATTCATCATATTCCTGAATGTAGGTAATGTATTCTATTGCAAGCGACGCAATGATTGCTGATTGTAAACGTATGTTTTTTATTTGAATATTTTGGACTTCTGCATACCTGACATATTCTTCTTGTAAAATATTTTTTATGCTTGTTTCAATGTCCATACCCTCAATATGTAGTTTCTTTAAAGTTTTTATATCTACGATAATTGTAGATATCGATTCGCGAAGTGAACTCCACAATACATCATAATCTTCGTTATTCTGGATTCCTTCGAGACGTTCTGCCACTCCGGCTTGGAACTTGCTTAAATGTTGATGAACAACTTTCTCAGCTAGGTCATACTTATCAAGATAATGGCTATAAAAAGTCCCTTTACTAATTAATGCCTTTTCAATAATTAGCCTAACTGTTACTTTTTCAAAAGGCATCGTCTTTAAAAGCTCAAAGAAAGTATATTCAATATTTTTTTTCGTTTTAATTACTCTTAAGTCTTCTTTTTTAGGCATTTTTATTCCTTTCGTACAATATTATATTTTTATGAACTACATGTATAGTTATTATATCACATAGTATGATACTGTCCATTGTAATAATTCAAAAATCTTTATAATATAGAGATATTAAAAAAATTATATTTTATAAATGAGGAGGAAGAAACATGGAAGCTAACAAAATTAAAGGTGAAAGTAAATCAGTTGTACTGGATAATGGTGCTGAACTCACATATTGTGAATATGGCAAAGAGAATAAAGAGGTGCTGATTGCAGGTGCTTTTTATTTTCACACTCTAATGCCAGTAATTGAAGGACTTGCTAAAAGATATCATGTATATGGTGTTGTTATGCGTTTTGATGGTATTACCGATGAATTGAATCCAGATGGTACAACACACTGGGGTAGGCAATGGGGAAAAGATATTTACGACTTCTCTCAAAAATTAGGTATTACAAAATTTCATTATAATGGAAAATGTCATGGTACAGTGCCAGGCTGGTATCTTGTAAAAGAACATCCAGAAGTACTAGAAACCTTTTCTAGCTTCTATTTGGCACCTCATCTTCGCAAGCAAAACAGTAGAAAATGGTTTGATTTACTTGATGGAGAGGATCCTACTAAGATGATGGCTGTAGCAATGAGAAAACCTGAAGGTCTGAAAGCTAAAATGGAAGAAATGGCTGCACTCGGTGGCGGTGCTCCGAATCCGGCAATAGAAGAGTATGCCACATCACCTGAAAAAATATGGGCAACTCAGGAAGCGTGCAAAGAGGCACTTGAGAACATGTCCATTCCAGTAGGATATATGTTTGGTACAATCGATCCCCTATTTGAAGATTATTTCGATAGTAATATGTACGCAATGAGGAATACAAAAGGTAGTAGAGCAGTAATCTTAGGTGGTGAATGCCATCTGATGGAACTTGACTGCCCAGATAGGGTTGTAAATGAAGTGTTCATGTTTATTGATGAAAGTAAAAAAAGCTATTAGTATTCCACATAATTTGTAAAATGATGGTGTTGCAAAACTAAAAATTTGCAACACCGGGAGTGTAAAATAAACTGTGTAAATAATGAATCCTAGGTTCATTGTTTATGCAGTTTTTCTTTTTTGGTACAATGAATAAAAAACTTGAAAGGATGAGAACACGATGCCAAAGAAAAAGCCTGATCCTAAAACCGTTGCCCTTGCGAAAGCCATTGTGGAAGAATACCAGCCGGAGTCTGTGGAAGAGATGCAAAGTGCCCTGAAAGACGTATTTGGACCGCTCTTTGAGCAGTTATTACAAGGAGAAATGGAACATCATCTTGGGTATAGCGCGCATTCTCGTGAAGATAAGGAAGATGATAATCGACGTAATGGTTATGGGACTAAAACGGTGAGAACAAGCTATGGCGAAGTTCCTATTGATGTGCCACGAGATCGTTCTGGTACCTTTGAACCGCAACTTATTCCGAAGCGTCAGAAAGATGTCTCCGCGATTGAAAATAAGGTGTTAGCTATGTATGCGCGTGGCATGTCACAACGAGATATAGCCAAGACAATCGAAGATATTTATGGTTTTCAAATTTCCCATGAAATGATTTCAAACATCACAGATACAGTCCTATCAGAATTAGAAACGTGGCAGAGTCGCCCATTGTCTAAGTGCTATGCCTTTTTATTCGTAGACTGCATGTACGTAACGATTCGAGATGGTTATGAAGCCAAAGGCTACGCCGTCTATACCATTCTAGGCTATACGCTGCAGGGAGACAAAGAAATACTCGGCCTTTGGCTCAATGAGAGTGAAAGCAAAAATAGATGGATGCAAATTTTTGATGAATTAAAAGCGCGTGGTGTAGAGGATGTTTTCTTCCTTTCGATGGATGGTGTATCTGGTTTAGAAGAAGGCGCTAAAGCTATTTTCCCAACAGTGGTTGTCCAACGTTGCATCGTCCATCTCGTTCGGAATTCCCTTCGTTACGTCCCATCCAAAGATTATAAAGCCTTTACGGCTTCGCTTAAGAAATTGTATGGTGCGCCTTCACTAAAAGCGTGCCAAAGCCAATTAGAGACCTTTCGACAACAGTGGAGTCAGTATCCAGGTGCCATCGATGTTTGGGTACGGAATTTCAAGCATGTGGAACAATTATTTGATTATGGCAGCGCCATCCGTAAAATCATGTATACCACGAATGCCGTGGAGAGTGTCCACGCCAGTTTTCGAAAAGTCACAAAGAAAGGCGCCTTCCCACAGGAAAACGCCTTACTCAAAGTCCTTTATTTACGCGTGAAAGAACTACATTCGAAATGGTCAGAGGGACACATTCAAAACTGGTCGCTTGTCATGAACCAGCTCCTTCTTTTGGATTCCCTTGAGAATCGTGTGTCGCATTATATCTCTATTTCTTAATTACACACTTTTCTTGACAAACCCGCAACACCACTTTTATTTCTAAAGAATTTTTTTGTTCATAACCATGGAATAGACTTTTTTGCTAAATATAGTATTTACTTTGTAAGCTTATTCTTAAGATCCCCATTTAAGATTCTTTCTCTAAGTTGCTTTACTCGTTCTTCTATTAAATCACGCGTAATACGGAAGTCTTCAATCGGACCACCACTTGGATCATCTAAACCCCAATCCTCTCGGTAAATGGCTGGCACATACGGACATTCGACTCCGCATCCCATAGTAATCAAAATATCAAGCTTTGGAGGAATATCTTTTAATAGTTTTGGATACTGATCTGATGTGTCAATCCCAACTTCACTCATAACTGCTACTGCTAACGGCTTTACTTCGGGATACTCTTCCGTACCCGCAGAGTAAATTTCGCTGATATCACTTAATAATTTATTACCCCATGCTTCCGCCATCTGTGACCGACACGAATTATGAATACAAATAAACGCAATTTTCATTATTTCAGCACCTCTTCATTATTTTAAATAGTAGGTGAACAATTATATACCTAGCATATTTATTTTTGTCTTCCACTAGATTAAAACTTAATTCACCCCTTGGTAATTCCTATTAGTGGCTCTATACCTTATTGTATACCTAATAAATCTTCTTTTACAACGATACGATTGGACTCGATTTTTTGAAGAAGCGCACTGTCATTATTTCGTAGAAAGTTTTGTAGTGACTGATTTAAAGTATGCACTTGTTTCGGTAGCTTGCAATTCATTATCCTTGTATATACTAGAAATAGCGCTGGTTCTCTCTCTTCATATACTATTGCTAAGCCTATAGGGAACTGTCACCACTTAGCATTTGCACATTCTGAGCGCACTATAAAAACAAGCTCTCCTCCAAATCCTGAGAAGAGCCCGCTCCCATCTTACCTCGCTTGCTTCCGAAGTTTCTGCATCATATCTTGCTCGACGCTACCGCCAAAACGAACCGCAATAATGTCTTCTTTTTTAATCCAACAAGTGCCATCTGGGCGTCCTTCATCGGTGACTAGACTGACTTCCAAGCCTTCATAATCACTCCCAACGATAATCCCTGCAACCTGAGCCTCGTCTCCTAGGATTTCGATAACTGCGATTTCCTCATTTTGATACACATGATCCACCGCAATTTCGAATAGCGAATGCTTTTTGTTTGGTGCTTTGTCAAAGAACGCCGGACTTCTCGGTTGGCCTAGCTGTTTCGCCAGTAATTCTGCGGTTTTCAGAAAAGCCGTGTCGATTTCGATGCGATACACCATTTCCAGTGGTAGCACAACAAACCCTTCCTCATAGCCATCCGCGCGCCTTGCACGGAACATGACGTCGCTTGCAGTGAGCGCTTCGATGTACCCCGCCTCGAAATAATCTGCTTCGCGAACCGTGTAGATAGCCACGAGTTTCTGCTCCTGTTGGCATTTTAGTAAACGTTCATACATGAATTTTGTGGACATTTTTGTTCCTCCTTGAACATATTTGATACTATTTTTATCAAAACCTAATTAACTCTTACATGCCTCAACAAAACTCCTTATTTCATCAAACAGCAAAAATATTCCTTGATCTGTTTGTTCATAGACACAATGATTCCCACTGGACAAATCTACCCAAAGCCCATCTTCTTCAATGCAACCTATCATCCAAAAGAAGTCTGGCACTACAGTTCCATCTCCCACTATTCCAAACCTATTATCATGAATACTGAAGATAAAAACCTTTTTCCCATCGATTGTCCAATTTTCATTCTCTATTTCTTTCAGTTCAACTTTCAATCTTTCCGTATCTATTTCAACATTCCCTTCTATATTTGATGAAAAAGGAATAGAAAGAAAAACATAAAGACATATTTCAAATCCAGAATCCATCATCTGAAAATAAATTGGATAATCACGTTGTGTAAAAGTATCATCACTATTCACTTTTATAAACTCATCTTGAAATATAGCTGGTATATCTAAATTTTCCAATTTTGTCATTTCACCAAAGACTATAGCATCTGGGATTCCATTAATTATGCTCATTATATTTTTGGATATATTATCCTTAATTTCAACAACTCCATAAAAGAAAGTTACCCCATCTATTTCCTCTGCATATTCTTGAGATAAGCTACACTCCGTACTGTTAATAACATCTTTATTTTTGCTCCAAACCTTTTTATAATGATCTACACGTGTGGGGAATTCTATCTCTTCAACTATCAGAGCGAAGTAATTCATATCAGAGTTTCCAGGTAAGATATCACTTAGTATTTCTATACAATACCTCTGATAGTTTTGTTGACCAATTTCCATTTCAATACCATTTATCGCCACACAATTCAGCTCTGGATTTAGTCCATTTTTCTTAAATTCAGTCCATACTTTACTCATAATTACCATGCCAACCTTCCAAAATAGTCATAATGACGACCATTCTTACCGTTAAAATGAGGCCCTCTATTTTGCGAAGGATCATCTTTATACCTATGTCCGCCAGAATGGTCTCTAATAACTCTCTTTCTCTTACCTTTTCCAAATGTATAGTCTCGTCCCGGTATTCCTTTACCCTGCCTGTTTTTTGCAGGTTTAACGCTAGTTGGATGTTGCGACATAGGTATTCCAAATTTCCTTTTAGCGGCTCTGAAAGCGCCTCTTCTTCCCGCGCCTTTTGGTGTATAATTTTTTGGTTTGGCAAACCGGTATAATTTTTTAGCTCCTCTAAGAGCTTTTTTTGCTAGTTTAAATTTACCCCCACCAAGAGCTCCTTTTGCTGCTGCTATTCCAGCTTTTTTCCAACTCTTTGTCTTCTTATAAGCTTTATAGCCATCATATGCTGCAAATCCCGCATTAATCGCCAGCCATACCCAATGCCCGTCTGGATCAATATGCATCACTGCGTTGTTGTTGGCATAATTGTAGCTATTCATAGTCAGCGGATCATCTTCATCACCTGGGTCTGGATCGACACTGATAAAGATGCCTTGTTCTGGTTCGTAGTAACGAGCTATCAAGTAGTACATACCTATCTCTTTGTCATACGTATAGCCGGCATAACCAAATGGGTTTTGTTTCGCTTCGTTCGTTGTTTCCGTAGCTTGTAATACATTACCCCATGCATCATAGCTGTATTCCGCTACTATGTCTCCTGTCTCATTGGTTAACGCAACCACATCACCATGCGCGTTGTAGTGATAAAAGACTGTTTTCGCGCCAATTTTCATGGCCATTCGAACGTTGCTATCGGAATAGACATATTGGCGTTGCACCGTTCCTGCACCATCTGTTTCATACAGAACGTCAATACTATCGCCATCGTAGTAATACTTGGTTGTCTGTCCATTGACTGTTTTTTCAATGCGACGGTTATCGTCATCGTATTTGTAGGTTGCGAATGGGGTTGACTCGCCTTTTTTCGTGATGGCTGTTAGTTGGTCTGCGGTGTCCCATGTGTACGTGTATTTACCATCGCTTAGACGGTTGCCATTCGTGTCGTAGGTTAGCTTGTCGCCATTCCATGTGGTTAACTGGTTACCATCATTATAACTTGCTTCGATGGCTTTTGTCTTGCTAGAATCGGTTACTTTTGTGCGGTTACCAAAACCATCATAGGTATAAGCTTTAACTGTGCCATCTGGAAGTGTCTCTTTGGTAAGTTGGTTAATGGCGTCGTATTCGTAACTTGTTTTACCAACCTTCTTATTATCGATGGTTGTTCGGTTACTTGCTGCATCATACGTGTAGCTTTCTTCAAATAAACTATCACCAAGCTTATTTCCAATGTTGATGTCGCGTACTTTTTGTGTCGCGTCGTAATTGAAGTTTGTACCTACGCCATTTCCATTGATATACTGACTCACGTTCCCAAATTCATCGTAATCTAGATAATAGTTACGAGAACCATCGTTGAATTTTGTATTTTGGTCTAAGGCGTTATAGTCATACGTTGCTTTATAATTGTGCGCACCATGTGATACAACAACTTCATTGATTTTGTCGGTCTTCCCTTTGTTGTCTTTACTTGGTTTATCTTTATATGTCCAGGAAACACTGCCGCCGCGTTCTGTTTGTTTCGTGATACGGTCGGCGTCATCGTAGGCTTTATCGCGGACCATGCCAGATAGTGCGTCGGTCACTTTCGTTTCATTACCATTCGGGTCAAATTGGAAACTGAAAGCGGTTTGGCCGTTCCATTTCACGCCTGTGGCACGGTCGGCGGAATCATAGATGCTTTCAATGGTGTCGCCGTTTGGTTTTGTGACTTTTGTTTGGTTCGCATTCGCATCGTATTCATAGCTGATTTTGCGGCCTAAGGCGTCTGTGAATTGGGTGACTTTGTTATCGCTATCGTATGCATAGCTATTTTGCTGTTCTTTGCCGTCTGCGGTTATGAATTTCTCAGTCGTGTTCCCATTATCGTCATACTTATAGGCAACGGCTGTTCCATTGGCTAACGTTGTTTTCATTAACTGATTATCCAAGTTATACTCTAATTTCTTCGTGTTGCCTTTTTCGTCGATTTCGGTGAGTTTGTTGCCATACACATCATATGTGAAGCTAGTTTTGCGATTTTCTTCATCGTATGAAGCCACAACGTAATTGCCGTTTGCGTCATACGTGTTTTCTGTCATCACTTCGCCGTCTAAAATACGTACGTCGTCAAACCATGCTTTTCCTGTCGCACTGTTTTGGAACATCGTGGACAACATCACCGTTTGAATCGGTTTCTTCGCTTTCACCACCACCGCGCTTCGATTCCAATCGTTGGTGCCTAGTGGGAATTTCGCACGGACATATTCGTTGGTGCCATCGGTGTACCTTACATCGGCCCATAGCGCGTAGTCATCGCTTAACTTGCTGGTACCAATTGCTTTGGCGTTCTCCGATTTCGACATGCCGGTAATCGTCACGGCTTTGGCTGTCGTTTGGTTCAGTGTCACCGTTTGTCTCAAAAAGACATTGGCTTCTGCGCTCGTTTTGCGCTCATGAAGCACCGAACTATCGCCGCTGAATCCTTCTTCGTCCGTGATTCGCATCGCAGTCAGTGCGCTATTTCCTGCGCGTACCCAACCTTCCGCTGTCTGCTCCGTGCTTTTCTCCACGCTGTTGTTTACTAGTGGATTGTAACTGGATGCGATGCTGCCTTTTTCCAATTGTACATTGTCATACCAAATCGTGCCTTTTCCTTTACTGCCAACCGTTTGTTCACTATCCAAGTACACTAAGATCTTATTCGTTTCTTTTGTTGTCGTGAAGGTTAATTGGCGCTTCAACCAACCACGATTCCCTTGAATGGAAGCCGCTCGATTGGAATTCCAAACCGCGCCATCCGAGATATCTTTGCTTGCTGCGGTTTGCGAACGAGCAATCAGAATCGCATCGGCATTTGTCATATTCGCCGTTTTGATGTAGGCACTCAGCGTGTACGTCGTTTCTGGCTCGACATCCACATATTGCGTCGCGGCAGTATACCCTTTTTCCGTATTGTTTCCTTCACTCGTAATCTTAACCGCACCACTACCACCTAGGGCTCCAGGTGCTTTTTCGGCACTATCAAAACTCAAGCCACCTGTCGCATTGCTCTGAATCATTTTCCAATTCGTGAGCGCGGTGCCACTTTCAAAACCACTGTTCAGTAGTAAATTCCCAGCCACGGACAAATCGCCACTTCCGCTGATTGGGTTTCCGTAAGCATCGTATTGCGTCACCGAAGACATGTTGGCTTCCGTTTGGATTGTCTCGGATACCGCATCCGCACCACTGTATGCCGTCGTTGTTTCGCGATTCTCCGTGTCTGTTGCGGAAATCACGTCATTATTCTCATTATACGTATAATTCTCCGTCCCATAAGGATCAGTCACCGACGTCACATTCCCGTCCGCGTCATACGTATACGTCTCTTCTTGCCCTTTCGGACTCACTTCTTTGATCAGGTTATTCGCCTCGTAGCTCGTCGTCGTGCTCAACTTCAAACCATCCGCGTCCACAACCACTTTCTCGGGATTTCCCGCCTGATTGTAGGTATAAACCGTCTTCTTACCTTTCGCGTTCACCAGCGTCGCCTCACGCTTCTCAGGCGCATAGCTCAGCGTCGTCGCTTTACCAACCGGATCCGTCACCTTCACCAGTTTCTTATCCGTGTATGCGTACGTTGTTTGGTATGGCGTCGCTTCCGTATGTTTCGGATCATAAATCGCCGTCAACAAGCCATCCGTGTAGCCATAACGATACGCCTTCCCACGCGGTGTCGTCGATGCCGTCAATTGTTTCTGCGCATCATACGTAAACGTCACATCGCGATTCTCCGGTCCGCTAATCTTCGAAATCTGCGCACCGTTGTAAGTCACGCTCACCTTCCGACCAGACGCATCCGTGATCCCCGTCAACTTTCCACTCGCGTAGGTATACGTCAACACATTCCCATTCGGATCCTTCTCCGTCAAAAGTTGCCCCGCCGCATTAAACGCCACTTCCGATTTATCCTGCTCCACCATCAAAAAGCCCGTCGCCGTTTTCGTCAGTTCGCTATACACACCAGCAGGCGCCTCATACGTCGTGCCTGTTTTCATAAACAATTGCGTTTTATTATCAGATTCATACAACATCACATCGCCATTCGCTTGTTCTACGACGCGCGTTTCCAGTGTACTCGTCCAACCTTTTCCGAACAAACCAACTTGGTCATTCTGGCTGTTAAACGTTCGGCCAATATTAATGCTCGGCCCACGTCCTTCCAACTCAAAATCCGTCTCGCTGAACAAGAAATTCCCGTTTGTCGCATTGACTTCGCCGCCAATAACCGGAATCGATGTCCAATAATCCACCATGCCTTGCTGCGAACCAACAAGCGGAATCGTCGGCTTGTAAATTCCAGAAATGGCGCTGATCGCTTGTTTGCCAGTCTTTGTGTAGGCCTTCACTCGGAAAGCGTAGGTTTTCAAATGACCTAATGTCCCGCCAGAATTGGTATACACAGGTGACGGATCTTGCGCTAATTCCGCACCCTTTCCATCCGTATGCAATGCCCAACCGCCAGCTGCAATCTCTGCATTTGTCGGCCATAGCCCTTTATTCTGCGTCGTCCAACTCGTCTTATTTCCAACATCAAATTCGACATCCTTTTTCCCGTCGAACATCGTCACGATATACCCTTCCGCATTCGCAACAGGTGCCCAGTTTACCTGTACATAGCCTGTATTCGTACCCGCCAAGTTGGCATAAGCCTTACCTGTCGGTGCTGCTGGCGTCTCAATCGGCATATACACATCCGTAACATCTGATGTCGGACTATCCCCACCCGGGAATGTCGCTAAAACACGTACGATATAGTTCTGTCGATTCCGGTAATCCGCGGTACTACCTGCCTGATAGCCATTGTCGTAGAGCTCTCGTGGATCATTCGCAAACTCCGAACCTTTTCCATCCGTATGGAACTCAAAGTCACCTTCATCCATTTCCGCCTGTGTCGGGAATATTTTCTTCCCTTTCGATGTCCAAGTGGTCACATTCCCAACTGGGATATGCTCATAATTGTAACCATTCCAAATCAATAGTCGGTATCCCGTTGCACCCGGCACCGCATTCCACGTCAAATCCATGTAACCCGTGCCAGTTCCCGGTCCATTCGAATACGTTTTCGCAACCGCTTTTTCCGGTTTTGCATACGTATATGTCACTTCCAAATACGGTACATTTTTCCCCGTTTCCGTTGCCGTGAACTTTTTCCAAAAACCTTGCGTGTTCGTCGTGTGCATCATGAAACCGTAGTTCACCCGCGTGCCCTGCGCCCATGCCTGCACCGTATCTTTCACGTTAAAACTAGCCCACTGCCCACGTCCGACATTCGTTTCTGCAATATTCGTCGCTGTCGGTTTCGTATTCCACGTCACCGCACCTGGCGTCCAGGCACTCTTCACCTCATCCAATTTCACCAAGTTCGGCGTCGATGGATAGTAATGCCATTTCGCATACGCCTTAAACGTCGCCGATTCAATCGAAGCTTTCGCTAGCGACGACACATCCGGCTTAATATACGCGTAATTAATCCCCGTCGTGCCATCATACTGACCAACCGACATCGTATACTCGCCTTGACCCGCGTCCCACAGCTTGCTTCCCGAATAATTCGCCGTCGGGTAAGCGCTCGCAATATGCGCATCCGTCACCTTCTTCAGCTGCACACTCGGATCAATATACACCGGGTACTCCCGATCTTCCGCCTTCAACCAGTCCGCATCCGCCACAATCTGCAGCGAATAAACCGTACTCGTCAAAGCCTCCAACTTAAACTCTACAGCATCCGAACTCACCGCGATGCCCGATTTCTCATCGATTTTCGAATCCGACATCACCGGCTTCGGCAATTCAAACACCACCGCGCCCTTGCGATTCGTAAAGCTGATCGAACCGTCTTCCAATTGTTCCACTTTCAATTTCGTGTCCAATCGGAAATTATAAATATTGAATCCATTATATTCATTAACCACGATGTCTTCCTTCACAGACGTGTTAAAATGCAAATTCCGCAAATCCGTGTTCGGTAACACCTCTTTAAATCGCGCTTCATTGCCGCCGACGCTAGCTTCCACGTCCGTCACAGCCGTTTTTTCCTTCTCACCTTCCGCAGATTCAAAACCAAACGTAATCGCTTCGTTTCCCTCTCCAAAAGTACTATATTTTCCTTTTTCCATCTTCGGCAGGAATTGCGCTTGAATCTCTGTATGTTCCGCCTCAATGACATCCTCATCCGTCGTCACCAAGTCATTGGAAACCCGCTCCCACTCGCCATCTTCCTTCACATTCACCGGTTCCGTAAAAATCTGTTTCGTGAAAGAACCGTTCTGATTATCAAAAACAAGCTCATTCTCCGTGCGTTCCTCGACCACTTCCACTGGCTTCGCTTCCGCCGTTGTTTTTGGTGTTGGTGCCACATCCCCCTTTGTTTCCTCCGCGCGTGGTTCAAATGCTGGCAATGTTGAAACAACCAACGCAAAAACCAACCACACTAATAACCCTTTTTTCAGCCACGTCTTCATGCAAAAACTCCTCCGCTTTTTGTATTTGTCTTACCATCTCTTTTTTGGTGAACGCTTTCACCAAACTACAAAATAACATAATTAACCTTGGAAAACAATGCTTTTTTCGTTTTTTTCTAATAAATTATTTTTTTCTTGCATTTCTAACTATGAATCTATTCAATCCCGCTATACCAAGCTCTCACCGTGCCAAATTGGCATCCCCACCTTTCTCGACCTCTTACCCATTATACGAACATATGTTTGAATTGTAAATAGCAAAAGTCTCCCAAGTTGAAAAGCTGAAACGGCCCGTTAGATCCGAAAAAATTTGTTAGGGGGCGCAGTAAAAGTCCTCTTTTGACTTTTTCGGAGGCACCGAAAATTTCGAGGATCTGGCCGTTGAAGCTGGATCCGAAGGCGCCAAACCCGACAGATAACACGATCCCCCGCCCCAATTTCACGCCCAAAACCCATTTAACAAACGACCACCCTTCAAATCCACAACAATTTTATCACAAAAAATAGTTGAAAAACCGTTTTAGTCCTAAACGCTTGATTTTTGATCCTGAACGCTTAATTTACCGCTGCGAATCCGATTTTTTAGCATCCCTTTATATAGTTTCTTCTTAGTTTAGCGCTCCATCCCAACTAATGGATGGCATGCTCGCTTTGCTCTCATGCATATTGAGGCTCTAATTCAGCACAAGACGCTTCATAAGACCCACAACAAAACATCATGTTTCACAAGTGAAACATATTCCAACTCACTGAAACATCAACCCAATTCCCCAATTCATATTTACATTTCACCCGAAACCGTTTACATTAATATCATACAGAAAGCCCGCAACACCGCTTTCTAATCAAGCTCGATAATTTTTCGGAGGTGCATTATGCAACACAAAACGTTAAAACCATTCCCAAAAGATTTTCTTTGGGGCTCGGCGTCCGCGGCTTACCAGGTCGAAGGTGCTTGGGACACAGAGGGTAAAGGCCCGTCTGTCTGGGATGAATTTGTCCGCATTCCTGGCAAAACTTTTAAAGGTACGAATGGCGATGTGGCAGTCGATCACTATCACCGCTTTAAGGAAGACGTTGCGCTGATGGCCGAACAAGGTCTGAAAGCTTACCGCTTCTCGATTGCGTGGAGTCGTATTTTCCCGAAAGGCCACGGCGAAGTGAACGAAGCTGGTCTCGCGTTTTATGACGCACTGGTTGATGAGCTCGTAGCAAACAACATTACGCCGATTATCACGCTTTACCATTGGGATATCCCGCAAGCCATTCAAGACGAGTACGGTGGCTGGGAATCGCGTCGTATTATCCAAGATTTCACCGACTACGCCGAGGTTTGCTTCAAGCGCTACGGCGATCGCGTCAAATACTGGGTTACGCTGAACGAACAGAACGTTTTCATCTCACACGGCTACAAATTGGCGCTACACCCGCCTGGCCTGACCGATGACAAACGGATGTTCCAAGCCAATCACATCGCCAATCTTTCCAACGCATCAGCTATCGCAAAATTCCGCGAACTAGGCATGGACGGCAAAATCGGTCCAAGTTTTGCATACGGTCCTAGTTACGCGATCGATGCTAAGCCAGAGAACGCCCTGGCAGCCGATGATAGCGAAGAATTCAACGCGCATTTTTGGATGGACGTTTACACTTGGGGCGAATATCCGATCGCCGTTTGGAATTGGCTTGAAGAGAACGGTTTTGCGCCAGAAGTTGAACCAGGCGACACCGAACTCCTCAAAAAAGGCAAACCAGATTTCATGGGTGTCAATTACTACCGCACAATGACGAACGCGGCGAATCCGCTAGATGGCGTTGGTGTTGGTAAAATGAACACTACTGGTGAAAAAGGCTCCACACAAGAAAGTGGACTTCCTGGCGTTTATCGTCACGTGAATAATCCATATCTTGAAAAAACAAACTGGGATTGGGATATCGATCCGACCGGTCTTCGCGTTGGCCTTCGCCGTATCGCAAGTCGTTACCGTTTGCCAATACTTATTACTGAGAACGGGCTCGGCGAATATGATACATTAGAAGAAGGCAACGAAATCCATGATGAGTACCGCATCGACTACATTCGCGCCCATTCCATTGCGATTCAAGAAGCAATTACCGATGGCGTGGAAATGCTTGGCTACTGCACATGGTCGTTTACAGATCTACTCAGCTGGCTCAACGGCTATCAAAAACGTTACGGCTTCGTTTACGTCGACCGCGATGAAAATGATGAAAAAGAGTTAGCACGCTATAAAAAAGACAGTTTCTACTGGTATAAAAAGACGATTGAAGAAAATGGGGCAAATTTGATTACAGAGTAAAAGTTAGAGAGTCAAGTTTGCGAAACGTATCTATGGTGGGTTTCGTGGACTTGATTAATAGTTAATTAAAGAAAGCGTTAACAAGGGGTTGTGTCATGTGGGGCGTCGAGTGAGGCGCCTTCGGATCCAGCTTCAGAAGCCAGACCCTCGAAATTTTCGTGGCCTTCGCAAAAGTCAAAAGAGGACTTTTACTGCGCCCCCTAACAATTTTTTTCGGGTCTAACGGGCTTCTTCAGCTTTTCAAATTGGGAGGTTTTCAAATGAGTTTAATGACAAAGTTCGAACATGGTATGGAAAGAGCGTTAGTACCTATTGCCAACAAATTGAATTCACAGCGGCATATTGCTGCCATTCGTGATGCATTTATTTTAGTTTTCCCTTTAATCATGGCAGGTTCGATTATTCTTTTAATCAACTTCGCGGTGCTTAGTCCAGATGGCTTTATCGCCAAAATACTATTCTTAGGTAAGATTTTTCCAAACTTAGCAGATGCGCAGGCTATTTTCGCGCCAGTTTTGCAGGGTTCCACCAATATTATGGCCATACTTATCACCTTTTTAGTAGCACGGAATCTTGCCATCTTCTTCCAACAGGATGATCTTCTATGTGGTTTGACAGCTGTGGGCTCATTCTTCATTATTTACACGCCTTATGTTGTTATCGATAACCAAGCTTTCATGACTACAAAATTCCTAGGAGCGCAAGGTCTGTTCGTAGCGCTTATCGTTGGTATTATTACTGGGGAAGTTTTCAGCCGTCTTGCACGTGCGCCGAGACTGACCATCAAAATGCCAGCCCAAGTGCCACCAGCAGTTTCTCGTTCTTTTAAAGTTCTAATTCCAGTTATTCTTGTGATGATCTTGTTCTCCGTTTTGAACTATTTGATCACTTTAATTGCTCCAGAAGGCTTGCATGACCTCGTTTATACGGTTATTCAATCGCCGCTAAAAGATATGGGTACGAATATTTATTCTGTCCTATTACTTGGCTTTATTTCCAACTTACTATGGGTTCTCGGGATTCACGGTCCGAACACGATCGCTGCAATCCGCGATACCATTTTCACAGAGCCTAACTTGGCAAACTTAAACTACGTTGCAGCGCACGGTTCTTCATGGGGCGCGCCTTACCCAACAACTTGGGCAGGTCTAAATGACGCTTTTGCAAACTACGGTGGTTCTGGGATGACGCTCGGTCTTTTGATCGCGATTTTCCTTGCTTCCAAACGTGCGGATCATCGTGATATCGCCAAACTATCGATCGCGCCAGGGCTTTTCAACATCAATGAACCGGTTATCTTCGGTCTGCCAATCGTGCTGAATCCGATCATGGTTATTCCGTTCATCTTTGTACCAGCGATCAATACGTTAATCGGTTATTTCTTCATTCACTTCAAAATTATCCCGCCAGTAGCGTATCAAGTGCCTTGGACAACTCCAGGACCGCTGATTCCGTTCCTTGGTACCGGAGGAAATTGGCTCGCATTACTCGTAGGTCTGCTATGTTTGGCCGTCGCGACCATCTGTTACCTACCGTTCGTTCTCGTATCCAATAAAGTAGCAGCAAGTGACGCGCAAATGGACGCAAACGCGACGGAATCTGCAGCAGCTACAGAAAAATAGGAGTTGAAAAAATTGGAAACCATTGCGGCATTTGATATCGGCGGAACAACCTTAAAAATGGGACTTGTTTCGAGTGAAGGCGATATTCTCCAACACGAAAAAATGACAACCCCTGATTTTGACGGTGAACTGATATTAGCAGGGATTTCAGAGTATACAAAAAAACATGATGTGGCGGGCGTTGCAATCAGCGCGCCCGGCTACATCAATCCAAAAACCGGTTTCATCACGATGGGTGGCGCGATTCGTGCCTTTGATAATTTTCCCATCCGTGAATATTTAGAAGAAAAAACAGGTCTTCCCGTCACCGTTGAAAATGACGCCAATTGTGTCGCCCTATGCGAAAAATGGGTTGGCGGTGCGCAAGACTTAGATAACTTTTTATGTATGACAATCGGAACTGGCATCGGCGGTGGTATTTTCATTGATGGCAAGCTTTACAGCGGCTCCAGATTCCGCGCTGGCGAGTTCGGTTACCTATTTAGCGACCGACCTGGCAGCTACGAGCCTGGTTCCTATACGATGAATCAAACCACAACCATGCTCGTTTTGCGTCGTCAATACGCGGCACATACAGGTAAAAGCCTGAACGAGGTCACAGGTGAAGAAATATTCGCAGCCTACGACAATCATGACCCTATTGCTGGGAAACTGATTCACGACTTCTACACAGGGCTTTGCACTGGCCTATACAATCTGATTTACTGCTTTGACCCAAGCCACATCTTCATCGGCGGCGGCATCACCGATCGACCAACATTCCTAGATGAGCTCAAACATCACATGGAATTCTTCGGTCTACGTGACACCAAACTTGAACTCGTCTCACACAAAAACCAAGCAGGCTTGCTCGGCGCGGTATATCATCATTTACTACTGACTGAAATCTAAAAATAAGGCGGAAAACTCCTAGTTTGGAGTTTTCCGCCTTATTTTATATTTGATGCCTATTATACGTCTTCTTCGCCATCGCTTCCAGCAAGAACAACACAGGAATTTGCGTCGTAATATTCGTTTCATGAATCATTTCCTGCGTCACATAATAAGGAATATTAATATCCGATAATCCCGCCAACGTATTTTTGCTTGAATTCGTAATACTAATGATCTTGCTACCGAACTCCCTCATGTTCTGCGCCTGCAAAATAACCTGCGGCGTCTCACCCGATACCGACAGAATCACCATCACAGCATTATCAAACTGTTGCGCTGCATTCGGATAAAATGGATCTTTAATATAAAACGTCCGCTTCTGCAAATTCGAGAAAAATCGCGATCCATATTCCGCCAAAATCCCTGATGTCCCGATCCCAACAAACACAACCAACTGCGCATCATCTATAATATCTACAGCCTTATCCAAACTCACATCATAATCCCGACGCAACGTCCGCTCAAAAAATTCCTCCAGAACTTCAATCGTGTCCGCCGTCTTCTTCTTACCCTTTTCCTTTGATGCCTGTTTCAACTGCACCTTAAACTCCGAAAAACCGTCATAACCCAGTTTTCTCGTAAACCGAACAATCGTAGCCGCTGACACATGCGTTTCATCCGCCAATTCGCGGACCCGCATGTACATCACCTTTTCAGTATTGTCCATTATGTATCTGTATAAATGCAACTCTGTCTCAGTAAACTTACTCACTACTTCATAAGGAAACATTCGTCATACACTCCTTCTATATAAAGGCTTCACGAATTTATTATGTCATACTACAAAACGAAAAGCTAGCCGTCCAGAAAGAAATAACACGATATTTCCCGGGAAATATTCAAAAATCACTGCACAAAAAAACAGCTCCTCCAACAAGAAGAGCTGCGTATCCTTCATGTATTTAGCTCACACGACCACTTTCAACTGGTTCAGCCTTACTTGCAATCTCGCTTTCAAACTCACGCTTCGTTTTAACATCGCTCACATTAAGATTGACTTCAACAACTTGTAAGCCAGTCATTTGTGCAATAGCTCCCTCAATTTTTGCAACTACAGCCTCAAAAATTGCTGGAATACTTTTGCCATATTCAACAGTAGCAACAAGATCAATCGCCACTTGTTTTTCGCCAACTTCTACATTAATACCCTTCGTAATGTCGCCTTTAGATTTGAATTTATCCGTTAAGCCGCTAATAAAACCGCCTTCTAAAGCTAGAATCCCGTCAACATCATTTGCAGCAATACCAGTAATTTTCTTAATCACTTGATCATCAAACGTTAGCGAATTTTTGTGTACTTCAACCTCATTATTTTTAATTGCTTCTACCATTTCAAATCATTCCTCTCCTATTTAGTTAAAAATTTCAACCAATCATTTATATCCAATTGGCCGTCTTTCCATTTACCAATGAGAAAACCAATTCCAGCAATAAGTAGTAGTAATAGTGTGTACCCGAAACCAATCGTCATAAACAAAACAGCGATAACAAGTCCTACAATGACACCAATTATACGCCATTTATACGGTTGTAAAAGCTCTGGTAAATTCATTGTATCCCTCCTATATCACCCGTGCATGGCTACCTTTAGCCTCACGTTTATTTGTTTTATGAATTTTGATATCCGCCTCAACCATTTCAATCTCCAACATATCCTTTAACTTCTCTTCAATCTTACTTTGCAGCTCGGCACCGTTCGTTTGGAGCCTTGATGTTTGGATCGCATCTCCCATCACAAAAACCTTGACTGCCTTTTTACGATTAAATAATTTCGCAGACACTACCGGATTTCGTAACATATTTTCTTCCACAACAACATACATAACTGTCGATTCAATTGTCCTATCCGTAATTTCTATCTCACCGTACTTGGTCGGCAACACAATCGATCGCTCATTTCTCTTCGTCAAAAGCCCAATAAAAAAGAACAAGAAGAAAATAATAAACATGAGGATACCAACAAAAATCGCGACATTAGAAAACCACATTTTTTCCTGATATTCCGTGACGACATCGGAGAACACGCCAAGTTGATAAGCCATCCCCGCAAAAACCGCGCTTCCAATCATCCCAATAAGGCCGACAAGGACAAAAAGTATCTTTGCTAAACCATTCATCGTAAACCTCCCTTCTGCTTTGCTTGGTACATTAAGTATCACGTAGCGCCAACTTTTACTGCCTGAATGAAAAATAGGCGTATATCGTTTTAGAACATAGAATCTCTACAATCTTTCCAACAATAATACCCCATCGTAATTCAATATAAATAAAAAATCGGCCTACGTGACTATATCCTTAAACTGGATCGTCGAAACATAGACCGATATGAATATATTTTCCTAATCTTGTCATTATCACAAAATATTCCGTAACTCCATCGCCTTCACTAATTTCCCATAATAATCATTTTCCTCTAACGTAAATTGACGCATACCAAGAATCTCGTTCACAATCTCAATTCCAGTATCGCCCAATTTAAATCCTTCCACGCGAAGCCCATCTGACTCACCCGTGAAAAATGCGCGAAACTCCTTTAAATCAGCCGTCACCATTCCGCCAACTTCTTCTTTCTGCAATCTAAAATCGGCTAAAGGTCCTCCAAATTTATATAAAAACACATGGCAAAATTCGCGATCAACAAAACCTGGTGAAACATAGCTCGTATCAATCACACCAAGCGATATGAGTTCATCAAAAGCCACATCTACTCCAAGCTCCTCTTTCACCTCACGAATGCCGTCTTGCACCGTCTCGTCCACCGTCAAATGCCCCGCCGCCGTGATATCATAGAGCCCCGCAAAATCCTTCTTCCGCTCACTCCGATACTGAATAAAAATCCGCGTCAAATCCGCCGACACAAACCAGCAGTGAAACGTCTCATGCCACAGCCCCTTGTGGTGCACATCATCCCGACTCGCCGTCCCAATCTGCTGATGCTCCAAATTAAAAATCTTCAATTTTTCTACCATTAGAATCATCCTTTCTATCAAAAGATGCTGTTCCTAATTAAGAAACAGCATCAACATCATTTATAAATTCGGGATATTTTTCTTTTTCTTCATATAATAGCGTAAAGCTAGAAGCAACGCACCAACAATAACAGTCGGATACGGATCCAACGCAATATTCCATTTCGCCGGAACAAGCACTTGCACCAACGTCATAATCGTCATCCACACAAGAATAACAACCATCGCAATCGCTAGATACTTCCACGTTCCACCTTTTTCACCTTGACGCATTGCACCAGCATATTTACGCAATACCATCATTGCGCCACCACCGACAAGGAACGTCACGAATAACACAGCGAGTCCTAGCGTTTGTCCTTGGAAAATCGCGCTCACACCGCTGATTAGCATCATCGCACCAAGTACGAGCAAACCACCATCTAACGCGATCCACCATTTCCCAGCAACTTCACCAACTGGCGCCGCTTTCACTGCTAAAGCTTTCACATATTCTGTAGGCGTCACGTCGAATAATTTCCGAGCCGTCACACCTTGTTTTTGATTCTCAAGTACTTTCTCCGTCATTTCATAAACTAACTCCGCCTGTTGCGCCTCACCGTACTGACCTAACTCGCGGAGATGTTTTTCCACCTCTTGGACATATTGCAAATTACGTTTCGTCAAATTCGCCTTCAACTCATCAATTTGCGGTTTTACTGTTTCTGCTTCTGTTGTCACCGATAAAATCCTCCCTCAAACATACTATTTCTATTATAACCTAAGATAGTTCCCAGAAGAAATATAATTATAAAAAATTAAAAACGTTTCCCGTAAATAAATCGAATCCCGACAATCACAGAAGCCATTACGCTCACACCAAATATCGCTAAAAATCCAACAAAACCGGCCGTTCCAGATAGTTTCACAAAATCCTGAACCATATTCGCCACCAACATCCCAATCAAAATCGCTGTAACACCAATTCCCCATGCCCGCATTTTTTGGAAAACAAATAATCGTCCATTCGTCTCAAGTGACTCCCTCTCTGCGACAATACCCGCAAAAATCAACGCTCCAATCAATAATCCCACTTGCAAAATGAGTGGTCCGTAAGCTGGCCGAATGAATCCCAACGGCTCCAAAATCCGACAAAAATCGCTCCAATACGATAAATCACCCGAGGCACCCTTGTTCATAAAATGCTCCATGTGAGCCACAAAAGTCAAAATGGTACTTGGCAACAATACTAATCCCGCCGTCGCAAGGATACCACCCAGCGGAGAACCAATCACATAACCCACAACAATCGGCAGCAAGAATAACAATAGATACGCCAGCCAACTCCCCAGCACATCCATGATTAATTTTTGGTGGTGAAAATCAATAAACTCTGCTGGCACTTGCGACGTAAAGTACCACACACCCAACCCCAAACTCACAAAATAACTCACTGTGATGACCGCAAAACCAAGCAGTACCTTCACGCCAAGAATCGCTTTCTTAGAATAAGGCATCACCGCCGTAAAATGGTTCCCGCGCGTATACCGCTCCAAAATCACCGAACACATCCCCAGAATCACAGCCAGCACAAGCGTCAACGTAAACGGCACACTCACCGTAAAACTAAAGAAAAAATATGTATACTGATCCACTTTATCCGACAACTTCGTCTCATACGCCAAGTAACGCACCGTCAAATCATCCCGAATCTCCTGTTTCGTCATCGCAAAATCCGGATCAAGCTCCTGCTCCACCTGGAAATCCTCCGACTTATAATGCGCCTGACTCTTATTCCAAGCATCCGACTCATTCACCAATCCCACAAAAAAAGCTAACAAAAACACCAGAAAAACAAGCGGAACAACCCACCTGATTCCCCGCCATTCCTTATACCAAAGTCCCTTTTGCCACATAAAAGCCCTCCTATCTCCGCACCCACGCATTTCTATAAAGCACCATATAACAAATAATTAAGCACCCAATAAATGACCCGATACTGATAATGAATAAACCTGTTAACGCTGGACCATCCACTGATCCTCCGCCCATCCAAAAATTGGTGATCAAAACCGCCCCACCGAACGATACCAAAATCGCACTTGGAATACGCAAATACGAGAACGCCAAAACCTTTCCATTATTCTCAATCGAATACCGCTTATAGAAAAATACCGAACCAACTCCAAACAAAATAAGCAAAATCATCTGCCAAATAAACGGCCCGTACTCAAATTCACTATTTCCAAAAACAAGAAACACATTCGTGTAGGACGTCCAATTAGAAAATTTCTCCGAACCAATATCAGGATGCAATAATTGCATGAAAGTCCACCAAACCACGTAAACATACCGCGGCATAATCATGATAATCAGTAACGCAATAACCATCGACAATAATTCTCCCATAACTGTTCCAACAAAAATAGTTACCACAAAGAGCAATAAAAAAGCTCCCAAATTACCAAGCAGTCCTAAATACACCTTTTGCATATCCAAATCTATAAATTCGCTTGGAATTACCTGAAATAAACGCATCAATCCCAACCATAAGCTAACCCCATAGGCCACAGTAATCGCCAAAAAACCAAGCAACAGCTTCGTTCCAATCATACTACTACGCTTAAACGGTGCCGCCAACGCAAAATGATCCTTCCTCGTATACCGTTCCCAGCCAACCATCGCCAGCCCCAAAATAACGACCAAAATACTTAGCGTAAAGTAAGGTTGAGACATCGTGTACTGCGTCGAAAATACATCACCAGGAAAACCCGTTGTCAAATAACGAAACGTGAGCGTTGTTTTCACATCATTCGGAGACATTTTTGCATCGCCAGCCGCCTGTTGCTCTTTTTGAAAACCATCCGACTGATAATAATCATATCGCGTTTGCCAAGTCTCTGCATCCGAGTAAAGTCCACCAGTTTGCGCATAAAGAAATAACAACATCAAAACAACCACAATCCACCTTACACCGCGCCATTCCTTCAACCATAAATGCTTATTAAACAATGTCCCTCACCCCTCACATCTCGTAGTAATCGACCTTATCATCCGCCAATCGAATTGTAAAAACATCCTCAATCGTAATCGCCATTTCCTGATACAAAATCGGTTCTTCCATCTTAATCTTACTAACGAAATCATCCGTATTTTCAGTCACCAACAACGTATAAATCCGCCCATTACGCTGCAAAAGCTCTGATTCCTCCTTCACAAACACCGGCACATGCTTCGCTTTAAAAGCCACTTGAAGCTTCAACGCCGTATCACGCAACGACTCCAAATAATAATCCAGCTCTAGCGTCGTCCCCTTCAAAACCAGTACTCGATCCGCCACCATTTCCAGCTCATCCAAGCGATGCGAGGCAATCAATACACTCGTTTTCCGATCCGCCACCGTCTCCAAAATAAACTGCAACAACTGTTTCTTCACAATCACATCCAGCCCATCCATCGGCTCATCCAGCAACAAATAACGCACATCCAAAGAAAACGCCAAAATCATGAAAAATAACGCCTTACGTCCCTTTGAGAACGACATCACTTTCGCTTTTTTCGGCAATTCAAAGCGTTCCATCAACGTATCAAAAAATGCTTCATCAAACGTCGCGTATACATTTTTATAGATTTTCACAACCGATTTCACACTATAAGAATTAAAATAGTTCATATTATCTTCCAAAAAGAAAATATTCTTCTTGAGCGCCGGATTCTTGCGTAAATCTTGCCCATCCACCGTCACTTGACCAGCGTCCGCCAAATACATCCCCGCGATAATTGAGAATAGCGTCGTCTTACCAACACCATTCCTCCCAATCAGCGCCGTAATTTCACCCGATTTCAACTCAAAAGAAATATCCTCCAACACCAAGTTGCCCTCAATACGCTTCGTTACACCGTCAATAATCATCTATTCTCTCCCTCCAAACTTCTATAATGCTGCTTCACAAAGTTTTGAAGCTCCTGTTCCTCAATCCGTAAATAATTCGCTTCCAAAACCAATTCCTCTAAATTCCGTCTAAATAAAGCAAGCGCCTCTTCGTTCGGCCTATTATCACTAGCATACGCTACATACGAACCTCTTCCAAGCTTGGTCTCAATAATCCCCAGTCTCTCTAATTCCTTATACGCCTTACCCACCGTATTTGGATTCACTAAAAGATGCGTCGACATTTCACGCACACTCATTAATTTTTCTCCTGGTTGCAAAATTCCGCTGATGCAATAGCTTCTAATTAAGCCCACAATCTGCTCATAAATCGGAACATGGCTTTGAGAATCTAACGTATACATCCCCATCACTCTCCTCATGTGTCCTATTATAACTAGTACACTCAAAAAAGTAAAGAATTTATATTACAAATGTTTCAAAAATGTTTCTTTTAAGTTTCAAATCGAAATATTGGTAATCTAAAACCATTTTCTATACTATTGACCATAATTATTGTAAGATAAACCTATTGAACAAAATGGACTACAAGAAGGTGAAATCGTGTTATATAAAAATGACAACCTGTTTCCAATACTAGAACAACATGCCGATTTGAAAAAAAGGCTGTTTAATGGAAACTTTGGACTTGAAAAAGAAAATGTGCGAGTAGATGAAAACGGAAATTTATCGCTTACACCACACCCCGCCATTTTTGGCCTAAAAGAAGAAAATCCTTATATCAAAACCGATTTTTCAGAAAGTCAAATTGAAATGATCACACCCGTTAGCAGTTCTGTTGACGAAGTATATACATCCATGGAAAACTTGCAAAATATCGTATCAGATCGAATTCGCGACGAATATCTATGGCCAAGTAGCAATCCGCCAATCCTTCCAGCAGAACAAGTTATCCCAATAGCCGTTTACCAAGATCCGAATTCGGCGAGCAGACTCTATCGTGAGCATCTAGCCCGCGAATACGGTAAGAAGATTCAACTTTTCTCCGGTATTCACTATAATTTCTCGTTCTCAGATGACTTTTTAGAGCGACTACACACAAGCATGGGCGGCGAAAAAACACTACAAGACTTCAAAAACCAGATTTACCTCAAAGTCGCGAAATACTTCATGCAAAATCGCTGGTTCCTACTCTATCTTACAGGAGCAAGCCCAGTTTACCTGCCAAATTTTCTGAATAAAACTCCCGACAACGAAGTTTCACGTGAAACATCTGACCTCGCGCTTAACAACGGTATCTCATTGCGCAACAGTCACGCCGGGTATAAAAATAAATGCTCCCTCCACGTCGACTACGACAGCTTTGACGGCTATATCTCAAGCATCGAGTCATGGATCGACCAAGGTAAAATCGACAGTATGCGCGAACTCTACAACCCCATTCGGTTGAAAAATGCCCATACCGATCAATCACTCGCAGGCCTTGCCAAAGCTGGCGTCGAGTACATTGAGATCCGTTCGTTGGACTTAAACCCATTCGATCCAAACGGTATCACAAAAGAAACGCTGCATTTTATCCAGTTACTCCTAGTTACAGGCCTACTGTCCGAGAGCACCGCTTTTGACAAAATACAGCAAGAACAATCCGACCAAAACGAAGAGAGAATCGCGAGTAACGGCTTAACCAAGCCAGATATATACGTTAACGGCACAGAAATCCCATTCGACCAAGCAGTTGAAAAACTCCTAACCGAAATGGAACACGTCGCAAAACTAACGGATACAACCGATTTCCAAAGTATCATCAACGCACAGCGCGATATCAGTAAACATCCTGAGAAAACAATCGCGTCACAAATAACAGCAACATCCGAATCATTCGTATCCTTCAACCTTGAAAAAGCAAAAACCTACCTAGAAAAGAGCTTGCAGAACGCATACAAGCTCATCGGTTACGAAGATATGGAACTCTCAACCCAGATCGTTATGAAGTCCGCGGTAACAAAAGGATTATCGGTTGAACTCCTAGACCGCGAAGAAAACTTCATTCGCCTCGAAAAAGGAAATCAAGTCGAATATATCAAACAAGCAACAAAAACCGCTCGTGACAGCTACATCAGCGCTCTCATCATGGAAAATAAAGTTGTCACGAAACAAATTCTAGCCGAACACGATATCGAAGTTCCACAAGGTCAGAATTTTTCAGACATTGAGATTGCGCGTGCGAGCTTCGAACTATTCGCTGATAAACCAATCGTTATCAAGCCAAAGTCAACCAATTTTGGCATCGGAATTAGTATTTTCAAAGATGGATTCACCCAAGAAAACTACGAAGAAGCCCTGAAAATCGCTTTTAGCTACGATTCATCTGTCATCATTGAGACCTATATTCCTGGTGACGAATACCGCTTCCTAGTTATCGACGGCAAAATCGCGGGTATCCTAAAACGCGTGCCAGCCAATATTACAGGTGACGGTACTCGTACTATTGCCGAACTCATCGATGAAAAGAACCTAGATCCATTGCGCGGTACCGATCATCTCAAACCTTTAGAAATAATCCAAAAAGGTCCAGAAGAAACGCTCATGCTTTCCATGCAAGGATTCAGCATGTCGGACGTTCCAGATGAAGGCCAAATCGTGTACCTACGTGAAAACTCCAATATAAGTACTGGCGGTGACAGCATTGATGTTACTGATCTGATTCATCCCTACTATCAAGAGTTAGCGATTAAATGTGCCAAAGCCGTTGACGCGAATCTTTGCGGCGTTGATATCATTGTTTCACGTGAAACAACCCCAAACGGCCCTTACGCTGTGATTGAGCTCAATTTCAACCCAGCAATACAAATCCATTCCTTCCCCTACCAAGGCGAAAATCGGCGGATTGGTGACATTATTCTAGACTTTCTATTTAAAGAAACAATTTAATACATGCATGCCTCATATCTCAATCGATATGAGGCATTTTTCTATCCTTGTCTCAATTGATTTTTATATAAATTATATTTAACAAACAACAACTCGGCGACTATATAAAGTGTCGCCGTAGCTTCAAATGAATGTGTACTCTGGTTGTCAAAATGTATTTCTGACGTTGAAATATAAATATTCTCCGCACTCAGCCTTGCCAGCGTACTATTTTTCATTTTTGAAATCGAGATCACCGGTACACCCATTAATTTCAACTCCATAGCCGTCGAAACAATCGCCTCAGACTCCCCATTTAGCGAGATTAAAATCACTAAATCATTTGGTTTCACGATCTTAAAAAACTCCTTATTAATCGTAATCGAATCTACATCGTATAAACAATCCCCACCATGCAAAAATAGACGCTTCAAATGCTTTGCCGCAGCCATCTGAAAATCTCCTGAACCAAATACAAAGATACGCCCAGCCCCATAAATTAATCTACAAATCGGCTGGAAATCTTTTTTCGTTATTTCATTAATGACATCGATATAACCCGCGCTAATTACCTCTGTTACTTCGTCCGCCATGTTAATACTGTACTCTAAATCCCATTTCAAATGCACCTTTAACTCACTATAACCCTCTAAAGAAAGCTTCTTTGCAAAGCGAAGAATCGTTGTACGAGAAACGTTGCACAGCTTAGCCATTTCGTTAATACTCATACTGCTACAAGCTTTTTTATGTGCCTGAATATACTTCCAAATATGCAAATCATTTTGGTTCAGCAATTCGTAATTTTTATTCACTAGTTCCTCTAATCTCATTACACTCATTCCCCACTCCATCAATTATGTCAGCGTTTTCATACATATTGTATCACTAAAAACTTAACCGTGCGACCCGATTGTGAAATATCACAGTTTTTGTGAAAGATTCCTGTTCTTGTAACTAGGAGATAAAACGCCTAAAGGGATTGTAAAGCGCCAGACTAGTCGCTAGAATAAAACACATAGACGTCTTAAAAAATAAAAAGGAGGTTTTCAAAAGATATGATGAAAAAGATTCAACGTTTTGGAGGCGCGATGCTAGCCCCAGCCCTTCTGTTTTCTTTTGCAGGTATTGTGGTTGGTTTCTCAATCTTGTTTATGAATCCTGATATCATGGGAGGACTTGCCAACCCAAATGGCTTATGGTTTAAAATGTGGAATGTCATCGCCGAGGGAGCTTGGGCGGTATTCAGACAAATTCCCCTACTATTCGTCATCGGTTTACCAATCGGCCTTGCAAAATCACAAAGTGGGCGCGCTTGTTTAGAAGCTTTGGTTACCTACGTCACATTCAACTATTTTCTATCAGCTATACTCACAACTTGGAGTTCATTTTTCGGTGTAGATATGACACAAGAAGTGGGCGGTACCAGTGGTCTTGCTAACATCGCCGGCATCAAAACACTAGATACAGGTATGGTTGGTGCACTTATTATTTCCGGGATTGTCGTTTATCTTCACAATCGCTATTTCGACAAAGAATTACCCGAAGTACTCGGCGTTTTCCGCGGCACATCCTTTATCGTTATTTTAGGATTCCTAGTTATGTTACCGGTTGCATTTCTATTCGCCTTCATCTGGCCGCACTTCCAATCAGTCATGCTAGATATGCAAAAATTCTTTATCTCATCCGGCGTATTCGGCGTTTGGATATATTCCTTCCTGGAAAAAATTCTGATCCCGACCGGTTTACATCACTTCATTTATTCTCCTTTTGCCTACGATAATGCCGTCGTTCCAGGTGGTATGGCCGCTTACTGGGCAACACATTTAGGAGAATTCCAAACAACTGAACACACACTAAAAGAGATGTATCCTGCAGGCGGTTTCGCACTATCCGGCATGTCGAAAGTATTCGGCTCTATCGGAATTACACTAGCCTTCTATAAAACCGCTAAACCAGAAAAACGCAAAGCCGTACTCGGTTTAATGATCCCCGTCGCTGCAACAGCCGTTTTCGCGGGAATCACAGAGCCACTTGAGTTCACATTCCTATTTTTTGCACCAATTTTATTCGTCATTCATGCCCTACTCGCCGCAACCATTTCTACAGTCGCCTATGCATTTGGCGTCGTTGGTGATTTCGGCGGTGGTCTCATTAATTGGTTCGCCATCAACTGGTTACCGCTTTGGAAATACCACTGGCCTACCTACCTTACGCAAATTGCCATCGGTATCGTGTTCATCTTCATCTGGTACTTCATTTTCAGTTTCCTCATCAAAAAAATGGATCTGAAAACGCCAGGTAGAGAAGACGAAAGCGATGAAATGAAGCTTTACAGTAAGTCCGACTACAAAGAGAAGAAATCTGGAAAAGGCAATGCTAACGCGGATAAAGCAGCGCACTTTCTCGAATACCTTGGAGGAAAAGACAACATTGTAGACGTGACAAACTGCGCTACAAGACTCCGACTGACCGTTAAAGATCCCGATCTTGTCGCCTCCGATGCCGTATTTAGACAAGTCGGAGCCCAAGGTTTAGTCAAAAACGGAGGCGCTATTCAAATTATTGTAGGCCTATCCGTCCCATCCTTACGAGATGAATTCGAAAAACTATTATAAGAAGAGGAGTTTTTAAAAATGAAAAAAAGTTCTGTTTTAATCGCCGGTGGAGGAAGTACTTATACTGCAGGAATCGTAGTTATGCTTCTAGAATCAGTCAAGGAATTCCCAGTACGCAAAATTAAATTATATGATAACGATGCAGAACGCCAACAAAAAGTAGCCGAGGCCTGCGCTATCATCGTGAAAGAATACGATCCAGAAATCGAGTTTTCTTATTCTACAGATCCCGAAGAATCCTTCACAGATGTAGACTTTGTCATGGCACAACTACGCGTTGGAAAATACGCCATGCGCGAACAAGATGAAAAAATACCATTCAAGCACGGCGTCGTAGGACAAGAAACATGCGGACCTGGTGGAATTGCATACGGCCTGCGCTCTATCGGTCCAATTATCGGACTAGTCGACTATATGGAGAAATACTCTCCCGATGCTTGGCTGCTAAACTACTCGAATCCCGCTGCCATTGTTGCAGAAGGAACTCGCCGTTTAAGACCGAACTCTAAAATCATCAACATTTGCGATATGCCAATCTGTTTGGAAGACATTATGGCTCGGGCAATCGGGCTGCAAAACAGAAAAGCGATGGAAGTCCGTTATTTCGGCCTAAATCACTTTGGTTGGTGGACAAGCATTAAAGACCACGACGGCAACGATCTCATGGAAAAAATTAAAGCTCACGTTGGCAAACAAGGCTACACCGAAAACACGCCAGCCGGTCAACATAAAGAAGCAAGCTGGTTAGACGCCATGCGCGCTGGGAAAGAATTGCTTGATATCGAGCCTAAGTTCCTTTCGAACACGTATTTAAAATATTATTTGATGGCTGATGAAACAGTAGCACACGCTAACAAAGAATATACACGCGCAAACGAAATTATCGACGGTCGCGAAAAAGAAGTATTTGCAGAATGCGCCCGAATCGTCGAAGCAAAAACCGCGAAAGGCACAACACTGCACTCTAACGAACACGCATCATTCATTGTCGACCTAGCCAAAGCACTCACTTTCAACACTAAAGAAAGAATGCTACTCATCACAGAAAACAATGGCGCAATCAGCAATTTCAGCGATGACGCAATGGTTGAAGTCCCATGTATCGTAGGTAAGAACGGCTACGAACCACTGACAATGGGCAAAATTCCTACTTTCCAAAAAGGCTTAATGGAACAGCAAATTGCCTCCGAAAAATTAGCAATCGAAGGCTGGATTGAAGGCTCATATCAAAAAGTTTGGCAATCCCTAACAATGAGCAAAACCGTCCCAAGCGCGAAAGTAGCCAAAGATATTTTGGACGACTTCATCGAGGTAAATAAAGAATTCTGGCCTGAACTAAAATAAAAGAATAAGCATCCCGTCGACGTATTTTTCATCATTAAAATACGTCGACAGCTGGGTGTTACTATCACGAAAGGAAGTGTCGCAATGAAAACCATCGTTCTATCCAAATTCCAAACCTTAAAAATGCAGATTACCTCAACAAAAATTTTGTACGTCACAGAACTCCTTTTCATCATTTTCCCGTTGCTATTCCTGAGCTTATTGGGCTTTGTATCTTGGAAAACTGGCGCTGATATGATGGAACCTGTACGCTTAAATCCCGTTTACGCCCTCTATTTCATCTTATTTTTGAGCTTCTTCTTTTGTGCCTTTATTGTCAGGAATATGAAAAAATCATTTGCTAATACACAAAGTCAAGATCTCATTAAAATCGCTTTATTAGCCTTAATAGTCACAGAATTGCTCACGATGAACTTGATTTGCGGCTGGTTATTACTATGGTTCGCAAAAAAAGAATACGGCATGACTGTATTCCGAATTAGCTGGAATGGGCTAAAACAAGCACCACAAAAATGGTTGCTTCTATTCAGCGGATATACGCTTTTCATCTCACTATTCGTATGTATCATCCGATTTAGCTTATAAATTACATAGAAAGAAGGAATAAAGATGTTTTCATTCAAAAAAAAGAAACCAAAAACGACTATTCTACTCTCTCCTGTCACCGGAAAATGCATTTCATTAGAGGAAGTTCCCGATGAAGTTTTTTCCACCAAAATGATGGGTGACGGTATCGCTTTTGACCTAACTGATAGTAAAGTTGTAGCACCAGCGGATGGACAAGTAACTTTCATCGCAGAAACTAAACACGCAATCGGCCTGACACTCTCATCAGGAATGGAGATTTTAATCCATGTAGGTCTTGATACGGTGACATTGGCTGGAAAAGGATTCAATGTACTCGTCGAAAACGGTCAAAAAGTGACAGCGGGCGCAGTGTTGTTGGAAATTGACCTTGCCCTAATGGCGGAACATCATTTGCAGTTGACCACACCCTTGATTGTGATGTCAAACGATGCCGGAACGCTTGTACCAATGGCTCTCAATGAAATGGTTGTCGGCGGAGAAACTGCTGTACTGACTTTTAAATGAGGTTTGCCCGTTCCATATTGAATCGATAACTTAACCAGAATGGAGATTTTCTCTGTGAATCCAGAAAGAGAACGAAGACTTTTTAGCTGGCTTTATGTATGCATGTATATGGCTTTTTCCTTTGGTTTAACGCAATTTACTCCGTTTTTATCAAAGATTGGCTATGATGAAATGGAACGCGGTATTTTATTGTCTTCCTATGCCTTAATTACGATTTTTTTACAGATGTTCATCGGTTTTTTCGCGGACAAATATCAGACGATTAAGCGATTCATTGTCGTGCTGATGATCATCTATTTACTAACTACCTGCCTGTTTTATCTAACGGAATCCAAGCTCTTTTTCCTGCATCTATTATTGCTAGCAATAAGTGGTGGCCTCATTAATACTTGCACTGGACTAAGCGACACCTGGATTTTGAAAAGTAGCCCTTACCTACGAAATAACTTCCCATTTATCAAAGCATTCGGCTCCATCGGCTGGGCTTGCGGTAGTATTTTATTGTCTTTTTTAATCGCAAAAGCTGGTTATACAGGGCTTAGTTTTGGGATTTTTATATTATCCATGTTTAGTTTAATACTCATTTTCTTTTTGAAAGACGTTGGTAAATCTGCCCAACATAGCGCAAAAGTAACGCTGGCTGATTTCAAGGAAATTATTTTTAATAGGGACTACCGTTTGTTAGTCTTTATCTTATTTTTACTTTACAGCGTCATCATTGCGAACAACATCACCGTGGTCGATAAAATGTTGCAACTCGGTGCCTCCGACTTACAAATCGGTTATAAATGGTCGATTCAATCGTTGCTTGAGATACCGGCCTATTTATTCGGAGCTACTTTTTTGCGCAAGTATAGTAATTTTACCTTGTTGATGATTTGTGCCGTAGCGCTTACAACGCAATTTATTGGTTTTTCACTCACAGAGAACGTCTGGGTCATTATTTTGCTGAGTGGGTTGCAATTCTTAACCACGCCGATCATCATGATTGCATCGAAACAGTTAATTTTCCACATGACGACAGAACGAATGCAGTCGACCAGCCAATTATTTGCGCTAAGCATCTTCACCGGGCTATCCTCGTTACTCGTGCCGATTGTTGCTGGATCGCTCATAAAATACTTGAACGTAAATCTGACTTTACTATTATTAGCGCTACTCCCCGTCATTGCCTTCGTATGCATCTTCTTCTTGAAAAAACGGGTCATTATTCACACATAAAAAAACGGATTCACTAGTCTATGATGCTGACCAGTGAATCCTGTTTTTGTGGTTCTATAATAAATGTTGGGGTAGAAAATAATCTACCTCAGCATTTTTTTGTTCTCATTTCAAGACAAAAAAATACACAGTAATATCAACATCCTTTAAGATAAAAGTGACGAAACCCAATCCAAAGGAGCGATATTACCATGCCAGACCATTTTATCATACAACTCATCGGTTTAGAAAATAAAAACATCCAACTTCTTGATTATTCGATTGAAAATCATATCTGCCACATTCATATCCAACTAAAACGAAAAAAACATGCCTGCCCCTCTTGTAAAACACGGACAGATCGCATTAAAGACTATCGTACGCACACTTTCCAACATCTAAAAGTCGCAGAAAAACGTGTCTATGTGTACTATCGAAAACGCAGATATGTTTGTTCCTGCGGAAAATCATTTGATGAAAAAAATCAAGGACTTGTGGCACGCTATCAGCGTTTTTCAACGCTTTGGCACCAAGCGGCCCTTTTTCATAGTATTTCCGCTCCGTCCTTTACCTATACTGCTAAAACATTTGGAACAACCGCACCTAAAATTATGCGCCTATTCGACGCGCGCACAGAAACCTTTTCCTCGCCTCCCGTCGCTCTTCCTAAGGTGATCGCTATCGATGAGTTCAAGGGAGATACCGACAAAGGTAAATTCCAACTCATTATCGCTGCCCCCATGACTCGTCGCCCCATTGATATCTTAGAAAACCGTCGCGCCAAAACCATTCAACGTTATTTAAGAGAACGCGGGCAGCAGGTAGAGATGGTTATCATGGATTTGAGTTCGACCTTCAAAAACGCTGTGCAACAAGCCCTTGACAAACCAGTTATTATTGCCGATTCTTTCCACTTCTCTCGCTACATCTATTGGGCACTGAATAAAGTCCGCATTCGTGTTCAACAACATTTTTCAGAAAAAGATCGCAAGCACGGCAAACGCATACAAAAACTCCTTTTTAAGCGATCTCACAAGCTGGACACAGCGCAAAAAAGCATCATTCGCCGTTACTTAAGCTTGCACCCTGATCTACAAACCGCCTACACCATCAAGGAAGCCTATCAGGCTTGGTTTGATGCCAATAAAGCACAAGAACGCCACGACGTTCGTCAATCCTTACACGATTTCTATCAACTCGTACAAGACAAACAGCTTCCAGAATTCATAAAAGCTATCGGCACTTTTCGACGCTGGGAAACAGAAATCATCAATGCCTTCATTTACCCACATCTGTCCAATGGCTTCGTAGAAGGAATTAACAACCGAACCAAAGTTATCAAGCGCACTTCTTATGGCTATCAAAACTTTTCACGATTCCGCGCCAAAATACTTGCCCAGCACTTTATCAAAGATTTTGACATTTCTGTAGGCTAAAAAGAGATACAAGCCATTGTTCCCCTAGCTTGTACCTCGATATTTCACCCCAACAATTGACAAAGAGCCGTTTTTGTTTATACGTTGAATAGGAAATGAACGACGTCTCCATCCTTCATCACGTACTCTTTACCTTCCGAGCGCAGTCGACCAGCCACTTTTGCGGCTTGTTCAGAACCATGCTCTAACAAATCATCATAAGAAACCACTTCGGCACGGATAAATCCACGTTCGAAATCGGTGTGAATAACGCCAGCACAGGCCGGAGCCTTCATGCCATTGCGGAATGTCCAAGCACGAACTTCTTGAACACCAGCCGTAAAGTAAGTAGACAAGCCAAGTAGCGTATACGCCGCACGAATCAATTGATCCAGGCCAGACTCTTCAATTCCTAGTGCTTCCAAGAATTCCGCTTTATCTTCATCATCAAGCTCCGCAATTTCTTCCTCCGCACGCGCACAAATAACGATAACCTCAGAACCTTCAGAAGCTGCGAATTCACGTACTTGTTGCACATATTTATTGTTCTCTGGATCGCTAACCTCATCCTCAGCAACGTTCGCTACATATAAAACCGGTTTACGAGTCAATAAGAACAATCCACGAACAATTTTATCCTCATCTTCATTAAATTCTACCGAACGCGCTGGCTTTTCATTTTCCAACGCCTCTTTTAATTTCAAAAGAACGTTATATTCCGCGATCGCGTCTTTATCTTTTTGCTTCGTTGCCAGCTTTTCAACACGGCTAATACGCTTATCAACCGTCTCTAAATCTGCCAAAATAAGCTCTAAATTAATAACCGAAATATCGTCCAGTGGATCAATTCGGCCTTCCACGTGCGTAATGTTTTCATCTTCAAAACAACGCGTTACGTGACAAATCGCGTCCACTTGGCGAATGTGAGATAAGAACTGGTTACCAAGCCCCTCACCTTTACTCGCGCCTTTCACAATTCCTGCAATATCCGTAAATTCGAATGTTGTCGGTACTGTTTTCTTTGGTTTTACAAGCTCCGTCAATTTATTCAGACGCGCATCAGGAACCTCAACAATTCCCATATTCGGTTCAATCGTCGCGAAAGGATAGTTTGCCGCTTCCACTTTTGATTTCGTAATTGCGTTAAAAAGTGTCGATTTCCCAACGTTCGGAAGACCAACAATACCAGCTGTTAATGCCATTTAAATGAACTCCTTTGATCGAAAAGCACAGTCGCTTTCCTCATTTTATAATACACTCATGTCTCCATTATAAAGGTTTTCCCACTAAAAAGACACAAGAATTTGCCATACGTCACCTAAACCGTATTTCCGATATCATTCAGCTTGTTAATCTCCGCATTCATACTCCCCAACATATCAATCGACAGCTCGTCCATCACCTGCACCAACCGCTTCACGACCGCATTATAATTATCCAACTCCTTGCGAAACCCCTTCGCATCCCCGACCAAAAGCTCATGTTCCATCGTGCTCAAATATTTATTGCTATAATTAAACGTCGACACAATCAACTTCACCTTCTCCAAATCATCCGGAAAATAAATACTCATCAACTCAATCTCATGAATATATTTCTCCGTCTCATTCCGATTCTCAATCAACCGCGCCCGCAACTTCTCACTATCTAAAATCTGCCCAATATCCTTAATAAAACGCATAATTTCCTCATTCTTATAAATCGCCGTGTTCAGCAATCCATACGTCTTCTCTATCTTCTGAAAAAGCAATTCCTTGTATAAAAATTCAGCCTGAATCTGCCGCTCTTTCCGCGCGTTCAAATCAATCTCATCCCGTAACGCCTTATTCTGCTGCTTCGTCTCACTAAAAGCAAGCATCACCGCACCGATAATTCCAAAAAACGAGCCGATAAAGTTATACATACCATCAATCGTCAGCTCATTATCAATACTCCGCGTCAAAACAGGCACAATAATGAAGAGCAACCCAACGATCATAATAATCAGCATTAGCCAATGGTCTTTTAGAAATCGAATCATATGCCTCATCTCCCTTTTGCGTTCCCTATCTTATTCCCCAGAAAGATACGACAAAAACTAGTTTAATATTAGATTACTGACCTCTTCCTTACCATGGAAGTGCTCTTATATGTAAGAAAAACCGACAGAGCATCACGCCCCATCGGTCCATCCTATATTATTTCAAATCAGCAATATGTTTCTCCAAGTCAACGCCAGTTCCTTTTGCTACGCGTTCTGCAAATACCGGCTCCACTTGATAGAAATTGCGCAGGTTACGGATTTTGATATCCTCACGAACGCCTTCCCAATCACCAACAATATTGTTCACTAGCGCATCACGTTCGCCGTCAGAATAACGGTTCCAAACTTCGCGCGCATGGCCAAAGTTATTCGGTTTCTCTTGCTCCAAACGTCCAACTTTACCAGCGATCAAATCTTGCTCATCTTCCACATAACGTGGCTTCTCTTTTGGCGTCGTATCATAACTATTTGGCTCATAGTTAATCGAGCTCGTTTGCTGCTTGAACGGCATCGCGCCATCACGCTGATTGTTATTCACATCCACTTTTGGACTATTAATCGGCAATTGCAAGTAGTTCGGGCCAACGCGGTGACGCTGCGTATCCGAATACGAGAACAGACGACCTTGCAACATACGATCCTCCGACGGCAAAATTCCAGGTACAAGTACGCCAGGATTGAAACCAACCGATTCCGTTTCCGCAAAAATGTTCTCCGGATTGCGATTCAACACCATTGTCCCAACGTGCTCATATGGGAAAACATCCTCAAACCAATCTTTCGTCGCATCAAGCGGGTTGAAATCATAGTTATCGATGTCAGCAGGGTCAAGCACTTGAATGTAAAGCTCCCACTCAGGGAAATCACCGTTTTCAATCGCTTCATAAAGATCGCGAGTCGCATGGCTAAACTCTTTCGCTTGGATTTGCGCCGCTTGGTCCGTCGAAAGGTTCACGATACCCGCTTTTGGCACCCAACGCATTTTGATGTAAACCGTTTTGCCCTCTTCATTTGTCCATTTAAAAGCATGAACACTCGAACCACGAATTTGGCGGAACGAAGCAGGAATACCCTCATCACTAAATAGGTATGTAATCATCGTCGTAGCCTCAGGAGTCAAGCTGAAAAAGTCCCAATAACGGTTCGCATCTTGCATGTTTGTACTTGGATCTGGCTTCAAAGAATGAATAACATCCGGGAATTTAATCGCATCACGAATAAAGAATACAGGCAAGTTATTACCAACAAAATCGTAATTTCCCTCTTCCGTGTAAAATTTAACCGCAAAACCACGTGGATCACGCAACGTTTCAGGAGAATGTAAGCCATGAATTACAGTAGAAAAACGAGCGAAAACCTCTGTCTCTTGCCCTTCTTCTTGTAAAAATGCAGCTTTCGTGTATTTCTTCATACTATTCTTAACTGTAAATACGCCATGCGCGCCGATTCCACGAGCATGTACCACACGTTCCGGAACACGTTCCCGATCAAAATGAGCTAGCTTCTCGATTAACACGTAATCTTCCAATAATGTAGGACCACGATGCCCAGCCGTCATTGAATTCTGATTATCACCGATTGGAACACCTTGGTTTGTTGTTAGTTTTTTTGTCATACACACATACCTCCGTTTTTATAATTATTATAAAGTAATACTAACTCCATTCTACAAAACATACGCTCGGAAAACAACTATTAGACCTTATCAATACAAGTTTTTGCAGAATGTAAACGAATCATTAATTGTATTTTGTTTCCACAAAAACACCATTATTTACATTAATATCACGCTTTCGTATACTTTCTTTCATTATCAGATCTGAACGCGAAATTTGTTCTCCAATCTGTCACCCCCTCCCCTAATTTTATATGTTATCTTTAAGATGTCTTTGTGATATGCTTAGAAATTTTAGATTTTACAGTATATTGCGCGCGACAAAAATCAAAAGGAGTGGTTACATTTATGAATAAGAACACAGTCAAATTAAGTTTATCAGTTTTAACAGCTGCAGCAGTTCTCGTGGCACCTTTACAATTATCTGCAGACGGAGGAGTAAAATCTCTTTCTAGCATTACAGCCCAAGCTGACACGTACACTGTAAACAGCTTTGCGGAACTAAAAAGTGCATTAGAACAAAAATCAACATCTGACACGATTGTTTTAGGTGCTGATATCAAAGCAACAGCCAACGTTTCTGTTACAACGAACCGTGCTGCCGTTATCGAAGGAAACGATTACAAATTAGACATGGGTGCCTACATGCTTAACTTTACACAAGGCGGTATGTACTATATTAAAGATCTAGACATTAGCTCGACTGGTAGTTACGGCGCTTTCCGTTCTGACGTCTTTGCTAACCTAACTTTCGACAACATCACTTTCACAGGAAAACAACTAGCTTACATTCCAAAAGGAGCTATCAATTTTGATAACACAAATACATTAGAAACAAACTCAACACTAGAAATCGCAAAAGTAAATAGCCTTTCTTTTAGTGCTGGATCCGTATTTAACGCTACTACAAAAGCAGATGCCTTCTTAATGGCACAAGCAAATCCACAAGTTACTGTAGATCAAAACGCTACTGTAAACATTACATCTGCGAAAAAAGCCTTCAACTTGACTGGCGCAACAGGAAAATTCCAAACAGCTACAGGATCTTCTTTGACAACAGATACAGTGGACGTAGCTTTATACATCAACGGCTCTCCGACATTTGGCGCCAATTCAAACACAGAGCTTTCACAACAAGCAACAGGTACGTTAGGCCTTATTTATGCATCAACAGGCTTGAATGTTGAAAAAGATGCTAACTTTGTTTTAAATGGTAGCGTAAAATCAACACAACTTATCAGAACTGCTAAAGCCGCTATTAATTTTAACGACGTAAGCAATGTATACTTGAAATCCAACAACACAAAAGGCAATATCTTCAGCCTAGGATCTGGAAGCTTGGTAACTTTTGATGCGCCACAAACACTAACTCTTGGCAAGAAAACAACAGACGATATCTATACAGCGACAAATCTACGCGCATCTTTAGCTGGATCTGGGACAAACCTATCCGTTCAATCATTCGCGGGCAATAACTCTATTGTCTCTTATGACTTCAAAACAATGGGTTCGTTCAAATTAACAAAATAAGGCCGACCTTGCGCTAGACATGAAATCATGCTATTCTAAAGGTAATTCATATTCTCGTTCCCGATAAGGGGAGTAGCAGCAATAGTAGAGTCGTCAGTACGGGGCAACCCCGGCTCTACTAGCAATGATGTCATTGTTTGCGAGACCTTACGTTTCTTACGTAAGGTCTTTTTTGCGTACTTTTTTCGGGAAACGCAGTCTATGAAAATCGCACAAAAGGAGACGATAGTATGGCTTTATTCGATTTTTTGAAAGATATGGCAACAGAAAAAGTAACAGATTTACTCGGCGGTGCAGGTGATGTCGTCAATCAAGTAACAGGCGGCGCAACAGATCTCACAGAGCAAGCACAAAACTTAACAGAACAAATCAACCCCGAAGAAATCACAGGTCAAATCAGCGAACAAGCTGGCGGCCTCGTTGACCAAGTAACAGAAAACGCAAATGTCACAGAATCTCTAGGTGATGTTGGAAATATCGTGAGTGGGATTAAAGATTTGTTTGGTGGGAAATAAGTAATTGGGCTTTTATGTAATTAGAAAATATAAAGGTACTATCGGAATTTGATAGTACCTTTATATTTTTTCTAGAATTTTGCGACTAATTCCTCATAATTTTCCTTGCTTCCAATTCTGGCTTACATTAACTGATACAAACAATCATCATAACCACCCATTTTTTCATTTTAATCTCTCTTTTCTACGTAAATTTATCAAATGTATGATACTATGTTCATATTAATACATTATCAAATATTACAGACGAGGGTGGATAATTTATGAAAAAATATATCTTTACGGGATTAATAATTATGGTCGTTGGGCTTGCTGCATACTTTACCTATCAATATTACCATACTAAAAATATGGCTATTGAATCTTATGAACAATACATGAAAAACCAAGGTGTCCCTAAATCAGACATAAAAGAATCCTCAACCACTTTGAATATACTTTCTGGGAATTTTGAGACAACAACATACTATACTAGCGATCCTGATTACAAATATGAATATATCTACTTTAAAAAATCCAATGAAACCATTCTTCTTGTATATTCCATTCCTCTTGGTGGAAATTCTGGTGTGGACAAGGGTATGAAATATAAAATTTTAGAAAATGAATAAAACCAGATACTTCATCAAAATTATAAGGAGTGCACTCATGTGAGTATTTCAAAAATAATTTCCAGTATTTTTCTAGTTGCATATGCTATCCTCTTTATAAATATAATGTATAGCATTATTCAAACACAAGAAGGCTTTGCGTATCCTATTTGGATTCAAATACTACTCGGCCTCTCCTTTTTAGCCGTAGCATTGCTAAATTTCACTAATAAACGCTACATTTTTGGCGGTGTCCTAGCAAGCGCAGTTCTCATGCTTGGAATTAGCATCATCGTTACTTCCATGCCATGACAAGAAGCATCTGGGACAAAACGCGAGATAGGGCAAAAACGCCCTTCCCTTTACTTCGGGTAGGACGAAAAATTTTGCTTTACACAAATCGAGCGAAAGCGTTTGTATTCAGGGAGTTTGGTGGAAGCCGGAAGCGGATCATACTTGTGTATGTGATGACTGAAAACAGGGAGAGGGTAGTTTCCTCGACCATGTAAGAAGTTACGCGAAGCGCAGCGTAGAAGAACCGCAAAGATGTAACGCATCCTTGTTCTAAGTCTCCTACAGGAACGCCTATTCGCGATGCTCGCTCATAGGCATATTGGGGCTGTAACTCACTCTGTTTCGTACAGCCCCAACAATGCGAACGCTTGCCGCCGATTTATCTGGGTTATGTCCCAGACCTTTCTATTTTATATCCACTATTCCTCCGCCTTCTCCAAAACTCGCTTCACTTTCTTCGTAAACTCGCGTCTTGGAATCATCACGCTATGTCCGCAACCTTCGCACTTTATTCGGATATCCATTCCGAGTCGAATAATACGCCAACGATTGGTACCACAAGGGTGAGGCTTCTTCATTTCTACGATATCGTTTAAATTAAAAGTATGCTCCATAACACTTAATCCTCATCAAATTTAATATCTAAAATATCTAAAATACGACCAAGATCATCCTCAGACAAGAACTCAATCTCGATTTTACCTTTATTATCGCGACGTTTAATCGAAACGGCCGTTTTAAATTTATCGCGTAATTGAGATTCACTTTCTTTGATAAAAATGGGTATTTTTTCTTGTTTCTTCGGTGTTTCACGTGAAACATTGTCGTTTAAATCTCCGACTAATTTCTCCACTTGGCGAACCGTTAAGCCTTCTGCAACCGCCTTTTTTGCAACTGGTTTGATATTTTTCTTATCTTTCAAACCTAGTAACGCACGCGCATGTCCCATTGATAAGGAACCATCGCGAAGCATCACCTGAACTTCTGCTGGTAAAGAAAGCAGGCGTACCATATTTGCAATATAAGGACGGCTTTTTCCTAAACGATCTGCTAATTTGGCTTGGGTCAAGTCTAGGTTTTTCATTAGGAGATCGTAGGATTCAGCTTCTTCAAGCACAGATAAATCCTCGCGTTGTAAGTTTTCTAAAACGGCTAATTCCATCATTTCACGGTCGTCCAGGGTACGAACAACGGCTGGAATGGCTTCCAATCCCGCTTCTTTTGCAGCTCGGAAACGGCGCTCACCGACAACAATTTCGTAGCCTTTAGGTTCTGACTTGCGCAGGATGATTGGTTGCAGGATTCCATGAAGCTTGATTGAATCACGAAGTTCGCGAAGAGCTGTAGGATCAAATGTTTTACGTGGTTGATATGGATTCGGGCGTATTTCGCTGACAGGAATGTTTTGAACTGCTTCTTCATTCTGATCGACGTTGTTGAACAACGCGCTAATACCTTTTCCTAATCCTTTAGCCATGTGCAATCACTTCCTTTGCAAGATCTAGGTATACTTCTGATCCGCGAGATTTCGCATCGTATAAAATAATTGGTTTGCCGTGACTTGGCGCTTCACTCAAACGGATATTACGCGGAATAATTGTTTCAAAAACTTTATTTTGGAAGTATTTCTTCACTTCGTCAATGACTTGAATTCCCAAATTGGTTCTGGCATCAAGCATTGTCAGTAAGACTCCTTCTATTTGTAAGTCTGCATTCAGATGTTTTTGCACGATTCGAATTGTGTTTAATAGTTGGCTCAAGCCTTCTAAAGCGTAATACTCGCACTGAACTGGGATTAAAACTGTGTCAGAAGCGGTAAGAGCGTTTAGCGTAAGCAAGCCCAAGGATGGCGGACAATCAATAATCACATAATCATAGTTATCACGCACGGAATCGATCGCCTTTTTCAGACGGATTTCACGTGATATCGCAGGAACAAGTTCAACCTCTGCACCAGCAAGTTGAATCGTCGCAGGAACCACTTCTAATGTTTCCATCGCTGTTGGTTTAATAACATCTTTGAGGGCAACGTCATCCACAAGTACATCATAGATACAATGCTCGATCTCACCTTTATTAATGCCAACTCCGCTCGATGCATTCCCCTGAGGATCAATGTCCACAAGTAGTACTTTTTTACCTAGAAACGCAAGACTGGAACTTAAGTTAACCGATGTCGTCGTCTTGCCTACGCCACCTTTTTGATTTGCCAGTGCGATCACTTTGCTCAATCTATTTCACCAACCCTCACATATTAATTTTATAACACCAGAACGAGGAAAACTTATTCCATGATTCATAAACGTGTCAATGCGCTTAATTTTACTACGCTTCTCATACTCTATTCTATCAAAAAAAGAAGCTTTAGTCTTACTTTAAGCGAAAATAAATTTTTAAGTATGAAAAAGCTGCACCTAAATATGAAAGGTACAGCTTTTTTCTTATGCTTTTTTGCGAATAAATAAGGCAATAACTAAGCCGATAATCGCCATCACAAGTCCGAAAGTAAAGGCGCTACGTGCTCCTTCAACGAGTGATGCTGCTACATCTTGTGGTCCTGGATTCGTCACAGCGGCCATATAAGATTTTTGTCCTGCCGACATAATCGTGATCGCAACTGCCGTACCAATTGCTCCTGATACTTGTTGCAGCGTGTTCATTACCGCTGTACCATCTGGATACATTTTTGGTGGTAGTTGGTTCAAACCGTTCGTTTGCGCTGGCATCATGATCATACATACGCCGATCATTAGTGCGCTGTGCAAGAGAATGATTGTGCCCGCAGATGTGTCGAGTGTGATTTGCGTCAGGAACCATAGCGTGATCACTGACACGATAAAACCTGGAATAACGAGTACACGCGCTCCGAATGCATCGAATAAACGCCCTGTAACTGGTGATAGTAAGCCGTTTATGACCCCACCTGGCAAAAGTACTAACCCCGCCGAGAATGCTGCTAAGGCGAGCCCTGTTTGCAAATAGATCGGTAACAAAATCATCGTGGATAGGATAATCATAAACGCGATGAAAACGATCAAAAGTCCGACCGTGAACATTGGAAACTTGAAAACGCGCAAGTCCATCATCGGCTGATCCATTGTAAGTTGGCGCCATGCAAATAGGCCTAGGCTGACTAAACCAATGATCATCGTCGTGATAACAAGTGCGCTACCCCAACCACTTTCACCAGCACTACTAAAGCCATATACAATTCCCCCGAAACCAAGCGTCGACAATACAATCGATAAAATATCAATGCGCGGTCTCGTTACTTCTGATACATTTTTCATATAACGTAGTCCGAAAAGTAAAGCAAAGATGAGGAACGGTAATGAAATCCAGAAAATCCAGTTCCATGTTAAGTTTTCGATAATAAGACCTGAAATTGTTGGTCCAACAGCTGGCGCGAACATGATAACGAGGCCAATTAACCCCATTGCCGATCCGCGTTTATGCTCTGGAAAAATGACTAAAATCGTGTTGAACATAAGTGGTAGCAAGAGTCCTGTTCCAATCGCTTGGATAACCCGAGCGATTAATAAAATTCCGAAATCTGGTGCTATTGCTGCTATAAATGTTCCGACAATTGAAAATCCAACTGATGCAAAAAATAGTTTCCTCGTTGTGAACCATTGTAAAAGTAGTCCTGATACTGGTACTAAAATCCCTAATGTAAGCAAATATCCAGTCGTTAACCACTGAATGGTTGCTGGTGTTACATCAAAAACGCGAGTCAAATCGGTAAGTGCCATATTTAAAGCTGTTTCACTGAACAAGCCTATAAATCCTGCAATTAGAAAAGCCGTGACGATTGGTACTGTTTTAAATCCTTGTCTTTCTTCTGCTGTTACTCTTCTACTCAAAGAAATTCCCCCTTTTCACCTCAAATGCGTGAAGGTTTAATTTTAAAGGTTTTATCGAGTAAAGTCAAGCAAACAAGAACATACGTTTTTACTTAGATACTTGCATGCTTACCTCTTCAACAAAAAATAAAGCATTTAAAAAGCAGCCATACATGATACTTCGCTAAAATTCAGCGCGTCGGAAAATTCTTACTATAGTACTTATCTACTTCCACAATAATTAAAGATAGCTCCTAATTTAATTAGAAGCCATCGCCTTGCTTATTATACTATGTTTAGTGAATCGTCAAATGATCCTCTTTGAAATCCGTTGATACATCTAGCACTTCACATGCTTTTTGATACATGCGCACTGTCATATCAGGATCACCCGCTTCTAATCGCGAAATAACAAGTGGTGATAAATCTGATTTCAGACCTAAATCAAGCTGCGACCATTTCTTCTTCACTCGTTTTGCAAAGATAAATTGACCTAAGCGAGCTGAGAAACTTTCTAAGTAATGCACGATTGCCTCGTTCTTCCACGCTAAATCTTTCAGCGTTTCGAATTCGTAATCGTCTTTTCCAATGCTTAATTTCGCTTCAGAACGGCGCAAAAAGATACGTTTTACTTCTTCACGATACGCTCCCATGTTGTCATTAAACGGGTTACGATCTTTAAAATAGCCTTTTACAAAGCAATAATATGTTTCTGTCTCTGAAAAAGCGGTGAAGTAGAGTAACCGACAATTTTTATCTTTAAAATGCACTTTCATTTCTTGAATTGGTTGATCCACCGATGTTTCAATTTTATTTGTTTGCAGAGAATAGGATTGATTTTTACCGATTGTTAAATGTATTTCAGGTAGAATCTGCTTTCCGGTGGTTAATTTTCTCGTTTCTGCCTTTTCGAGTTGTAGTAATCCTTGAAGCAGTAAGGTCGACATTAAAGGTTGTTCGCTGATTAGATTGTGTAGGAAATCATATGCTTGAAATTCATCTTGTTCATCTCTTACAAAAATTATTTTCGCCATATTGTTCGCAGTAACATTTCACATGCACTGCTACCCTCCTTTATCTATCGTTCTACCTTTATTGTATCGGTTTTCATAAAAAATTGCACCTTCCATGCGTGACTAATCGTAATTCTTCATTTTAAGTAGAAATAAAAAAACAGAAATTCTATGTCGAAAATCTGTTTTTGAAGAATTATTTTGCTTTTTGCTTCGGGATTTGGATAGTGATTTGGTAGAAATCATCGGATTCTTCCTCTTCTACTTGTAGATCCATTCCGTTATCTTGCACCATCGTAACAGACTGCTTGATCGTGTTAACTGCGATTCGCACGTCTCGACTGATTGCCTGGCGTTTTGGTTTTGCTTTTTTGGGTTTTGGCTTCGCGGTCAATGTCTGAATATGCGCTTCCGTTTCTTTCACGTTCCATTTGTTTTCGATCACTTTTGCGAGGACATCCAGTTGCTGTTCTTCGGTTTCGAGTGCAAGCAGGGACCTTCCATGTCGTTCTGAAATTTGCTTGTCTAAAACGGCTTGCTGTGCGGCTTCTGGTAACCGTAGCAGACGTAATTTATTCGCAATTGCAGACTGACTTTTACCCACGCGTTGAGCCAGCGCTTCTTGTGTGACATCTTGCATATCGAGCAAACTCTGGTACGCTTTAGCTTCTTCAATTGGCGTGAGCTCTTCGCGTTGAAGGTTTTCAATGAGAGCAATAGACGCCACTTCGTCATCCGTTAAATTTTGAACGATAGCTGGAATACTGTCCCATTCTAGTGAAGAAACTGCGCGAAACCTACGTTCACCAGCGATAATCTCGTATTTTTCAGGCTCATATTCGCGCACAACAATCGGCTGAATAACACCATGAATACGAATTGTTCTGGCCAACTCCTCAATTTTGGACGCATCAAAGACTGTTCTAGGTTGGTAACGATTCGGAATGATTGCTGCAATAGGAAGTTCCACGATTTGCTGTAAAAACTCCTCTACTTTTTCTTCCGTTTCAATCTCAATATATTCCTTATCTTTCTTTCCGAATAAGCGCGAAAAAGGCATTTCAATCATCCCTTCTAAAGTTAAACGTGAGCTACATCACGCTCTATCTACTTCTCTATTCTAGCAGAAAGTTATGCATAAATATATCCTTTTCATTCAATTGGTTGCTTATTTGGCGTCCCAGCTTTGCGCGGATACTTATTCGGCGTCTCTTTGACTTTTTCAATCAAATATAAATTGCGCTCGCTCTCCTCGATCGGTAGCAAGAACTCATAGTGATCTTTGACTTTTCCGCCAAGTGTTGCGATCGCTTTTGCACCAATTTTCAGCTCCTGCTCAGCTTGCATACCTTTCATCGCTAAGAAAAATCCGCCTTTTTTGACAAGCGGTAAGCATAATTCTGCGAGGACGCTCATTCTCGCCACAGCACGCGCTGTCACAAGATCAAACTTGCCGCGAAACGCTTTGTTCTGGCCAAATTCTTCGGCTCTTGCGTGGTGGAAATGGACATCGCTTAACTTCAATTCCGTCGCCAAAGCATCTAAAAAAGTCATCCGTTTTTGCAAGGAATCCACGATCGTCACATCCAAATCAGGGAAACAAATCTTGATTGGGATACTCGGAAAACCAGCTCCAGCTCCAACATCACAAACCGTTCGTACACCTTTAAAATCAACATAAAAAGCCGCTGAAATCGAGTCATAAAAATGTTTCAAATAAACCTCATCACGCTCTAAAATTGCCGTCAAATTCATTTTTTCGTTCCATTCTACAAGCATCTTAAAATACAGATCAAACTGTGCCATTTGTTCATCAGATAACTCGATGCCTTTTTGCAATAATTGCTCTCTAAACTGTTCTGGATTCACGTTTTTCCCTCACTTCGTTTTTGCGATTTTGCCTTGCTCAATATATACTAACAAAATGGAAATATCGGCTGGATTCACACCTGAAATACGGCTAGCTTGGGCGATCGATAGGGGTTGGATTTTTTTCAATTTCTCCAAAGCTTCCGTTGCTAAGCTCCCAATCGCGTCGTAATCGATGTTTTCAGGGATTTTCTTGTTCTCCATACGTTTCATTTTATCCACTTGGTTCAGTGATTTTTCGATATAACCTTCATACTTAATCTGAATTTCCACCTGTTCTTCAATGTCAGGAGTTAGCGATGTTTCACGTGAAACAATTCCCTTCAAAATATCATACGTGATCTCCGGACGGCGTAAGAAATCCGCTGCCAAAACACCATCTTTGAGCTCTGTGCTACCCATATCGACAAGCATTTTTTGCACGTCCGCAGTTGGCTTAATCCGCGTCGTTTTCAAGCGTTTTTTCTCTGCTTCAATGGCTTCTCTTTTCGCGACAAAACGAGCATAACGCTCATCACTGATAAGACCAATTTCGTGTCCAATTTCCGTTAAACGCAAGTCCGCATTATCATGACGAAGCAATAAGCGATATTCCGCGCGGGAAGTAAGCAAGCGGTAAGGTTCTTCCGTTCCTTTTGTCACGAGATCATCAATCAAAACGCCGATATAAGCTTGATCGCGACCAAGAACGATCGGTTCCTTCCCAGAAGCACGGCGAGCCGCATTGATTCCAGCCATCAGGCCTTGCCCTGCCGCCTCTTCATAACCACTCGTGCCGTTTAATTGGCCCGCTGTATATAAGTTTTCGATCCGTTTCGTTTCAAGCGATGGCCACAATTGCTCCGGCATCACCGCGTCATATTCAATCGCATAACCAACGCGCATCATTTCAACATTTTCCAAGCCAGGAATCGTCGACAACATTTCGCGTTGCACGTCCTCTGGCAAACTCGTCGACAAGCCTTGTACATAGACTTCTTCCGTGTTCCGACCCTCAGGCTCTAAGAAAATTTGATGGCGCGGCTTATCATTAAATCGCACAATTTTATCTTCAATCGACGGACAATAACGCGCGCCGGTTCCTTTTTTAGTAGCCGTAAACATCGGTGAACGATGCAGATTTTTCTCGATAATTTTATGTGTTGCCTCGTTCGTATACGTCAACCAACATGGCAACTGATCCATGATAAAATCTACCGTTTCATAGCTAAATGCACGCGGAACATCATCTCCAGGCTGTTCTTCCGTTTGCGAATAATCGATCGAACTTGATTTCACGCGTGGCGGGGTCCCCGTTTTAAAACGACGAAGCTCAAAACCTAGCTCCTCCAAATGTTCCGAAAGCTTGATCGATGGCTGCTGATTGTTCGGGCCACTCGAATAACGCAGTTCCCCAACAATAATCTCCCCACGTGAAAAAGTTCCAGTCGTCAGTACAACGGTTTTAGCATAATAAATCGCGCCGCTGTTCGTGATAACACCTTTACAAACGCCATCTTCTATCACAAGACGATCTACTAAACCTTGACGTAGCGTGATATTTTTCTCTTTTTCAATCGTATGCTTCATTTCGTGTTGATAATCCCATTTATCCGATTGCGCACGCAAAGCACGAACCGCAGGACCTTTTCCGGTATTTAGCATTCGCATTTGAATGTGCGTTTTATCCGTATTTCGTCCCATTTCGCCACCAAGCGCATCGATTTCACGCACAACCACGCCTTTTGCAGGGCCTCCAACAGAAGGATTACACGGCATGAACGCCACCATATCTAAATTAATTGTGAGCATCAACGTTTTCGCGCCAATTCGACCACTTGCCAAGCCCGCTTCCACGCCCGCATGTCCCGCACCGACCACAATCACATCGTAATGTCCCGCATCATAAGTTTGCATATTTTAACACATCACTTTCCTAAACAAAATTGATTAAATAATTGATCAAGCAGTTCACCCTGCACTGATTCTCCGATAATTTCTCCAAGTAAATCCCAAGCTCGCGTCATGTCAATCTGAACAATATCCACTGGCATTCCAGCATCCACGCCATCAATAACCGCGTCAATCGCCCCAATCGCCTCATGTAAAAGCGCAATATGACGTGCATTCGACACATACGTCGCATCCCCAGCATCAATCTCTCCCGCGAAAAATAAATCCCGAATCGCGACTTCAAGCTGCGCAAGTCCCGCATCATTCACAAGCGATGTCTCGACCACCGGATTCTCCCCAGCAAGCTTCCGAACCCGCACCACATCAATCTCCTGCGCCAAATCCGTCTTATTCAAAACGACCACAAAATTATGTCCCGCGACCGCCTCAAACAACGCTTCATCTTCCACACTCAGCGGCTCATTTTGGTTCAATACCAGCAAAATAAAATCCGCATCCTGCAAAGCTTTGCGCGAACGCTCCACGCCAATTTTTTCAACAATATCTTCCGTCTCGCGAATACCGGCCGTATCAATCAGGCGTAATGGAACCCCGCGAACATTCACATACTCTTCAATAATATCACGCGTCGTACCCGCAATATCCGTCACGATCGCCTTTTCCTCCTGAATCAACTGGTTCAAAAGCGATGATTTCCCAACATTCGGCCGACCAATAATCGCCGTCGCCAGTCCCTCACGCAAAATCTTGCCCTGTTGCGCCGTCAACAATAACTGCTCCACCGAAGCTCTCACCAATTGCGCCTTCTCCACCAACATCCGCTGCGTCATCTCTTCCACATCGTCATATTCCGGATAATCTATGTTCACTTCGACCTGCGCCAAAGCATCTAAAATTTCCTGTCTTAAATTACGAATTAAGCGCGACAAACTACCGTCCATCTGCTGTAGCGCAACACCCATCGCACGGTCCGTTTTCGCCCGAATCAAGTCCATCACGGCTTCCGCTTGCGACAAATCAATCCGTCCATTCAAGAACGCCCGTTTCGTAAATTCACCAGGTTCCGCCAATTTCGCCCCATTTCGAAGCAATAATTGCAACACCCGATTTACCGAAACTATCCCGCCATGCGCATTAATCTCGACCACATCTTCCCGAGTAAACGTCCGCGGCGCACGCATGACCGTAACCATGACCTCCTCGACCGTCTCCTCCGTGCTCGGATCCACAATATGACCATAATGAATCGTGTGACTCTCGACCTCACGTAACGATTTCTGCGCATAAAAAATACGATCCGCTATCTGAATCGCCTCAACACCGCTCAAACGAATAATAGCAATGGCTCCTTCGCCGGGCGGTGTTGAGATCGCAGCAATTGTATCAAATTCCATACTTTACCCTCTCTTTCCTAGGAAAATTCCGCTCACAAATAAGCCCGACTTCCTAACTCGAATAAATTTTGGCACATGACCTGTGCGTATCATCAACATTTGCTCCGCTTTCACCAAAGCTAATAATGATTGACCTTCTATAAAAAAAGTTATCCACATACCCGAAAACTTTTCTATTTTTAAAAATATCATATCCTTTATTTTAACTTATCCACATGTGAATAACAATAGTTTTGGATTAAGTTCTTTAGTTATCCACAATTTTTATATGTACTATATTTAAAACAAACGCAGTCCAAATCCTACTGCGCTTGTTTATACACAACTTTCAATAAAATACTATGGCATAACAACCATTTTACCTGTACCCCAATAACCTACTAGTTCTCGCCATGCTGTTTCTTTATCATTTCTACTATGTTCACTAAATGCGCCTAAAAATCCTTTTGGCTTATAGTTATACGAAACACTTACATTGACTACTGATCCATAGGTATTTCCTACAAATGATTTTGTATACGACGATCCTTCGCCATAACTACTTCCATACCTTGCATTTGCCTTTGTCCACTCTGTATTATTGCTACTCCAAGATACCCGATCTACTGTTGTACCAGCGACAAAATACTCATATCCTCTTTGATTATTATACCAGTAGTTCATTCCTTGAACTCCACCATCACGATTCCCTAAATAACGAAAACTCTGCCAATCTGCCTCTCCTTGAATTGGTATTAAAAGCGTAATTGAAATCACCAGTAAACAAATTATCGCCCCAACTTTTTTCATTTTTTTCTTCATAAATGTTACCTCCATTTTTTTTATATAAAATCATTTACTCACCTTTTAGTTTTTTTGTAAAAGTTCCTGGAATTTCAAGCCAAGCTGTTTCCTGATCATTCCTACTATGCTCACTATACGCACCTAAAAAACCTCTAGGATTTATGTCATATCGCATTATCACAACAGCATAGTGATCTCCAGGGCTATTATCTGTATAAGATGATCCTTGCCCATAATATGAACCATACCTAGCATGTGCCTTAGTCCAAGGATCGTTATTACTACTCCAGCCTGCATATTTTATTTTGGTATTGGCTTCAAAAATCTCACTACTAGAACCTGGAGAAACTTCCCAATTGTTTCTCCCTACAACACCAGCCCCTAAATCTTGATAATCTTTAAAAGCAGCCTGAGCGCTTATAGGTATTAACATCATGCTAACCAATAATAAAATGACACCCATTCGCTTAAACCTTATGAATCTCCTCTTCATATTTTACTCTCTCCTTTTTACCATTACCAACGTCCCGCAAGCTCTCTCCATGCGGTTTCCTTGTCATTTCGACTATGCTCAGAATAAGCTCCTAAAAAACCTTTAGGGTGATCTTTATAATAGATCTCAACAGTTGGAATACACCTTGCCGCATTCCCTTTAAATTCCACAGAATAAGATGACCCTGCACCATATGTCGAACCATATCTAGCATGCGATTTAGTCCACTGTTCATTATTACTACTCCACTTTACACTATCAACTTTTGTAGAACCTCCAAAATACTCTGTTCCCCAGTTGTCTGTATACCAAGAATTCGATCCTTGTACCCCAGCATGATCTGTTCCAATGTATAAATATCTATAATCATTCTGAGCAGCTTTCCCCATAGTTGGAGCCAACACAGCAAGGACTACCAACACAGCCGCAACAATCAAAAGCCCAACTCGCTTCATTTTTCTCCTCATCTCTTCTCCTCCTTTTCAACTTTCCCATCTAACAAATAAATCATCCTGCTTGAATACTGCTTTGCCAACCCAATATCGTGTGTTACCAACAAAACTGTATGCCCTCTCTGGTGATATTTCCTCAACAATTCCATCACAATCAATCCTGCCTTACTATCCAAAGCCCCAGTTGGTTCATCTGCTAGTATAATTCTCGGCTGATTCACCAATGACCTAGCAATTGCTACACGCTGTTGTTCACCACCACTCAACTTTGAGGCCAGCACTTCCTTCTTATCTGCTATCTCTAAGTCAGATAAGATCGCGTTAACTACCTCTTCACCTCCCTTCTTTCGTTTTGCATATTCTAAAGGCAATTGTACATTCTCAAAAACACTATAATCAGGAATCAATCCAAAATTTTGCAATACAAAACCAATATTCTTATTTCTAAATTTCGCTTTTTTCCGATCCGTCAATTCTGCCGTATTTTGTCCATCAAAATGATACGAACCACTTGTCAAATTATCAAGTAATCCTAGCGTATAAAGTAGCGTAGACTTGCCGCTACCGCTTGGGCCAACAATCGTAACGAATTCTCCTTCTTCAATAGTTAATGAAATATTATTCACCGCCTTAATACTATCAACGCCATTACTAAATTCTTTCATCATCTTATCGCATGTAATCAAGCTCATTTTGTCACCCTTTCGTTATTAAATTAATCGCGTGTTCTCTTATCACTTTCCGAGCTATTAAAAGCATAATTACAGTAATTAGTACTACATTAAAAGTCATGAATTGTAGCATATGACATGTTGAAAAATTCACAATAATTGGCTCAATTACTACCTTAAAAGTAGTCTTACTAATCATAATATAGGCCATACTTATCGCAAGCGCTGTACCAAAATAACTAAGTAATTCATATCCCAGACGCCGAATAATATCCCCCTTGCTCGCACCACATAGCAAATGAATCCCGTTCTCTTTTCGTTCTAAATCCAACTTTCTATAGAAAAATTGAATAACAACTAGAAAAGTAAAGGCAACAAATATCAAAGCTTGCACAAGTTCAAAATAAATCGCATCCTGCATACTTTCATTACTAAAACTTACATCCAAAGCTTTATTCGTCTTACTTAAGTCATAATCTGAGCCAAAAAGTTTCTCCTCATACTGAGATAATAATTTCTGAGCACGCTTGTTTACTTGAACTGTAAAACTCGTATCATTCAATGGTATATCCCTATCAGGCATTGCAACATATATGTTATTAATACTAACCATTCCACTACTATTCATTGTCGGAAACGCGCTATTTTTCTCAATGTAGCCCACAATTTTGATACTTATATTTTTCTTAGACCCATTTTGAGTGGTTAGTACCGCCGACATCTTTTGACCCAACACTGTTTTATCCATCAATGTTTCATCTAGAATAGCTGCAAAATTCTCCGCTTTTTTAAAATCATCATTTTTAAAGTTTCGTCCATCCGATATCGAAAGCTTACTCAACTCACTGTTATGTTGTAAAGATACCACTTGATAAGAATCGTTCAAATCAAGTTCTGCTAACAGATAATTAGATTTTGTATAAACGATATCATGCTTTAATAAGTATGCTTCAAAATCAGAAGGCCTCTTTTTCCCATCCCGATCGGGTAATAGAGCAAATTGATAACCCCACACACCATCTAATCGTTCCACTTTGTCTACTTTCATATTCTCATACTCTGTAAACTTGAATAAAAAAACATATACTTGTACCATCATGAATGAAATAAGAATGGTGATAAGGATAGCTAGCAACGGATGTCTACTTATTTTTGCGAATACATGCATAACTTACATTCTCTCCCTTACACACTCAACTGCACTAATTCTCCTAAAAATAAGAGAAAGTAAAGCTGCCAAAGTTGTTGCAAATAGAATACTATATATTAAGAATATCGGATAAAAATTCAGTCTCACTTGGTTTAAAAATGGTAAATCAAAGAAAATCGCTAGCATATGTACACAACTCCCTATAGCAAATGCAAGCAATGCGATCACAATCATTTCTTTCAATGTCCTCCAAAACAGTGATAAGTTTGTTGAACCAACCAATTTTCTAACAGCAAACTCCATCCTATGTTCTTCAATCCAAAAATAAGAAAGCATAATAACCGAAATGAACAACATAATAAACATGCTAAACAAGAAATTCTTCATCCCAATCATCAATGTCTCAGAATCTTTCGTTTTCATATTTAAAATTTGAACTACATCAACACCTTCTTGGTAATTTTTGAAATAGGGTTGGACGATCTTTATTACTGCATCATTGTTGTTAGTGCCGTACACCGAAATATTATTCGCAGCGCTTGTATAACTATACTCATCAGGTACATACGCCTCATAAGGAATAACAATACTAGCATCAAAAGATCCATTTATTACGCCTTTCGCTCCTAAAGTACCAATGACTTTATACATGATCCCATTGATATCTATACGTTCCTTATTCGCCAATTTATTCCTTACATTTTTTCCAACTAGAGCTACTTTATTTGTATAATTTAAAATAGATTTCCCCCTCAAAATTGGAAAATTAAAATATTGTACTTGTTTGGAAGGAACCATTAGGAGCTCCATCCTTTGATTATTTATATTTGCCTCTTCTTGAAAAATAGTAGCATCGAATTTATTTAACACCTCTTTATATAGCGCTTTCTTTTTTTCTAAATAAGCAACTTTCGTATCATTCCTATCTCTGGTGAAATCAATAGAGCTAATAGGTCCTTCATATAAATTCTGCTGATGCTTCGTGACAAAATACATACGGTCATTATAATTAATAAATTGAATGGCTACTAAAAATAGTATAATAAGAACAAATAATAAAAATTTATTTTTTTTTATAGTATGCATATGTGTCCTCCAAATCCCTCTAATTAGAAATATAATACAGGTATTTATTTGTATTATATACTATTGTTAATTTATGAGCAAGTCGATATATATATTTGAATCAATTTCATAACTCCGCTTTTGTTTTTGAAGGAATAATAATCCATTTTATTTTGAAATAGCTCAGGCAAAGAGATTTGAAAACCTCGCATTAGTGATTTTATGGTATTCACATGAATGACATGGGAGGTAGACTTTTTTGACGTTCTGAAAGTCACTGTGCCGCAACGCTTTTGAATTATGAAATTGGTTCATTTATTATTTTACATGAATATTCATTTTTTAATGGGGACTGTAGTACACATAGGTCAGACTCAAACAAAAATAGAGCAGTATCCAGTATATCCAGATACTTACTCTATCCACCTAAAATTATTCTTCTGTTATATCATTCTCTACATCTTCAACTGGTGTTGTTTCCACCGCATCATCTTCCTCATCCACAAACTCGTCCTCTTCTTCTTTCGGAACTTTTGCTACTGTTGCAACAAATTCCTCATCATCAAGGCGAATCAGTTTCACACCCATTGCGCTACGGCCGGTTTGTGAAATATCTCCAACTGAGAAGCGAATCAGAACGCCACCAATAGTCATCAGCATCAAGTCTTCCTCGCCAGTTACGGTTTTAAGAGCGACAAGATTTCCGTTTTTCTCCGTGATAGTTACGGTTTTAACACCCATACCGCCACGATTACGAAGCGGATACTGTGCAGCTAACGTTTGCTTGCCATAGCCCTTCTCCGTCACGACAAGCACTTTCTCGTCGTCTTCAAGGATTTCCATACCAATAACCTCATCGTCTTCACGAAGGCGTATACCACGCACACCAGCCGCTGTACGACCCATGACACGGATATCCGTTTCCTCAAAGTAAATCGATTGGCCAAATTTCGTTCCAATGATGATTTTCTTGCTACCATCTGTCATTTGAACAGAAATCAACTCATCATTTTCGCGAAGTTCAACGGCACGCAAACCACTTTGACGAATTTTCGCGAATTGCGTTAACGTACTACGCTTCACGACGCCAAGTTTTGTTGTAAAGAACAGGTACTGATCATCTGTGAACTCACGCAAGTTAATCACGGCATTCACTTTTTCCTGACTCTCAATTCCTAGCAAGTTAATGATCGGAATCCCTTTTGCAGTACGGCTATATTCAGGAATTTCATACCCTTTCGCGCGGTAAACTTTCCCAGTATTCGTAAAGAATAGCAGCGTATCATGCGTACTCGTAGCAACAAGATGCTCTACGAAATCATCTTCATGCGTGCCCATTCCTTGCACACCACGACCACCACGGCGCTGACTACGATAAGTAGAAAGTGGCAAACGCTTGATATAGCCTTTATTCGTAAGTGTAATCGCAACTTCCTCTTCAGGAATCAAATCTTCATCTTCCAAGCTTACCAAATCACCCGCCAAAATTTCTGTACGGCGTTTATCAGCATACTTCTCTTTGATTTCCGTTAGTTCTTCACGAATAATCTCTAAAATGCGCTCTTCATTTCCTAAAATTTCTTTTAGATCTGTGATAAGAGCCATCAAACTATTAAATTCGTCTTCAATTTTATCGCGTTCCAAACCTGTTAAACGTTGCAAACGCATATCAAGAATCGCTTGTGCTTGTTTATCAGAAAGATTAAATTGTGTCATCAAACCTTCTTTGGCAACATCTGCTGTTTTCGAAGCACGAATCAATTTTATAACTGCATCAATATTATCAAGAGCAATTCGCAAACCTTCAAGAATATGTGCGCGAGCCTCAGCTTTACGCAGTTCAAATTCCGTACGGCGGCGAATAACGATTTTTTGATGCTCTAAATAATGATATAAGATCTCTTTCAAGTTCAGCACTTTTGGATGATTCGCAACCAGCGCCAACATGTTAATACCAAAAGTCGTTTGAAGAGCTGTCATTTTATACAAGTTGTTAATAATAACGCTAGCACTAACATCACGACGAACCTCGATAACCATCCGCATACCAGTACGATCAGACTCATCATTTGCTGATGTAATACCATCAATTTTCTTCTCACGCGCAAGTTCAGCAATACGCTCAAGCAGACGCGCCTTATTCACTTGGTACGGAAGCTCCGTAATAACAATTGTTTCCTTACCATTGCTCTTCGTTTCAATCTCTACACGAGCACGAAGCGTGATAGAACCACGACCAGTTTCATATGCACGACGGATTCCAGAGCGTCCCATAATCATCCCAGCAGTAGGGAAATCAGGACCAGGAATATACTCCATCAATTCACGAATTTCAATATCAGGATCATGACTTAACGCGAGAACACCATCAATAACCTCACCAAGATGATGCGTTGGAATATTTGTCGCCATCCCAACCGCAATACCTGAGGAACCATTGACAAGCAAGTTAGGAAAACGAGCTGGCAAAATATTAGGCTCACGCTCTGAACCATCATAGTTATCAACATAATCGATTGTATCTTTATTAATATCACGCAAAAGTTCCATCGAAATTTTGGACATTCTAGCCTCTGTATAACGCATCGCAGCCGCCATATCTCCATCGACAGACCCGAAGTTACCATGCCCATCAACAAGCATATTACGGTAACTAAAATCTTGCGCCATCCGAACCATCGTGAAATAAACCGCCGTATCACCATGTGGATGATACTTACCGATAACTTCACCAACAATACGCGCTGATTTCTTATAAGCCTTATCAGACGTCATACCAAGATCATTCATGGCATATAAAATACGACGATGAACAGGTTTCAAGCCATCTCTAACATCTGGAAGAGCACGAGCAACAATAACACTCATCGCATAATCTAGAAAAGAAGTACGCATTTCTTTATTCAAATTGATTTCCGTCACTCTTGACTCTGGTGTTTCTGACATTTTTCAAGAAACCTCCTTCAAATTACAACACATATGATATGTATTCCCCGCATTATTTCCCGGGAAATATAATTATTTATTAAATCTCTTACCCCTTGTCTTGTTCTTGTCCCCCGACTTGAAACGGGAAACCTCAGCGCGCCAGCAAATGCTTAATTCCTAGGCAAAAGTGAGTACCGAAGCGGAGCGTTTGCTGGTGCGCTGAGAGATTAGACGTCGAGGTTTTTGACGTATTGCGCATTCTCTTCAATAAACTTACGACGCGGTTCCACATTGTCACCCATAAGCATCTCAAACGTTTCATCCGCCGCAATCGCATCATCAATATTTACTTGAAGCAATGTACGGTGTTCTGGATTCATCGTTGTATCCCACAATTGTTCCGGATTCATCTCACCTAGACCTTTATAGCGCTGAATACCATATTTCGTATCCGTATCTAAAGTCGCCAAGTAATCTTCCAACTGGCTATCACTGTAGACATACTCTTGCGTTTTACCATGCTTAATTTGATAAAGCGGTGGTTGCGCGATATAAATATACCCAGCATCTACCAAAGGACGCATATAGCGATAAAATAACGTCAGCAGCAACGTCCGAATATGCGCACCATCAACATCCGCATCGGTCATAATAATCAATTTATGATAACGCGATTTCGCAACATCAAAATCGCCACCAAAACCAGTTCCCATCGCGGTAAAAATCGTCCGAATTTCCTCATTCGCCAAAATTTTGTCTAAACGCGCTTTTTCTACGTTCAAAATTTTACCACGAATTGGAAGTATCGCTTGGAATAAGCGATCACGACCTTGCTTAGCAGAACCACCAGCAGAGTCACCCTCTACGATATAAAGTTCGCTGATAGCAGGGTTTCGCGAAGAACAATCGGCCAGTTTACCCGGCAGACTCGAAATTTCAAGACCACTGGATTTACGTGCCACTTCACGTGCTCGCTTCGCTGCAAGACGCGCACGGCTCGCCACAACGCCCTTGTCAACGATTTTTCTAGCGACCGTAGGATTTTCCATTAAGAACTTATCTAAAGCCGTAGAGAACAGCTTATCCGTTATTGTACGCGCTTCGGAGTTACCGAGCTTCGTTTTTGTTTGACCTTCAAACTGTGGATCCGGATGCTTGATCGAAATAATCGCTGTCAGACCTTCACGCACATCTTCACCAGACAAGTTATCATCACTTTCCTTGAACAACTTGTTACGGCGCGCATAATCATTAATAACACGTGTCAAAGCCGTTTTGAAGCCTGATTCATGCGTTCCACCTTCATACGTATGGATATTATTCGCGAATGAGATCAGATTGCTCGAAAAACCAGTATTGTATTGCATCGAAACTTCCACCATGATGCCATCACGTTCACCCTCAATGTAGATAGGCTCATCATGAATAACCTCTTTAGATTTGTTCAAATGCTCCACGTAAGACTTAATTCCGCCTTCATAATGATAATCTTGGCGTTGCTCTTGTCCCTCACGCTTATCTTCAATAGAAATTTGCAAACCACGGTTCAAGAAAGCAAGCTCTCTCGTACGCGTTCTAAGTGTATCGTACTCAAATTCCGTCGTTTCTTTAAAAATCTCTGGATCTGGCGTAAAATGAACAATCGTTCCGCGATAATCAGACTCTCCACGTTCCTCTAAGTCCATTACTACATCGCCACGCTCGAAACGTTGGTAATACTGAGTGCCGTCACGATGAACCTGTACTTCAAGGCTTGTTGATAGGGCATTAACTACAGACGCACCAACACCATGCAAGCCACCAGAAACCTTGTAGCCACCGCCGCCAAACTTACCACCAGCATGCAATACTGTGAAGATAACCTCAACTGTAGGGCGACCTATTTTTTCGTTGATTCCAGTTGGAATTCCACGACCATTATCGCGTACCGTGATGCTGTTATCTTTCTCAATCGTAATTTCAATCTCCGTACAAAAACCAGCCAATGCCTCATCGATACTGTTATCAACAATTTCCCAAACCAAATGATGCAAACCACGTTGACTAGTAGAACCGATATACATACCAGGTCTTTTACGAACAGCTTCTAGACCTTCTAAAACCTGAATCTGATCATCACTATACTCCGACGCATTTTCATTTACATTAGTCATATTTTCCTCAGACATCTAACATTCCACCGCGCTTTCTTTATCCGTTTACAAAACTATATTTTGATATCATTTCCTTGTTACCGTACCTTTTTCAACCCAAAATGTCGTCGCGTCCTTCAGCGTTTGATGATCTATACCATCAATGCTTGTCGTTGTTACAAACGTCTGCACCTTACCTTGAATCGCGGCCAACAAGTGAGATTGTCTAAAATCATCTAGTTCACTAAGCACATCATCTAACAGCAATACAGGATATTCGCCCGTTTCTTCAAAAATCAAATCAATTTCTGCAAGTTTCACAGAAAGAGCCGTTGTGCGCTGCTGGCCTTGCGAACCAAACACCTGCACATTTTGATCATTGACATAAAAGAAGAGATCATCTCGATGTGGGCCAATCAGCGTAACACCTCGATCGATTTCTCTTTGAGCGATAGATTCCATTTTTTTATATAAATTCGCTTGCCATTCCGCTATACTCGAACCCTCAAGCTCCACAGATGGCTTGTATTCTAATTTCAAATTCTCCAGTTCACGCGAAATCTCAAAATGGATTGGAACCGCGAATTGCTCCAACCTTTCAATGAAATCCGCCCGACGCTTCGTTAACTTTACCGCAACTTCAATAAATTGTTCGGTTAAAATTTGCCACATCGTTGGATCGTGTTTGCGCTTGATTTGCGCTTGCTTTAAAAAATGATTGCGTTGTTGCAGAATGCGTTGATACTGACTCAAATCATGCAAGTAAACCGGCTGCATTTGGCCGATTTCCATATTGATGAAGCGTCTTCTCACACCCGGCGCACCTTTTACAAGCGACAAATCCTCTGGTGCAAACATGACGACATTCAAATTCCCGACATATTGGCTTAGCTTCTTCTGTTCTAAATGGTTAACCTTAGCTTTCTTGCCTTTTTGTGTCAGCGTTAGCTCTAGTGGAACCGATTGCCCATGTTTTTCGACGCGACCTTCAATTTTTGCAGATTCGGCATCCCAACTGATGAAATCCTTATCATTTGTCGTTCGATGTGATTTCGCAACTGCGAGTAATAAAATAGCTTCCAAAAGATTCGTCTTACCTTGCGCGTTTTCGCCTAAAAAAACATTGACCTTGTTATCAAATGTCAATTCTTGTTCTTTATAGTTGCGAAATTGGCGCAATACTAGATTCTCTAAATGCATATAATCCCTTATCCTTCTTTGATCAGCCTTGTTGGATCTGGATTTTACCCTCACCAGGAACTAAGACTACATCACCGTTTCGTAATTTACGACCGCGACGATTATCTTCTTCTCCGTTTATATACACCATGTTTTCACTTAAAAAAGCTTTCGCCATGCCGCCGCTCGAGATAACGTCCATCATTTGAAGCAGTTGCCCAAGTGTAATATATTCGGTATTGATTTTAATACTTTCCGCCATTTTTTTCACGTCCAATCTTAATAAGCCCTATTCCTCTATTTTACTAGAAAATCAGCCAGAACACAACGAAATTATTTATATATGCGTTTTTTAGCCGATTTTATCAAAACTAGGAGGGGGATATTATTTTGGTTTATAAATAAATATGGGGCTTCTCAGCGGGTTTTTGTTCTTAAAGCACAAAACATCTTCATTTTCCTTTTTCCAACCAGCTTCTTTAAACCCGACGGATAAAAATAAATTCTTCGCAATTAAATTTTCTGGAGACACGCTCAACTTCACTTCAATACTTTCCGGATTCTTCACAAATACAAAATCAACTAATTGTTCCAAAGCGCGACGTCCGACACCTTGATGTTGATAATCTTTATCGATCAAGAAGCCAGATATCCAATGATTATCCTTGGAATCTTCCTCATACGTATACAAAATAAAGCCGACCAAATCGTCTTCCGAGTAAACACCGTATGGATTATAGACGATATTCGAATCTTCCGGTTCATCATCAATCCGTATTAAAGAATCCGCAACAGAATCTACATACGCCTTTTGTTCCCTAAAAACACCTAATTCCGAGGCTTTTTCCCATTTTTCTAAAGGTAGTTTTCTTATAAACATTATTTCTACTCCTTTGTTTTCACTTTCTATATTCCACTTCTTATTCTACTATAGATCTTTCTTGATAACAGCTTTTCGCATCCATTTCCCCGACTTATAACGCCCAAGTCCAAGCAGCGTAGCACTTACCCAAGCCACCGGAGTCGCCCACCATAAGCCCATGTACCCTAAAAATTGAGATAAAATAAAGCCAATTGCAAGTCGAGATGCTAGCTCAAAAATTCCCATCCAAAGCGGCACAATCGCATCACCCGTTCCACGCAATGTTTCACGAACAACGAATAAAATGCCGACGACAACGTAGAAAAGTGACACAATTTTCAAATAACCTGTTCCGATAGATAAAGCTTCCGTGGCAGAACTGTCTAAAAACAATGTTAAAAATTGGTGCGCGAATAACTGTACTAATACAGTTATCGCTAAGCTAACAACGGTAACTACTTTTATCCCAGACCAAAAGCCCTGTTTCACGCGATCAATTTTGCCAGCACCCATATTTTGACCAGCAAACATCGAAGAAGCCGCACCAAAAGCAATTCCTGGCTGATATGTGAGCGAATCAATCCGACTCGCCGCGGTATATGCAGCTACAACCGTCGCGCCAAAACTATTAATCAAGCCTTGAATCGCCATATTTCCAATCGAAATAAAGGAACCTTGCAGCGCCGATGGAAAAGCAATCCGGAAAATTTCTTTAAAAATCAGCAGATCAAAATGAATATCTTGCTTTTTCAAACGCATAAAAGGGACATGCCGATAAGCATAAATAATACACAGGATGGCAGCGACAAGCTGACTGACAACGGTTGCTCCAGCTGCACCGCCAACTCCTAAATTAAATCCAACAACGAACCAAAAACTTAGCGCGATGTTAAGCAGTGATGAAAGGATAAGAAAATAAAGCGGTGTCACTGAATTTCCGAGTGCCCGCAAAATCGCCGAAACCCCATTATAAAGCCCCATTGGCAAAATCCCGATAAATAAAATCGTCAGGAAAAGGTGGGAATCATCTAATATTTCCGCTGGCGTTCTTAAAAGAAGCAATAACGGTTTAGCGAGTAAAATTCCAATAACCGTCAAAACCACTGATACCGCAACAATCATAATACTCGCAGTGGCAATAACTTGTTTTAATTTATGATAATCCTGAAATCCAAAATATTGCGCCACAACAACTGAAACCCCACTCATCAAGCCAATTACTAGCGAGATGATGAAAAAGTTAAGCGCATTTGTCGCTCCAACAGCAGCAAGCGCATTCACACCAACAAATTTTCCTACAATCATTGCATCAACCATCGTGTAAAATTGCTGAAATAAATTCCCAAGCAGCATCGGCATCGCAAAATAAAAAATGGTTTTTGTCGGATTTCCTTTGGTCATATCTTTAATCATGCCAGAACTCCTTCCAAACTAATGGCCCAGACTCCATTTCTCTAAACTATGTATTGCATCAAACACAAAAACCCACCCAATTTTCACTGAGCGGGCAAGTAATTTGTTAGTACGTACGAACAGGTGTAATCAATTGCAGAATTTCATTTGGATTTTCAGCATCTTTTGGACGTAATACGAACGGACGCATTGTTCCAGAAAATGAAATCTGAATATCGGCACCATCAAAGGCACGCAGAGCATCCATCATGTATTTTCCGTTAAACGAAATCTTCAATTCTTCACCAGTAAAGGTTTGGCTAAATACTTTTTCCGAAACATTTCCGACCTCAGGAGAATTCGAGGAAACTTCCACTTGACCATTTTCTAACGTCATTAATTTGATCACGTTATTTCTATTTTCACGAGCAAGTAGGGAAGCACGATCGATCGCCTGTAAAAATGATTTTGCGTTAATAATTAGATCAGACTTGGTTTCAGTAGGGATAAGCCTCGATGTATCAGGATAACTACCTTCCAATAAGCGCGAATAAAACAGCAAATCTTTGAGTTTAAATAAAATTTGGTTGTTAGCAAGTACCATTTCGATTGATTCTGTACCTTCATCTAAAATTTTATTTAGTTCAGATAAGCTTTTTCCAGGAATCACAATATTGTATTCCTCATCGATTTCCGTTGCAAGTGGAATTTCGCGCAAGGCAAGACGATGGCTATCCGTTGCAACAGCAGTTAAGACATTATTCTTAATAATCCAGTTCACACCAGTTAAAACAGGACGAACTTCAATCGCAGAAACAGCAAAAACGGTCTGGCGAATAATATTTTTAAGTACTGAAATAGGAATTTGAATACTTTTACCAGCAGTAACTTCCGGTAATTTAGGATATTCTGCAGGATCAAGTCCGATAAGATTAAACGAGGCTTGACCAGAACGAATATTGGTTTGATAGTTTGTTGTTACTTCCAGTTCAACGTTTTCGTCAGGTAAACGACGAACAATATCACCAAAATAACGAGCTTGCAGAACAATACCGCCAAAATTTTCAACTTCGACTAAAACTTCATCATTTTCAATCAAAGGGATAAATGCTTCAATAGAAATATCTGAGTCACTACCAGTTAATGTGACACCTTCGTCATTTACAGTGATTTTAATTCCCGTCAAAATTGGAATAGTAGTCCTTGAAGAAATAGCACGCGTTACTTCGTTTACCGCTTGAACAAGACGATCGCGCTGAATTACAAATTTCATGAGAATTCCCCCATCTTTAATTTCTTTTTCTAAGTATAGCATTTCTAACCAAATATGTTTAATTAATTAATAAAAAAATAGTAGTAATAGTAATAGGGCCTGTGGATTTGTGGATAAGTAGGTTGTAGCCTATGAACCGCAAAGTTTTCCACATGTTGATAACTTGTTGGTAAGTGTGTACAACTTATCCACAGTATCCACAGAGTTGTTGAGACATTACTTGCTGATTTAGAGCATGTATTCCATTTATAGTTCTAGAACAAATTCTTAGGTTTCCTCAAATTTTTCTCTATCTCCGCCAGGTCATTTTTTAAATTCTGATCTATTTTCAGCAGTTGCGAAATTTTTTCGTGTGCGTGAATAACTGTTGTATGGTCGCGTCCACCAAATTCTTCTCCTATTTTTGGTAGGGAAGCATCGGTTAGTTCTCGGGATAGGTACATCGCGATTTGTCTAGGGTAGGCAATGCTTTGCGTCCGTTTTTTTGCTTTGAAATCTTCTAAACGAACGTGATAATATTCGCCGACTGCTTCTTGAATATCAGGAATTCGGATCACATGGGATTTGGAATTTGGAATGATATCTTTCAGCGCTTCTGCAGCTAAATTAGCATTGATATCCTTGTTCACAAGAGAAGAATAAGCAACAACGCGAATAAGTGCACCCTCAAGCTCACGAATATTCGAATCAATTTGGTTCGCGATATAAAGCATAACCTCATTCGGAATATCAAGTCCATCAGCTTTTGCTTTTTTGCGCAAAATCGCGATTCTTGTTTCTAAATCTGGTGGTGTAATATCTGTGATGAGACCCCACTCAAAGCGCGAACGTAAGCGATCTTCAAGGGTTGGAATTTCTTTTGGCGGGCGATCACTTGAAATAATAATCTGTTTTTGCTCATCGTAAAGCGTATTGAATGTATGGAAAAATTCTTCTTGCGTTCCTTCTTTTCCAGCTAAAAATTGAATATCATCAATCAATAGTACATCGACGTTACGATATTTATTCCGAAATTCTTCTGCTTTATTTTCTCGAATAGAGTTAATAAATTCATTTGTAAATTTCTCACTAGAAAGATACATCACTTTTGCGTTGGTTTTATGCTCTAAAACATAGTGACCGATGGCGTGCATTAAATGCGTTTTTCCAAGACCAACGCCACCATAAATAAAGAGTGGATTATACGCTTTGGCCGGTGCTTCCGCTACTGCGAGTGAAGCTGCGTGGGCAAAACGATTTCCAGAACCAATGACAAAAGTATCAAAAACATAACGTGGATTTAACATATGCTTGGAATTTTCTTCATCCAATTCATCTTCTAAATTACGCGGTTTTGGCGGAATGTAATTATCAAATACCTCATCTTGCTCACCATCAATAAAGCGGACATCAAAATTTTCTCCCGTAATTTCCTGCAGGATATTAGCGATAAATTGCGAGTAACTTTTTTCAAGCCAATCTCGAACAAAATTGTTTGGAGCGGTAACGATAAATGTACTTCCTTCAAGCGAATGAGCGGTGGTAGATTTCATCCAAGTATCATAACTCGGCTTGCTCATATTTTGTTTGACGATGCGTAAGGTTTCGTTCCATATGTCTTCCATTGTTTGCACTAGTATTCCCCCCTTTTTAAATAGACGTAAAAGTTATCCACAGAGGATTAAAGCCGTGGATAAAGTTATACAGGGGTTGTTTAGAAGTTATCCACAAAGCAAAAGCTAACTGTGGATAAATAATGTTATCCCCAAATATTTTTCTATTCGACAATTGATATAATATCAGAAAAACATCACAATCGCAAGGGATTTCAAATTCTATCCACAAAGTTATGAAGATGTTGAAAAAAGATGTCCACAGGATATGAGCTTGTGCATAACTTGTGAACTAGGACTGTATAAGAAAATAAGAGTATTTTAGTTATCCACAAGCACCTGTGGTTAACTACCCCCTAATTGTGCATAACTTTTAGTGAATATCGATAGTTATCCACAAAAATAGAGCTATTTTAGGGCTTTTTGATTATATTTCACGTTATCCACAGAATAAAATAGTTAAAAAAAATCATAGGAATGGGTATATATCAGTTTGAAAATATGGTATTATGGAAGATAGAGTTTTTATATTTTGCTTTATTAGGAAGTATATTGACAAATCTCGTATATTTCTGTACAATGTCTAAGACTGTCTATACGAGTAAATTTGTAGTAGACCCTTATTAGGAGGTGTAATTAATGAAAAGAACATATCAACCAAGTAAACGTAAAAGAAAAAAAGTACATGGTTTCCGTCAACGTATGAGTTCTAAAAACGGACGTAGAGTTTTAGCTAGTCGTCGTCGTAAAGGAAGAAAAGTTTTATCTGCGTAGACCACTGAAAACGACT